>QEUW01000275.1 GCA_003577005.1 Chloroflexota bacterium | reverse complement strand
CGACACGATCCGCGCGGGAATGGCGATGCACATTTCAGTGCCGGGGCGACGGGGAGGCAGCGGGCGCGGCATTCGCCGTCACGGTCAGCCCATAAGAGCGCAGCTCACTGATCACCTCGGCGACGACGCGCTCGCAGGCGGCCGACACCTTCGACGACAGCGTGAGGCCGAGCGACAGGTCCTCCGGAACGATGCCGATAATCTCGACCTGCTGCGGGGTCTCATTGGTCAAGGATAACGTCGCCAGCACCTCGCACAGACCGAGCTGATGCGGCGAAATGCGGGTGCGAAAAAACGCCTGCACGGCATCGCCGGACAGCCGCACGACCGTGCCGGGCGCGGCGTCGGCGCGGACGGCGTCGACCACAATCAGGCGATCGCGTCCGGCAATCGTGTCGAGCAGGTCCATGCCCGACGTTCCGCCATCAACGAGCTCCACCCCGGCCGGAAGAGCGCCGTGCCGCCGCAGCGCTTCCACTGCATGCACGCCAACGCCCTCGTCGCTAAGCAGCAGATTGCCGAGGCCGAGCACGAGAACGTTCGGCATCATCGTCCTAGAACGCTTTTACCTGCACGATCGGCCGCCGCTCCGAATCGGACATGTGAATGGCGCAGGCGATGCACGGATCGAACGAATGCACCGTGCGTAGAACCTCGAGCGGCAACTCCGGGTTGGCGACAGGATTGTCGATCAACGACGCCTCGTATGGACCCATTTCGTCGTTTTGGTCGCGCGGGCCGGAATTCCAGGTGCTCGGGACGACTGCCTGGTAATTCGCGATCTTGCCGTCGCGAATAACCACCCAGTGCGACAGCACCCCGCGCGGCGCCTCGTGGAAACCGAAGCCGCGTTGCTCGCCCTTGGGAAAGACCGGCCGGTTGAAGGTGGCGAAATCTCCCTTGGCGATGTTGTTGACCAGGAGCTGCCATTGGTTGTTGAGCGATTCGAGCAGCACCGCGCAGCGGACGGCGCGCGCCGCAATCCGGCCGATGGTCGAATGCAGGGCCGCGAGCGGAATCGGCGCGCCGGCTACCTTGCTGGCAATCTCGATCAGCCTGGTGAGATGGCGGCGCGTCGGCTCGTGGCCAGCGGCGTACATCGCCAGCACGTTGGCCAACGGGCCGACTTGCGCCCGCTTGTCGTAGAAGGTCGGCGCCTTGCACCAGGAGTATTTGCCGTCGTCCTGGAAGTCCGTGTACTTCGGCACGGTCTGTCCGTCGAAGGGATGCAACGCGGCGGCGGCGCCGCTGTATTCGTACCAGGAATGCTTCACCGCCTCTTTCACGCCGTCGCGGAAATAGCCGTCATTGTAGCTGGTAATGGCTTGGAACTTGGAGAGATCGGCGTTGGAGATATAGCCGCCCGGCAGTTCGAAGGTCGCACCCTTGGTATCAAGAGGAAGATCCGGAACGGAAAGATAGTTGGTGACGCCGGCGCCATACTTGGTCCAGTCGGCATACAGAGCGCCGACCGCGGCGACGTCGGTCATCATCGCGTTCTGCACGAAGTCGCTGAGCTGATCGATCAAGGCCTTGACGGCATAAAGCCGCTCAAGCGTCAGCGTCGACTGACTGTCGGGATTGATCGGATTGGCGACGCCGCCGATGTCCTCCAGCCCGTGGAGCGCGGCCGTGTCCGGTTGCCACAGGTCATCGATGCCGGTGTCGCTGTCGATGCGGAACAGCCCTGGGTCGCTCTGCAGGAAGCTGACGATCTCTGGGTGTTGGAAGCCGTGCGTGGGGTCAACCGGACTGATGTCGGTATAGGCGCCTGCCGCTGCCAGGTCGAAATAGAGTATCCCAATAAGCAATGCGGCCCAGAGGCCCGCGCCGATCCAACCGGCGCGGCGGGCGGCAATGAGCGCCCAGGTTGCCAGCCAGCCGCCCGTCGCCAGGGCAATCGCCAGCGCCGCCACCGAGGCGCGCAAAAAGGTGGTGGGATCTTGCTGGGTGAGCAACAGCGCCAGGTAGAGCAGGGGTGTGAAGACGATGGCGAACAGGAAGGCGCCAGCTTTGAGGAGGAAGGAGAGAATTGTGAATGGTGAACTGTGAATGGTGAATTGTGAAGGAGGCGTAGCCGATCTGATGTTCGTGGAGAGAAGACGAAGGTGATCGAAGCCAACGGCAGCGAGCGCCGAGATGGCAAAGGTCCAGAGGGCGAGGGCGCGGGCGGGGGCGCGCAGTTGGCCGAAGCCGGGCAGCAACAGGGTAAGCCAGCCGTGAAGGATGGCGTAGATGCCCAGGGCGGTGAGAAAGCCAACCAATGCCAGCGCCAGCCAGGGCCAGAGCCGTCGCCGGGTCGCCCCATCCACGAGGATCACGCCGGCCAGCGCCAGGATCAACGTTGCCACCCCGGCGAAAGGGGTCTCGACCCGTTCCCACAGCCCCCAGTGCAGCGCCGGGCCACGACCAAAAAAGCCGGGTGTGACCAGCCCAATCCCCTGTGCAGGCGCCAACGAATAGCTTACCGTCTCCTGGTAGGAGAACTCGCTGCGCGCCGTGTACCTCGCCAGTTCGAGCGCCGGCAAGAGGATGGGGGCAGTCAACAGAAATGCGACTAACAGGGAGACGACTAGAGATTGGAGATTGGAGACTGGAGATTGATCGTACGTAGCGCCGATCTCCAGTCTCCAGTCTCCAATCTCCACCGCCGCCCACACAACCGTATAAACGACCAGCGCCAGCCCAATGTACAGCGAACTCTGCGCATGGCCGGCATAGTTGCCGAAGGCAAAGAGCAGCCCGGCCAGCACCGCCCAGCGCAGGCTCCGCCCGGCCAGCGCCCGCTGGTAGGCGGCGAAGACCCACGGCAGCCAGCTAAGCACGGCGATCAGGTTGAGGTTGCCCAGGTGGATCAGCAAGGGGTCGCTAAATTGAAAGGCTAGAGCGCCAAAGAGCGCCGCCGGCCGGCTCACCGGACCCCACGCCCCCCACCGCAGCGTGCGCAGCAGGACGTACATTCCCAGCCCGGCCCAGTAGATATGGCCGATGGCAAGCCACTGCATGACCCGGTATTCAAACTCAGGGTTGAGCAGAAAGAGAAGCAAATTGGGCGGGTACAAAAAACCGGCCTGGATGTCGCTGACAAAAGGGGCGCCACCGTACAGGTGTGGATTCCACAAGGGCAACGCCCCCTGGCTCAACGTGTCCGCCGCAAAACGATAGGTGGGGAAGAGAAAACTGACAAGATCGCCCCCATCAGCCGGCTGGTAGACATCACCACTGAGGGTGCGCCAGAAGAAGCCCAGCGTCAGCAGAAAGAGCAGACCACCGGTCAGCAGGTCGCGGTGAAGCGCCGCACCCTCCTCAAGCTTCTGTTGGCGACGCCATGCCCACCACACAACCAGGAGCCAAACCAACCCCATGCCAAGCAGCGCCATAGCCCATCCACGCATCGATGCAAAGACAATTGCTGAATGGGGCCACTATACCACTTTCTTGTCATACACCACAAAGCGCCGCACTGGCACAAAGCCCAGCTTCTCATAGACCCCCAGCGCACTGGTCGGGTTGGCCGTATCCACCCCCAGGCTGGCATAATCGAGACCGGCGGCGCGCATGAGACGTAGACTCTCGCTGATCAGCGCCGAGGCGATGCCCTGTTTGCGCCAGGGTCGCAGGACCGCTACTTCGCGGATGTTGCATTCGTGGCGCCCGCTGCGGGCGTTGTCATCTGGGTTGACCGTACAGAAGGTGATGCCGACAGCGTTGTCGCCGGCAAAGGCCAACAGCGATAGGTCGGAGCGAAAGGTGTCGCTGCCGACAAACCACTTTTCCCAGTCTTCGCGCAACACCTCTTCGTGGCCCCAGTGGTCTTTGAAGGCTTCGTTGAAGACAATCCGCATGGTCTCGCCATCGTCCGGCGTGTAGCATTGCAGACGGACCCCCGCGGGCAGCGGGCGCTCGGCGATGGGCTGGTGGAGAGCACGCCGCATACGAAAGAAATAGCGAATGGGTGTAAAGCCGTGGCATTCGAGCAGGTCAATTTCGGCCACCTTGTCATCAGAGACACCGGTGCGTATGGAGTGGGGCAGACCGGCGGGTGCGGCCTCAAGCCGGGTACGCCCGCGCGCTTCCAACCAATCGAGCAAGCGGTCATGCACCGCCGGCGTCCAATGCGCCGGGTGGATCTCGTAATCGAGATGTACCACCGCCTCGCGCTCCGGCTCGGGGTGGAGCGAACAACGCCCGTAGGCTGCCATTTGCCCATCCGCAGCAAAGGCGACGATCGAATCGACAGCCGCGTCAGACCAGGGATCTTCGAAACCACCTTGCATATCGGCCAACGTATCTACGCGATCCTCCGAGCCGGAGACCGCCAGCAACAGCGTATGGAGCGCCGGCAGGTCCTCATAGCGCAGCGGTCGCCAGGTATACGGTGTGGGTGAGGGTATGGCGGACATAGATCGCTTCTCCCTTTGTAATGCGGACAATATCGTGCGCGAATCAGCCTGAAAGCGGTTCGGTCACAGCGTTTTCCACAATTACAAACCGTTGCTGTTCACAATCGATCTCGGCCTCGACGCCGTAGGGCAGCACGAACATGGGGTCGGTGTGGCCAAAATCCATCTGGGTTATGACGGGCAGATCGACCAGCCCTTCCTCGCCCACAACCACGCTTCGGATCGCCTCATCATAGTCGGCGAACATTTCCGGTGCGATCTGTCCGCCGGGCCGGCCAACGATCAGACCGGAGAGCTGGGCCAGGATCCCCAGCGCCGCCAGGATGCGCAACGTGCGCGCCACCCAGTGGGGCGATGGCGCCTCTTCCGAAGTCTCCAAAAAGAGGATCGCATCTTGCCACGCTTCGGAGGCAGGCCAGACCGGTGTGCCGCGCAGCCAGTCCAATACTTCGAAACAGCCGCCGATCAACCGGCCCCGGCGCACGCCCGTTCCCTGAAGCCAGCGCCATCCGGTGGACGGATTGAGCCGGCGCCGACGCTCCTGGAGTGCCGGGTCCGCCCAATCCAGAAATTCGACAGTCCACCCGCCGGTGTTGGGCTTTATCTCGCCGATTGGGTCGCTTGCGAACAGCGTCCTGCGTACCGATTCGACCATGTAGGGGGGCACCCCCCGTTTTCGGCAAAACCGGCCATGATCGAGGGGCCATAGAAGGAGACTAATCCTGCCTTTTCTAACTGGCGTTTACCCGCCTCGTAACGGTGCGGAAAGGTCCCTGGCCCACCCTACGAAAGCGAGACCGCCGCGACTCTAGCGCCAGCTTGTAGCCTGGCCGGTTTGATCATCAGCGCCTCCTCAACGTAGAACGTAGAGCGTAGAACGCAAAACGGCCGGCTCTACCCGTTCTACGTTCTACGCTCTACGTTCTTTCACGTTCCCCGCTCCACCGCTACGATCCCGCCGGCATCGGGTCGATCGATCGTGCTCCGATAGGCGGCTTCAGTGGCAAAAAGCGGGCGTAGAAAGAGCGGGGCGATGATTGTGGTCGCCACGGCCATAAAGATAACGATGCCGTAATAGGTGGCGCCGATGACGCCTAGGCTCAACCCCATCTGTGCCACGACGATGCCGACCTCGCCGCGCGGGGCCATCCCGATCCCCACCTGCATCATGCGCCGCAGCCCGATCCCCCAGGAGCCCAGCCCGCAGCCGACAAACTTGGTCAGCACGGCCAGGATGGTGATCAGGACGGCCAGGGAGAGAGCGGCCGGTGTGGCCAGCGCACTCAACTGCACCTGCATCCCCACACTGACAAGGAAGAACGGCACCAGAAACTCAGTTACCCCGCTGGTTTGCAGGTGGACGGTGTGGTTGCCGTCGGTCGCCTCCGAGAGCGCCATGCCGGCCAGAAAGGCGCCGATGATCGCCGAAACGCCGATATCGGCGGCTAGCACAGCCAGCCCCAAACAGAGCACCACCCCGACGATGTAGACGGGTTCTTTCATCCGCAGCGCATGGACATGAGGGATGCCCCGTTTCATGAGCGGCCCGCCAAAGATCGCTACCAGCAGCGTAAAACCAATCGCGAGCCCAGTAGTGCCCAGAATCTCAATATAGTTGATGGCTCCTTTGGCCGAATTGGCTACAATTGCCAACACCATCAGACCCAGCACATCGTCGATGACCGCCGCACCGAGGATGATACGGCTGGTCGGCGCATCGAGCACCCCCATAGCTGCCAACACCCGCACGGTGATCCCCACCGAGGTGGCGACCATCGCTGTGCCGATAAAGAGCGCCTCGATTGTGTTCGCCCCCCAGGCGTGCATGAGCAAAAAGCCACCAGCAAAGGGCAGGATCACGCCCAAGATCGCTACCACCGTGGCCCGGCCACCCACCCGCAGGATCGCCGAGGGTTTGGTCTCCAGCCCTACGCTAAAGAGGAGAAAGATCACCCCCACCTCGGCCAGCACCTGGATGATCTCATTGGGGCGCACCCAGCCCAGCACGCTCGGCCCAATCAGCACACCGGCCAGGATCTCCCCCACCACCGCCGGCTGGTTGATGCGTTCGCACACTTCGGCCATCAGCTTGGCCGCCGCCAACATCAGAAACAGACTCAACAGAATCTCGCCCGTGTTTTCCATAAAAAGACGAAGGAATTACCCTCCCCTAAGAAACTATCTCAAAATCGGTTGTGGCTCTGGAACTCTTCCGGGCAGCACCAGTGTAGCACAGAGATTTTGAGATAATTTTTAATTCACAATCCGTAATGCGTAATCCGTATCCCGCAACTCGCAACCCGCTCACCCTGCTACCGTCACCAAGACGATACCGGCGACCACGACCAGCGACCCCACCGTGCGCGCCAGGCCAAACGATTCACCCAGCCAGAGCCAGCCCGCCAACGCAGCCAGCACGATGCTGACCTCGCGCACGGCACCGACGTAGCTCACCGGTGCGAGCGAGTAGGCAGTGAGCACCAGCCCGTACGCCGCATAGGTGAAGGCGCCGATCAGCCCGATACGCCACCACTGTTGCCGGCCCACCGCCATAAGCGCCGGCCAGCCATGACGCGCCCAGACCAGCGGCGTAAAGAGCAGAGCGCTGAGACCAAAACTCAAGACAGTATAGGGAAAGGGCGGCGCTTGTTTGACCGCGGCGCCATCGATCACCGAGTAGCCGGAGATGCAGAGAGCAACCAAAAAAGGAGCGGCCGTACCCAACGATGGGCGTATCTTCCAATCGAACCAGCCCCGCCATGAGCCACCCCCAATGAGAAGGATACCGAACACAATCGTGGCCAGCCCTAGCAGACCCGTCCAGGGTATCGACTCGTGCAGCAAGAGGACAGCCCAGAGTGCAATAAAGACCGGCGCCGTGCCGCGGGCAATGGGATAGACCAACGAGAAGTCGCCGCTGTTATAGGCGAACCCCAGCATGAGATAGTAGAGCAACTGAAAGGCAGCGCTTACCAGCGCATAGACCCACACCTGTTGCAGCGCCGTACCCGCGCTCAGAGCAAAAGGCAGAAAGCCGAGCGCCCCAACCAGCAGCGCCCACCAACTGACGATATAACGGTCGCCGGCCTGCTTCATGAGCAGGTTCCACCCCATGTGTAAAAAAGCCGACGCAACCAGTAGATTCAGCGCAACAAGCGACATATGATCCCAACGACTTACACCAGGCACGCCGGTTAACCAAGCAATTAAACCGGCCAATATGCAAACTAAATAAGCGTAGCACAAGGCTGAAATTCAGACAAGCGTACGCAGCAAGTTTTTCAATTCTGTGGGCACTGGATGTCTGGCCTGCGGGTTGAGCCAGAGAGCGGTGAGGCGAGGGCCGGCTGGCGGGGTGAAGGTGCAGAGGAGAACGCCGCTCAACCGCGCCTGTTGGCGCTGAAAATGACGGCTGTTCACCAACCCATGGCGCGCAAAAAAGGGATCATCTTTTTGCACGGCGTGGCTGCGCAACCCCTCGACGGCAGCCTGAATTTCGTGAGTGCTGGCGCTCTGCTCGTCTACTACAAACGCCAGCAAATTGATGATGCTCGGCTGAAGCTGGCCGAGCTTGGCGAGGAACGTGTTCGCTATTTTGCGCACGAGCGCATCAACTTCATCTGTTCCATCGGCCTCGGGCGGTCGGAGGCGTGTCACTTCGACGTGAAAGGGGGTGTGCGTCTTGAAGGTAACGGTCAGATCGGGTGCCCGCCCTTTCCCAACGCCGAGCTTCTCAAACTCAACGGCCAGACGGCGGTCGCGCAGCAGGAGGGCCGCGACCGCTAACTCAGCCAGTACATCGTCAAGCCCCCCATCCACCTGAGCTCCCCGCACCTTTTTGCGGATTTTGTCGCGATAGGTTTCGACAAAAGAACGAAAACGGGGCGCTGCTTCCTGCCAGGCAGCCAGTTGCAGGACAAGCGACGGCACAACGGAGCTAAAGATCTGCTCAAAAATCTCAGTGGACAAAGACATAGCTTCTAGTCCCTGGCCAAAAATTATGCTGGTGCGGAGTTCGCACGCCCACGTGCAAACTCCGCGGGTCTCCCATTTTCTTTGGCTGATTCCTAGTGCAAGGTCTCTCCCATGGTTGGGTCTTTGATTGCCAGCCCTAGTTGCACCGAACCCAGGACTTCCTGCCAGATAGGGTAGAGGCACGCCCTGTCTTCCACCCAATAATCAAAGGTGAGCAAGCTCTGCAAATTGAAACCGCGTGCCAGTGCGATACAGGAGAAAGCCGCGCGTTTTTCTACAGGGTCGATAAAGGTCGATTCGATCCAGGCGATCTCGATGTCCCGGCGCGGGAGATGATGGACCTGGCCGTGGCGACGCAGCTTGCGTTTGCCACCATTGAGAGCCTGCTGCAACAGCTCTGTGAGCGGCAAGGCTCTCCAATCCACATCAGGCGGCAGCCGCAAGTAGGAGACGCCCAGCACACAAGTGTCATTGGGTGGCTCGGCATCGTGAAAACGGATGCAGTCAGCAGCCGGTTTCACCACCCAGCTTTCGGGAAAGTCCAGCCGCACCGCGCCTCGGTCGGCCACAAAGATGCGGTAGCCCGGCTTGGCCTTCCAGGTATGGTTTGGCTTGAGATTCCAGGTATGGTTTGGCTTGAGATTCAGTGACTTCTGCTGCCACTTTGGTGCCATGACATGCTCCTCTGAGGCTGTTGCAAGAACATAGCTATACGGTAGGGGCACGAGGTGGTTGGAGGCAGCCCGGCCCCAACCACCTCGTGCCCCTACCCGCCTTCAGCAAAGAGCGAAGCGCGGGGGTAGAAGTAAGGCGGCTCAAAAAGGAGCCGCTGGCGCGGCGTCAACTCTACATCCGGTGGCGGTTGGATGTGGGTCTTTGCCCACGACTGCTGCCCTGGGCTGTATTTGTAGAGCAGCGAGCGGCGTTGGTGTTTACCCCACCAGGGCGTCGTGCCGTGGGTCAACGCCTCGGTGAAGATGACCAGCGATCCCGCCCTGGCTTCGGGAATGACGACACACCCGGCCTGATAGTGGGCCTCGCGGATCTCCTGGGGCAGGGCGTAGTTCGCCTTGTGGCTGCCGGGGATGCAGCAAAAACCGCCGTGCGCCGGGCCAGTGTCGGTCAGGTTCCAGGCAACGACCGTCAGCCCGTTGTACATCTGGCCGTTGCGAAAATGATAGTATTCGGGTGGGTCGTAGGGCGTATTGCCGCCGTGCAGGGGTAGCGGCCCCGTCCCCTCGCGCAGGTAGATGCCGTAATAGTGATCCAGACGGAAACCGTCCCCCAGGATCACTTTGAGGTACGGCATGAGGCGGGAGTGGTCGAGCAAATCGCAAAACGGCTGGCCCCAGGTGAGAAACTTGCCAAAGCGGGCTTTGTTACTCTCCAGGCCCGGCTCCGGCAAGTTTTGCACATCGACGAGCCGGTTCAGTTCCGCCACCTGGTCCTGTGTGAGCACATCCTCCAGGATCAAGTAGCCTTGCAGGTCAAACAGATACCGCTCAACTTCGTTCATCGGGTTCCTCGGCTTGTCTCTGATCGGCGGTTTGATCGATCACCCGTCGCATCTTTTCCAATCCGTCCCAGGCGGCGGCAAATCCGGCATAAATCGCCACCTGGAAAAAGGTCTCCACGAGCTCCTCCTCGGTGGCGCCGTTGTTGAGCGCCATGCGGATGTTCAACTCCAGCGCATTGGCGCGTCCCAGCGCCGCCAGCACCGCAACGCTCACCAGGCTGCGCGTCCGCAAATCCAGGTTGGGCCGGGTCCAGATTTCACCGCCCACGATTCCCATCACGGCGCGCTCGAACTCAGGCGACACCTGCCGGAACCGCTCGCGCAAGGCGTCGATCTGCCCTTCGCCCACCATGTGAGCGAACTGTTCGATTCCTCGTTGGTATTGTTCGTCGGTCATTGGATAAGATCTAATGCATAATGCGTAATGCGTGATGCGTAACTCAGCTATCACGGATTACGCATTATGCTACTGCATTGCGCCAGCCTTCTCCAGCCCCGGCACTTTGTACATGCGTTTGTCCATCATCATCTGGGTTTCATAGAGCGAGCCGCCACGTTCGCCAGTGGGCACGGGCATGCGGACGGGGACATCGGTGACGCGGGCAACACTGGTCGGTTCACCGCGCACGATGGTGGCGTTGAAGGCGTCCCAACTGCCAAAGCCCATCAGCGGCCAGGCGTCGATGGCGCAGTATTGGTAGAGCAGCAGCCGCCGCGGCGTCGACGAGAGGTTGGGCGCCGAGCCGTGGAGGATGCGCACATGGTGGATCGAGATGCCGCCGGCATCGAGCAGGATCGGCACCGCGCCCTCGGCGGTAAAATCTTCATCGGTCACGGCGCCGACAAAGATGCCGCGGCTCTTGGAATGGTGGTCGAGCACCGGCCCCCGGTGCGAGCCGGGGATGACCAACAGCGCACCGTTCTCTTCGGTCATGGGGTCGATGCAGACGCCCACGGCCAGCAGGTCATCGTTGGTGTGCGGATAGAAGGCCCAGTCCTGGTGCCATTCCACCGGGCTGCCGTATTCGGCATATTTCATGTTGAGCTTGTTGCCGTTGCAACGCAGCCCAAAGGTGCCGACCAGCGCGCTGACGGCGTCGAGGATCTTGGGGTGGTGGAGGATCTGCTTGTAGACCTCGTGCTGTTTGTACGGGTCTTTGAGACGGCGCAGGCGGGGGTTATCGGCCGTGTGGCCCGGCTCCAGGTCGAAGACGGCGTCGTTCTGCGTCACCGTGCGCGACTTGTCGACAAACTCATCGGTCACGCGCCGCAGTTCCGCCACCTCGTCCTTGTTCAACACGCCCTGAAGGCCAAGATAGCCAAATTCGTTGTAGAAGTCGATCTGTTTCTGGGTGAGCATGGTTCCTCCATGGAAAAGGGTAAAAACAGCAGGAACACAGAGAGCGCCGAGAAGACATAGAGAGTATAGAGAGCAACCTTCTAAAATCTCTCCGTGCCCTCTGTGTACCGCTTTTACTTAACTCCCAACCATCTCCAACGCATCGAGCAGGCTGCGCTCGATGAGGTCGCACAGTTCGTCGATATCCTCTTTTCTAGCAATGAGCGCCGGGGCGACGGCAAACCAGGTGGGATCGACACGCATGATCAGGCCGTTTTGGAGCGTGGTCTTTTTGAGCGCATTGCCCAGTTCGGGGAAGGGGGTTTTGCTTTCTGGGTCGCGCCAGAACTCGACCCCGCGCAACATCCCTTTGCCGCGCACCTCGCGGATGACGCCGTGGCGTTTCAGATCTTCCAGTTTGGCGGCCAGATAAGCCCCGGTCTCTTGGGCTTTTTGGTCGAGCCGGTGCTCGACAATCTCATCAATGACGGCGATGCCCACCGCACAGGCCAGCGGGTTGGCGGCATAGGTGTGGCCGTGGGCAAAGTGAACATCGGCCTCGACGGGGCCGTAGAAGGCGTCACCCATCTCCTCGCGGGCGACCATCGCCCCCATGGGGATGGCGCCGCTGGAGAGCCCCTTGCCGCCGCAGATGATGTCGGGTGTCACGCCAAAGGTTTGGGCGGCGAACATGTGGCCGGTGCGCCCATAGCCGGTGATGATCTCGTCGAAGATCAGGATCACGTTGTGGCGGTCGCAGATGTCGCGGATGATCTGGTAATACTCGTCCGTCGGCGTGATGATGCCGCCGGTGTTGCTGACTGGCTCAACAATAAAACCGGCCACCGTTTCGGGGTCTTCGTGGATGATCACATCCTCGACCATCTGGGCGCAAAAGCGGTTGCACTCTTCCCACGTGGCGAAGCGGTCGCGATAGTAGGTGGGCGGGAAGACCTTGATAAAACCTGGCAAGTGCGGTTCAAAGGGTGATTTGCGCTTGCCGGTGCCGCTGGCTGCCATGGCGCCAAAGGTGCCGCCGTGATAGCCCTGGTAGCGGCTGATAAACTTGAACTTGTTGGGGTGGCCGGCCTGTTTCCAGTATTGGCGCACAAACTTGAGCGCCGACTCCACCGATTCGGAGCCGCCGCTGTAGGCCTTTACGTAATTGAGATCTCCCGGTGTGACGCTGCCCAGCTTCTCCACAAAGTCGAGCGTCACGTCGGAGGTGCCGTGCATGGGGGGCGCAAAGCTCAACTTCTCCATCTGTCTGCGCATCGCCTCCATCACGCGCGGATGTTTGTGCCCCAACGAGGCGACAAAGATGCCGCCGATGCCGTCGATGTAGCGTTTGCCTTCAGTATCCCAGTAGTAGAGGCCATCGGCGCGCGAGACGATGAGCGGGTTTTCTAGAAACCCAGTTGTTTGCTGGTAATCGATAAAGGTGCGTTTGAGCAGTTGCTCCTGGCGTGTGGTGAGTTTCATAAAGGTTCTCTCGAATTGATTTGGGCTATATAACCTACAATTGTTCTTGTATTAGCTTCAAGTCAGCCTCGGACAGTCCAGTCAATTCCAAAATGAGTTGTGGTTCAAGACCACGGGCAAGCATAGAGCGTGCGATAGCTATCCTTTCATCACGGCGTGCCGACGCCAGTCGAGCATTGATGTCGCGAGCCTGCTTTAGACTACCCTCATAAAGCCAGCGTTCCTCTGGTGACAAGGCAGCCTCTTCGGCAACGGCAAACGCTGTCGTGAACGGCTCCTGGGCCAGTTCGGCGGGGATGCTCTGAAGTTCAGGCATATATTTGAGCAGATAGATCCATTTGTCAACCGGTGATGTTTCTGACAGCGGGCGATTAAATTTTGCCAGTTCAATAAAGACCAACGTAAACTTCTCGTAGAAAGTCTCCTTGGTTTCCACGTCCAGTAGTTCAATACGCCGTAGATACCGTGTGTCATCATCGATCAGGACAAAGTCGAGAATCGCAATACAGTAGACCGGCAGCAGATTGAACTGCCAATCAGCGCCACGCTGCGCCTGGTAGGTGATAGCAAAGGTACTATAGAAGAGCGCACACTCCTTGATATTGACTTGGTGCCCTTGTTGCATCTCGACGATAAAGCGACGGACCATTGTGTCAACGCAGTAGACATCATAGATTCCCCGCCGGTCTTCGGGCGAACGGGGCAGTTGCTCAGGCGGAATGAAACTGAGTTCCTGGATCGGATGCGGTAGGGCCAACACGTCAAAGAGGAACTGTGCCAAAATATCCTTGCTGTCTTCCTGTCCAAAGAGCCGCTTGAAACCAAAATCTGTACGTAGATCAATAAACCGCCCCATAGCTCTCTCCAGTCTCTACTCTCGAGTCTCTGCCCCTCCCCCACAAAACCCAATCGCCGTCAGCGCATAGACCTGCGCCACGCGCACGAGTTCCGCCACCGGCACGGCCTCGTTGAGCGTATGCGCGCCTTTCGCATCCGGTCCGTGGGTGATGGCGGGGATGCCGCCCAGACCGGCGTAGGTGTTGCCGTCGTCGACAAAGGGTTTGGCGCCTAAAGGCAGTGGAGAGCCGCTGATTGCCGTGTATGCCCCCTGAAAGGCGTGGACAACCGGGTGCGCCGGGTCGATGCGGAAGGCTTCACCCTGCAACTCATAATTGGCGCTGATCTCTGTGCCCGTCTCCTGCGCCAGATCGGCCAGCAACTGCTCGAACTCGGCGCGCACCGCTGCCCCGCTCCCCGGTGTGACCCAGCGCCGCGTCCCGGCCAGTGTGCAGAGAGTGGGCGACTGGTTGTAGATCTCGCCGGCGTGGAATTTCCCGACAAAGGCCGAATCATGGCCGGCGTGCGGCAAGCGGATCGTTTTGAGCCGGTCGTGCAACTGGTGCAGACGAACTACCAATTCGGCGCCGGTCTTGACCACATCGGGCTGGCCGGGCGGGCGCAGTACTTCATGCACCGGGTCGCCCGTACGGGTGATGCTCACCTCAAAGATCGCCATGCCGCGCCCGGCCAGCGGCAGCCGGTCGGCCAGATATTCGGGCAGGAGGACGGCGTCACCCACGATCCCGTCGCGCAGGAAGGCGTGAACCTGACGCCGGTCCCCCCACGGGCCTTCGTGATGGTCATGGGCCGTGAGCAGGATAGCGCCACCCGGCAAGGTAGCCGTCTCGCGCAGCACTCGCAGCGTCTCGACAAAGGCGGCGATCCCCCCTTTCATGTCCGATGCGCCGGAACCGTAAAGAATACCATCCTCGACTCGCGGAGGCACAAAGGGCAGATGCACCGTGTCGAGGTGGCCGTCGAACTGGAGGGTGCGACCAGGCTTGCCGGTCTCGTAGCGAACGACCACCGCAGGCGCCTCCGGCCAATCCGCCACCGGGCGTTCGACAGTGAAACTATCTTCTGCAAGCAGATGAGCTAGCCGGTCGGCCACGACACCAGCATTGCAAGTCGGGCTAGGTGCATCGATGAGATGGATGGCTGTGTCGATCAGTCGTTGGGGGTTGACCGCCTGACGAATCACCTCAACCAGCTCTGGAGATAAATCGGTAGCAGATGTGGAAGACATGGCGCTGCTCGCTTGGGACTCACTAGGTTGCACTTCGGTGAATGGCAGTATACCACTTGCCGCTTTCCGCGCCAAGCAGCCAACTCGGAACCGGATAGGTAGCGTAAGCTGCCATCGCGCACGCTGTAACCAGCATTCCGGGAAAGGGCCAGAGAAGCTCTGGTCGTTCAGCGCGATGGCAGCCCTTTCCCGGATGCTTGCGCCACCCCAAACTCTGACGCACCTAGTCGCAATAAGGCAGATAGACAACATACCACCTTGTCCTACAAATGACCGAGGGGGTGACCTTTGGCACTCGCCAACGTGACCCGCACCTTGCTATCCTCTCAGCCAGAAAAGCATCCGTTCTGGAGGAGATAGATGATGGATCTGTTTATGCAGTTGGTTGACTCACACTACTATTCCAACCTGCATTTCTGGCTGATCACTGCACATGTCTTCGGTGCGCTCTTTGCGCTGGTCGTGGCGCCGGTCGCTATGATCACTCGCAAAGGAGGCTCAACTCATCGGCAGTGGGGCAAGGCCTATTTCTGGAGCATGTTCCTGACCAACGCCACCGCGCTGATCTTGCTGGGCTGGCGCTTCAATCTCTTTCTGCTCGGCGTGACAATCTTGAGCTTTTACGCGGCGCTGAGCGGATACCGTGTGCTCTATCGCAAGCGCCCGTTGCAGGGACACGGCCCGATCTGGTTTGATTGGGCCAGCGCTGGTGTGACGCTGGCAGCCGGCGTGGCACTCGTCGTCTGGGGTGTACTGACGGCGTTGGGCCTTACGGGGGCGTGGATTCCCAGTGGGGGCGGCCAAATCATCTTTGTTGTGCTGCCGATTGTGTTCGGCCTGCTGATCGTAAACGATACCATCACCGACCTGCGCATGTTCCGCGCCCCCTCGACAGACCCGCAGTGGTGGTGGTATTATCATATGGAGCGGATGTTGGGTTCGTACGTGGCCCTGCTGACCGCGCTCATGGTGCAGCAGGTGGGGCCGCACCTGCCCTTTTCTGTCCAGTGGACCGTGTGGGTGACGCCCGCCGCCGTCGGCACTGTGGTGGTTGCCTACTGGATTCGCCGCTACCAGCGAGTGTTTACCCGGCAATCGGCAAGTGCAGGGAGCGTCCGGGGTCATGACGACGTTTCGGCCACAATTCCTTCATAACCTGAGCATTCGATGAACCATTCTTTGCCTGAGAGGCAGCTCAGGCCGCTTCACTGGATGGACTGGCTGGGCCTGCTGACGATCATCGCCGTGGCGGGTCTCATTTTTCTCGACTATAGGCCGGAGGACCCCCGGCGCTGGTTGGCGCTGCCCGTGTTGGGGGGGCTGATCTGGCTAGTCATTTATCCCTGGCAGCCGGAGCAGTTGTTGCGAAACCCGCTCCGCTATTTGCTGGGCACGGCTATGATTGCGGCTCTTTTTTGGCTCAACGCCAGCCTGACGGGTCTGATCGTGATCTTCTTTGTCTTGAGCGCCGAAGTGATGTCGCTGCACCCCTGGCGGACAGGACTGTTTTGGATTGTTGTGTGGGGCGGAATGACCACTCTCTTTCTAGGGCTGGCGACAGGTGACTTCCCCATGGCGATTTTGCATGGGTCAGCAATCACCTCTGGCTATCTCTTTGTCGGATCGGCTGCCAGCGCACAACAACGGGCGGAACTTGCTCACAGCGAAAGTCAACGTCTCCTCACCGAGTTGCAGATTGCGCACCGCCAGTTGATGGACTATGCCGCCAACGCCGAGGAATTTGCCATCACCCAAGAGCGCAACCGCCTGGCGCGCGAGATGCACGACACGCTCGGCCACCGGCTGACCGTGGCCGCCGTCCAACTGGAAGGGGCGCAGCGGCTCATCCCACGTGACCCGGACAAGGCAACGCGTATGGTCGCCACCGTCCATGCCCAGGTGGTCGAAGGGTTGGCCGAACTGCGCCGGACCGTGGCCGCGTTGCGGGCGCCGGTCGAAGAAGATCTCAGCCTGCCCAGCGCCTTGACCCGGCTGGCCAACCATTTTCAGGAAGCAACTGGCATCACGACCCACCTCAGCCTGCCGGTCAAGATGCCACCCCTGCCGCCCGAGCATCGCCACGCCCTCTTTCGCATGGCGCAGGAGGCGTTGACCAATGTGCAGCGCCATGCGGACGCTCGCACCGTCTGGATCCAGGTCCGTGCGATGGGCGACATGAATGTTGCCGACGGCAAGGTCAACCCTGAAATTCAATTGACGATCACTGATGATGGACGAGGGTTGCCTGCGGGAGGAACAAGCGGCTATGGCCTGTCTGGACTGGATGAGCGTGCCCAACAGTTAGGTGGCCGGTTCGTCATCCGCAATGGGTCATCCGGCGGTGTCCAGTTGGCCATGAATTTACCACTACCGCTACCGTTGCCGGCCGATGAAACCGGTTTGAATGCCGAACAATCTCCCCAATTCTCTACAATCCCCACAATTATCTGTGCTCAAGTGATCGAGGAGACCAAGGAGAGCAAAAATGCTAGAGCGAATTCGAGTCCTCCTCGTCGATGACCAGCGCCTCATGCGCGATGGCCTGCGCACCCTCCTCGAACTCGAACCTGACCTGGAGGTTGTCGGCGAGGCCGAGGACGGTGAAGCCGCGCTGGCACTGGCCGCTGAGTTACAACCCGGTGTCACCCTGATGGATGTTCGTATGCCGGGGATGGATGGCGTGGAGGCCACCCGTCGTCTGCGCGAGCGCCAGCCCGATGCCAGGGTGATCATCCTGACGACTTTTGACGATGATGAGTATGTCTTTGAGGGGTTGCGCGCCGGTGCGTTGGGGTATCTGCTCAAGGCTATCTCCGGCGCCGAACTGGCTGCGGCGATCCGCACTGTCCACAAGGGCGGCGCCCTCATCGACCCGGCTGTAACCCGTAAAGTGGTCAACCAGTTTGCCCGACTGGCACCGCCGGTTCGCCCACCCGACGCCGGTCTAGCCGAGCCGCTTTCCGAACGCGAAATCGAGGTGCTGCGTCTGGTGGCCCAGGGTCACAGCAACCGCGAGATTGCCGATAGACTCTTCCTGGCCGAAGGCACAGTCAAAAACTACGTGACCGCGCTCCTGCAAAAGATCGGCGTCCGCGACCGCACCCAGGCTGCCCTGCGCGGTCGCGAACTTGGCTTGCTGTAGGCGTAGATAGCTGCCCATCTGCACGTTTTCACTCCCCCTTCCCCACTCCCTAACCCTACGTTGCCAAGTCCATAATTGTCTTCGTATACGCCAGGCGAAACCCCGCCCGCTCCACATTCTTCTGCGAAGCTGAACCTGGCTCAGTGACGACCAATGCCAGGTCGCACCCGGCGGCGTAGGCAGCCGCCAACCGGTGATAGAGCAAGGCTGTCTGCACGCCCCGCCGCCGGTAGGCGACGCGTGTGCTGGCCCCGCCAAACTCGGCGACTCGATCATGGGTGTACATGGCCCCACCGCCGGCCGGCTCACCATCCAGCCAGGCGAAAAAGCACAGGGCATTTTCGCTGTAAAAGTTAGGGGCCAGGATACGCAGGTCGGCTTCCGGCGGCGTCTCACTGCCGCTGAACCCCTGGGCGACCACACGCAGCCAGAGGTCCGCCTCGTCGGGTTTTGCCCTTCGCACCTCAGCGGCGCCGAGCGAAACCGTGGGCGGTATCGACTGGGGTAATGGGCACACCAGGACGTTGGCAAAACGGGCAATGCCATAGTTGTGCTCTCGCAACAGCGCCAACAGCGACTCGTCGGCCAGTGGGCAGAGGTCGATCTGCGGTCTTTCGCCCCGGCTCCGGAAGAACTCTTCAATGCTATCGAGATCTTCTGCTGTGGCTGGCGCGCCCATGCCCAAACCGATTGCCCGGTTGACCGGCAAACCCGGACCACTGTAGATCACCTGGCCGCCGGCGACTGCCAGCACCGTGCTTTGGGAGGCCGGTTCCAGCGACCCGTGCGCCAACGCATAGTAGACTCCGCGCCAGGCCTGGGCAGCTTCCAGCCGGGCGGCCGTCGTCAGGTCGACAAAGAGCATTGTTCTCTCCATTGTTTCTGCCAGTCCACCGCCGGTAGGGCAAGATGCCATCTTGCCCTACCACGCTCAATATCCCAGATCCCCCGCCACGCTGCGGATGGACGCCGCCAACACATCCACCACCTGCTGTACCTGGTCCTCGGTGACCGTAAACGGTGGGCTGATCGCGATGTGGTCGCCCGCCACACCATCGACCAACCCCGGTGCGCCCGGCATGACCAGCACCCCCTGCTCAAAGGCCTTATCAACCACGCGCGCCGTGATGCCTAATCCTGGGTCAAAGGGCGCATGGCTCTCCTTGTCGGCCACAAACTCGATGCCGATCAACAACCCCTTACCCCGCACCTCGCCGACGATGGGCAGATCCTCCAGCGGCTTGAGTTTTGACAGCATCAGTTCGCCCATCTGCGCACAGCGGGCCACTAGATCGTGCTGTTGCACATACTGCTGCACGGCCAACGCAACCGCACACGAGAGTGGATTGCCGCCATAGGTGTGGCCGTGGACAAAAGATTTCGCCTTCTGATAGATCGCATCATAGATCCGTTCATCGTATAGCCGCTGCTCAACCCCTTGCCCGTACAGATGATATCTGGCGTCACGCCCCAGTGTTGGATGGCAAAGTCGATCCCTGTGCGGCCAAAACCGGTGACTACTTCATCCACGATCATGAGAATGTTGTGGCGGTCGCAGATCTCACGGATGCGCGGGTAATAGTCCGGCGGCGGCGTGACACCCGCGGCAGAAGTGCCCAAGATTGACTCGGCGATAAAGGCAGCGATGTTATGCGCCCCTTCCTGGTGGATCACCCGCTCCAGTTCGTCGGCGCACTGCAAGGTACAGGCGCCGTGACGCTGGCAATAGGCGCAGTGGTAGGGGATCGGCGGCGAGATGTGCGGAAAGTTCTGCACGTACGGCCCATAATCCTTGCGCCAGGCCGTCCGCCCCGACATGGACATGGCGCCGATGGTGTTGCCATGCCAGCTCTGCCAGCGCGAGATGATGCGGTACTTCTCTGGGTTGCCCGTCTCCACGTGGTAGGTGCGGGCGATCTTCATGGCCGCTTCGGTCGCCTCT
>QEUW01000274.1 GCA_003577005.1 Chloroflexota bacterium | reverse complement strand
GTGCATCCGGGCGAAAAGGCGCGCCCGATCCACAGCCTGAACCGGGCGCACATCCCAGTGACCGATTTCGAGGTGGAATGAACAGCAGGAACACGGAGAGCACAGAGAAGACACGGAGGGCACGGAAGGATATAGAATACGCTGTGATCTCTGTGACTCCTCTGTGATCTCTGTGTTCCTGCTGTACTTTCAGATATATGTGAGGCGAACGATGGACGTTGGAATCATCTGGACGTTGGCGAAAAAAGAGCTGCGGGATGCGTTGCGCAACCGCTGGTTTGCGCTCTATACCCTGGCTTTTGTGTTCTTGGCGTTGGCCTTTTCGTATCTGGCGCTGGCTGGGGCCGGTCTGACCGGGTTTGCCGGTTTTGGACGCACTGCGGCCAGCCTGATCAACCTGGTCTTGCTGATTGTGCCGCTTATGGCGCTGACCATCGGTGCGCAGAGCCTGGCCGGTGAACAGGAGCGCAACACGCTCGCTTACCTGCTCGCCCAACCTATCAGCCGCGCCGATATCTTTGTGGGCAAGTATGTAGGTCTGGCGCTGAGCCTGTTCGCTTCGTTGACCCTGGGGTTTGGCACGGCCGGCCTGGTCATGGCGCTCAACGGCACAGGCGCCGCCAACCCTACAGCCTATGTCAAGCTGGTGACGCTGGCTTTTTTGCTCAGCCTGACCATGTTGAGCGTTGGTTTTCTGGTGTCGGCCATCACCCGCCGCGCCGGGGTTGCTGTGGGAATCGGTCTCTTTCTCTGGCTGGCCTTTGTCTTCTTTGGCGACCTGGGCATGATGGGCACCAGTATGGCCCTGCGCGTGCCGATTGCCAATCTCTTCTGGCTGTCGCTCACCAACCCATTGCAGGTCTTCAAGATGGCGGCAATTCTCAATATCCAGGCCACACTGGACATCCTTGGTCCGGCCGGGCTCTACGCCATGCAACAGTATGGGAATACGCTGCTGTTGCTCTTCTTGGGCGTGCTGGCGGTCTGGGTGATCCTGCCCGCCGGCCTGGCGTATCTGCGCTTTGCGACGAAAGGTGAGGTTTAATTGTCAATGAGATGGGTCTGCATACAACCAGCTCGGCGCAGTGGAGTTCGCACGCCCACGTGTGAACTCCGCGGCATTGCGCTTTTTGCTCAGGTGCCAGAACCCATCAGATAGGTAGGGATGTATGATGAAAATGAGCGTTGTCCTGTTACTGATTGTAACCCTATTCGTAGCGGCGTGTGCTGAGGGTCAGACGGTGGTGGAGCCGCCGGTGATCCGCTATGGGGAAGACCGCTGTGCGCACTGTGGCATGATCATCAGCGATGCGCGCTTTGCCGCCGGCTATCTGTACGAAGTCGGCGAGGGGCGCTATAAAAGCGTGATCTTTGACGATATCGGCGATATGGTGCATTATGCCGGCGAGCAGGACAGCCAGACCGTTCGGGCCTGGTATGTCCACGATTACACGAGTGAAGAGTGGCTGGATGCGGCGCAGGCGCATTATGTGGTCAGCGAAGAACTTCACAGCCCAATGGGCTACGGTATCGCCGCCCACAGTACGCTTGCAGCCGCCGAGGCGCTGGCTACCGAGAAGAACGGCGATGTGTTCGATTGGGAAGGTCTGCAAATGCACATCGCGGCCAACGGCCAGATGAGTCACAATCACTGAGGAAAGGTAACGGTTTCGCCTTGACCTTGGTCACAGGCAGTATAGAGCAAATTGCAGCAGTTGAAGGAGTTTTACGATGAGCAAGTCTTGGATTACGGTCGGTGTCGGCGTGCTGATGGTGTTCGTTCTGGCCGCCTGTGGCGGTAGGAAAGAAGAGCCGGCGCCCGTTGCGGCGGCTAACCAGCCAGTAGCACAGGCTGCCGAGCTGCCAGCCGCACCGGCGGGGGATGCTGAGAAGGGCAAACAGCTCTTTACCGCCTCCTGCTCGGCCTGTCACGGCCCCAACGGTGAAGGCGTCCAGGGGCTGGGCAAGGATATGCAACACAGCGAGTTTATCGCCGGCCTTTCAGATGAGGAATTGCTGGCGTTTATCAAAACCGGGCGATCTATCAGCGACCCGCTCAACACTACCGGCGTCGATATGCCGCCCAAGGGTGGCAACCCTGCGCTCAACGACGAACAGCTCATGGACATCATCGCGTTTATGCGTTCGATCCATGAATGAATTGGCGTGCGCGCTGTAGAGTGTCGGCGCCCCCATTCTGCGAAAGAAGAGTGAAGCATGGAAAATGGATCGCAAAACAGCATCAGTAACCTCTTCTATGTGCTACTGGGCTTTTCTGTCTGGATCTTGCTTCTTGTCGGCCACTGGAGCCAGCCGGCGCCGGCTTTACCCAGCGCCTCCCCGCGAGCAGCGCAACCGGCACCGGTCGCAGCGCAGCCAGCTACGCCGGCGGAGGCGCCGGCCGTTGCCGAAGCTGCTCCGGCCGCGCAACAAGCCAGCACAGGCGATGCGGCAGTCGGGCAACAGTTGTACAGCGCTACCTGCGCCGCCTGTCACGGCCCCACTGGTGAGGGCATTGCCGGTCTCGGCAAGGCTTTGACCGAGAGCGATTTTGTGGCCGAGTTGTCGGACGAGGAACTGCTGGCCTTTTTGAAAGTGGGCCGCGATATGAGCGACCCGCTAAACACAACCGGTATCGCCATGCCCCCGAAAGGTGGCAACCCGGCGCTCAACGACGAACAGCTAAACGACATCATCGCGTTTATGCGCTCGATCCATGAATAATGATGCCCGGATGGCCGGATGAGCAGATAACAGGATGGCACGATCCGTTATTCGATCATCGTGCCGTCGTGCCATCCTGTTCAGTCATGGACACAAGGAAGTGATACTTCATGCCTACAGACCACACCTATTTTGCCGACCTGGCGACACAGATTCCCGAAATCCCCCCGGACAGCATTGTCAGCCGCACTTTAATCAATTCACCCACTGCAAAAGTCATCGTGTTTGGCTTTGCTGCCGGCCAGGAGCTTTCGGAACATACGTCGGCGCGGCCAGCGATCATGCACTTTCTGCGTGGCGAAGCTGCCGTGACGGTGGGCAGCGAGTCCTACTCAGCGGCGCCGGGGACCTTTGTCCACATGACGCCGCGTGTGCCGCATAGCGTCGTCGCCGAGACCGATGTGGTGATGTTGTTGCTTATGTTTGCCGCTGAGACATAAGAGAATGGCGGCGGTGAAACCGAGGATCGATCGGGCATCGAGCCGGCAATTCTTCCCCAAGGCTATCTTGCTGCGCCTCCCGCTGTTAGCCCTGGCCATGATCAGCCTTTTAGCTGCCCTATGGGCTGGGTTGATCCGCCTCGGCTGGGGCTGGCCCTTCTGGACGGCGGCGCTGCCGGCTGCCCACGGCCCGCTGATGATCGGGGGCTTTCTCGGCACATTGATCAGTCTGGAGCGCGCCGTGGCGCTGGGCCGGCGTTGGGCCTATCTCGGACCCGCGCTGACGGCTCTGGGCGGCGTGTTGGGATTTGCCGGCGCTCCTGGCTGGCTGGCCGCACTGGCGATCACCGGCGGCAGTGTCGTATTGCTTGCCGCTCTGCTCACGATCTGGCGTATCCACCCGACATTCTTTGCCGGCGTCATTATGGCAGGGGCGGCAGTGTGGGTGGTTGGGAACGGGTTGTGGCTGGCCGGCCGCCCTGTGGCGCTGATCACGCCGTGGTGGATGGGCTTTCTGATCCTGACCATCGCCGGCGAACGGTTGGAGTTGAGCCGGCTATTGCGTCTACCATCAGCCGCCAATCTCGCCTTTGTGTCTTGCCTTGTGATATACTGCGCCGGCCTCCTGGTCTCGCTGGCGGATTTTGGGCTAGGCGTGCAGGTCACTGGTCTGGGCATGCTGGGCCTGGCCTTGTGGCTCTTGCGCTATGACATCGCCTGGCGGAGACTAAAGGCAGGAGGGCAGGCTCGCTTTATTGCCATCAGCCTGCTCTCTGGTTATGGATGGTTGGGCGTAGGTGGGTTGCTGGCGCTGGTCTATGGCGGAGTAACTGCTGGCCCTTTTTACGACGCCTTGCTGCACGCTATCCTGTTGGGCTTTGTCTTTACCATGATCTTTGCCCATGCGCCCATCATCTTTCCCGCGGTGTTGCAACTTCCCGTCGTTTACGCCCCGCAGTTCTATGGTCATTTGGCGGTGCTGCATCTCAGCCTGGCGCTGCGGGTTTATGGCGATGTGGCGCTCTGGATGCCTGGCCGGCAGTGGGGCGGTCTATTCAACGCCATTGCACTGTTGTTGTTTCTCTTGAACACCCTTCTTGCCGTGCGGCTAGGGATCGCCCAGCGGGCCGTATCCGGCAACAAATAGGGATCGCCATGCGAATCTTCTCTGCGCCGCGCGTTTGGTCGGTGTTGTTGAGTGTCTGTACGGGCGTGCTACCGGGCCTGGCGGGCTATACTTTTTACCACGCCCAGGGCGCCTCCTATCTTTCCAACGACCCTGCGGCGTGTGTCAACTGCCATATCATGCGCGAGGGCGCCATCAAAGTGAGCAACCACCACGTGCGCAGTCCTTTGTTCAACGTAGCTGCCGCCTGCCAGACCTGCCACAGCTTCCCCGAAGAGGAGATCAGCGCGCGCCGAGGCGATCCAAGAGCGGACGCGTGCGCTTATGGACCGCAGCGAGGAGGCCGTGGCAGCGTTGATTTGCGGTCTGGAGCAGGCGCTTGCTGCCGGTGCACCCCCTGAACAATTGGCTACTGCCCAGGAAGAGTGATTCTACCATGCCCCCTCTGACTCGTCTTTTTATCAAAACCGCCCTGGTCTGGTTTGTCGCCGCTTTGGGGTTTGGCCTGTTGCTGGTGCTACAGTACGCCGTGACCATGCCCACCTTTATTGGCGCCTGGGGGCCGGTCTACTTTCATCTCTTTATGGTGGGCTGGGTGACGCAGCTGATCTTTGGCGTTGCTCACTGGATGTTCCCCAAATTCAGCCGGGAACAGCCGCGCGGCTACGAGTCGTTGGCCTGGGTGGTCTACTGGCTGCTCAACATCGGGCTGGCGCTGCGGGTCGTCGCTGAGCCGCTCAACGTGGTGCAGCCAGGTGCCGGTTGGGGCTATCTGCTGCCTATTTCGGCGCTGTTCCAGTGGGCAGCAGGCATCGTCTTTGTGGCGAACACGTGGCCACGCGTGAAAGAGAGGTAGCCTCATGCCACGCCTTTCCGTGTGGGCCATCCGTGCGGCCTTGCTCTACCTGGTATTGGGCTTCACTATCGGCGCCTTGATGCTCTGGAACAAGGGGGCGCCTCTCCATCCCATGTTGTGGCGGTTGCTGCCTGCACACATCGAATTTCTGCTCTTTGGTTGGACGGTACAACTGGCGCTGGGCGTGGCCTATTGGATCCTGCCTCGCTTTCAAGCGGCGCGGGGCAACCCGCGCCTGGCATGGCTGGCCTTGAGCCTGCTCAATCTTGGTGTCTTGGTGATCAGCGCTGCGCCGTTTATGGCTGCACCGGGCATCACCAGCCTGTTTGGGCGCATGGCAGAGATCGCCGCGGGAGTGGCGTTTGCCCTCCATGCCTGGCCGCGGATCAAACCTGCTGGAGTGTAGGAGTGTAATGCAGTGACCCTGGCAACGTCGAACTGGCAGGGGCGACATCAGCCGATCGCTGGGAGATGACCCGGTGCAGTTTTGTCAAACCAAACCGTTTGTGGTCATCCCCCAGAGGTCTTGTCAGTACTTACTTAATGTCGTCGAATTACGAAGCAGGGACCACCCGGATCTCAAACAGCTTGGGCCAGAGCTTGCCGGTGACAAAGAGGCGGTCGCTCTCCGGCATATAAGCAATGCCGTTGAGCACATCACTGGCGGCGCGTTCTTCAGGAGTGAGCAGGCCTGTCAGGTCGATCCACCCCAACACCTGGCCGGTGACGGGGTCGATGCGGGCGATGCGGTCGGTCTGCCAGATGTTGGCCCAGACCTCGCCGTTGATATACTCCAGTTCGTTGAGCCGCACCACCGGCCCGCTGATGTCGTACACATCCACCGAATCCACCGGCGTAAATGTGGCCGGGTTCCAGAGGTAAAGGGTCGCGCTGCCGTCGCTCACGATCAGCCGGCGTCCGTCGTGGGTAATACCCCACCCCTCGGTGGGATAGGTGAAATCTGACAGCCGCTCGAAGGTCGTCTTATCATAGACAAATCCGCGTCGCGATTGCCAGGTCAACTGAATGATGCGGTCACCCCACACCGTAATTCCTTCACCAAAGTAGTCGGGCTCCAACGCAACCTGTTGGAGTACCTGGCCGCTGGCGAGATCGACACGGCGCAGGCTAGAGCGACCATAGAGACCGGTGCCTTCGTAGAGCGTCTCGCCGTCGAAGACCAGACCCTGGGTAAATGCTTCTGGGTCGTGAGGGTACGCGTTGATCACCTCATAGGTGTAGACTGGTGGCTGGCCAACGGTTGCGGCCGGGGTCTCCGTAGCGATGACCGCCCGGGGAAAGGCCAGGGGGCTTGCTTGTGCTGCGTCCGCTTGTGCCCTCTCTGGCTCTAAACCCGCTAGGTCAGCCGGTGTGTGCAGTGGAGATAAGTCGAACGACGCGACAGTGCCATCCGGCGTAGGGGTCGGTGCGGAGTTTTCTTGGGCGGTGGGAGTTGGGGCTGCGGTGATGAGTGCTGGTTCCGGAAGGGTTTGGGCCGGCGTGAGCAGATACGCCAGCACTGCCACAACCAGCAGCAATAACAAAAAGGAAGTGGCCTGTACCCACCAGCTGTTTCTCGGCGGCAGTGGCCTTCGCCTCTTGGATTTTGATTGGGTTTGACTCATTCGATGTTTTTATTCAAAATAGTATCCTGAACTCAAGTTTCTTACTATACCAGAACTAAAGAGGCTAGGGAAACTGTGCCTCTACGAAGGGTGTGTTTCGGTCTCAGGTGAATTTTTCATCTGCTTGGCCCCTAGCGAGGTCCTGCAAATGTCTCAGAAATTGAAATGCGCCCTTTTGTAGATCAAACAGGATTGGCAGCGCGTCCCTGGCAGCCGGCAGGTACGGCCAAGCCCAAGCCCTGGTATCCATGTTCTGGCTGGTTGAGGAGTAGATTGTGAAACAGGTATTGCCAGGGAAGAGTTTGATTCTGATCGTCGATGACTCTTCCTCTGCCCGCGAGGCGCTAGCGTCGTCGCTGACTTTGCCCGACTATGAACTTGCCTTTGCCGCCGATGGTTACGAGGCGATTGAGCAGGCCGAGCGACTGGCCCCCGATCTGATCCTGCTTGATGTGATGATGCCTGGGATGAACGGGTTCCAGGTTTGCCGCATCTTACGTGCCCACCCCCGGCTTTTGGAAGTGCCCATCATCCTCGTGACAGCGCTAGATGACCGGGAGTCGCGTCTCGATGGGTTGGACGCCGGCGCCGACGACTTTGTCTCCAAGCCCATCGACCGCGCCGAGCTGCGTGTGCGTGTACGCACGGTGACCCGGCTGAATCGCTACCGGCGCCTGCTCAACCAGCAGATGCGTTTTGACTGGGTGGTTGAACAGGCTGATGAAGGGTATCTGCTCGTCGATGCCCAGGGCAAACTTCGCTATGCCAATCCAGTCGCCCGTTCGCTGCTCGAACTGCCCACCAGGTTGCGGTTGCCCGGCGAGTACCATCTACCCGCCCTTGTGCGCCGGCACTTTCGCTGCGAGCCGGAAGAGGCCTGGACTCGCTGGTTTGATGAAGGTGTCGTTCCAGAGCATTGCCTTTTTCTGATTCGGCCAGAAACTGAGCTTTCTCCTGTTCTCTGGCTGGAAGCTACCGTTCTGGCCCAGGCCGATCGCGCCGGTGTCGAGCACCTGGTGCGGGTGCGCGAGGTCACAAGCCGGGTGGCGACCCAGCGTGACATTTGGACGTTTCAGGCGATGGTCATGCACAAGTTGAACACCCCCTTGCAGACGCTCATGGGCGGGCTGGAGTGGTTGTCGCCGGATACGATCGCGACGCTCGAACAGGAAGAGATCGGCCGCCTGGCCCTGCTATCACAGCAGGGCGCACAGCGGCTCATCGATTCCGTTGCCGATATCCTGCAATATTTGAAGACCCCGTTGCTGGCGCGCAGCGGCGAACTGATCCAGGTGGGGCAGTTGGTTGATCTGATCACACAGACTGCCACCCAGCTCGGTATTGCCGTTTCCGTAAGCGTATCAGGCACGATCGAGGATAGAAAGTTGCGCCTGTCGCGACGCGGCCTGACCAGTCTGCTTTGGGAACTATTGGAGAATGCGCAGAAGTTTCACCCACAACATGCGCCCAATGTGCAGGTGACGCTGGCCGACCAGCCACCCGACAGACTCCGCTTCTGCATTGCAGATGACGGTGTCCACCTGTCGCCCGAACAACTGGCGCGGGTGTGGCTCCCCTACTATCAGGCCGAGAAACACTTTACGGGAGAGCGCCCTGGTATGGGTCTGGGCCTGGCTATGGTGGCAACCATTGTCTGGGAAGTCGGCGGGGAGTGCCGCTTTCACAACAGACCCGATGGGCCTGGTGTGGTCGTCGAACTGGAGTTGCCCTTTGCCGGCTGAATGGCTGTCCTGTAATTGCAGCGCAGCACACGGCGCAACCCACAAAAGCGAGCTATGCTGTGACCATTGCTGTACTCGTTTTACGAAAGGAGCCAGGTCATGCTCGCTGCGCCACCCCACGTAACCCAATGCCCCATTCTGCGCCGGTTCTTTCTGCCCCTGTTGGGGTTGCTGGCGCTGCTCCTGGCGGATGGCTGTCTGCAATCTGCCCAACAGCCAGCGCCTACTGCGCTGCCGGTCGATGCAGGGAGCAATCGTCTCCTCGTCTTGGGTGTTGATGGCAATCTTTTTACGGTCAAGCCCGATGGCGCCAACCGCTTGCGGTTGACCAATGATGCGTCCGGCGAGCATTTTTATACACAACCCACCTGGTCACCTAGCGGGGAGCGGATCGCCTGGGTTGAGATCCACAGCCGGCCCGGCGAGATGCGCGGGGCACTGCTCACTGCGGCGGCCAATGGCAGCGACCAGACGCGCACCGACCTGCCCTTTCCCCCCTTCTATCTCTACTGGAGCCCCGATGGTAGACGAGTCGCCTATCTGAGCAATTGGCGTGGTGGGGGGCAGCAGACCATCGCTCTGCATCTGATCGATGTGGCTGCGGGCGCCGTCGAAGGAAAGACGCTAGGTGTTGGCCAGCCCTTCTATTTCTCGTGGTCGCCCGACAGCAACCGGCTCCTCACCCACGTTGCAAACCGGCGGCTGGGTCTGTTGGCGCTTGACGGCCAGGAGACCCTGATTACAGAACGCACGGCCGGCTTTGCCGCACCTCTGTGGAGTAGCGACGGGCGCCTGCTTTACACTATCCACCCCGACAGCAACCCCCAACTGGTGATTGCCGATGCCAGCGGCGCCATCGAGCGCGTCGTCACGTTTTTTCAAGAGGGTGTGCGCACTGCTTTTAGCTTGAGCCCCAGTGGCAATCTTGTAGCCTATACCGAAACCGATGTGCCCGTGAGTGTCAACTCTTTTGGCCCCCTCTTTCTCTTCGACCTGGCGACCGAGGAATTCGAGCAATTGTTCGTTGACCCGGTCATCGCCTTTTTCTGGAGTCCGGTTCGTGATCACCTGCTCTTTATGAGTGCGGATTTCGAGGATGAACAGCCCTGGCTACGGCTCCACGTTTGGGATGGCCAAACGACCCACGACCTGGGGCGCTACATTCCCAGTGGTATTTTCTTCAACCAGTATCTCCCCTTTTCAGACCAGTATGCCCAGAGTATGCGCTTTTGGGCGCCCGATGGCAGCGCAATCGTCTATGCCGGCGAGGGTGAAGATGGCCGTCGCGGGGTCTGGGTGCGCAACCTGGACGCTGAAGAGCCAGCCTTTGTCACCGAGGGCGTGGTCGCCACCTGGTCTCCGCGCTAAGAGGCTGTTTGAAAAGGGTCTGTGCGTTGCACTCGAAGCGTGCGGTGCACCTGGGGCGCCGGGAATTTATGAGGTGCATCGCACTAACGTGGAGTCCCCTTGTCAAACAGCTTCTAAAAGTGCTCCCGCCAGGTGTGCTAACCGGACTCGTCCCCGGCGCTAAAGTCCAATTGCAGCACCTGGTCGCCTACCTGGATGTCGATCTGTTCAGCCGGGAAGCCGATTTGACAATAGGGTGAGTCATAGTGGCGCGCCGGTCTTGGCTCCTGTAGCGAGCCATTGATCCGCAGCGGCTGGGACCAGCCAAACTCGATCTTCTCCCCACATGGCGTAGTATAGTCAACGGCTGTGACCGTGAGCAGCGCCGGGCGTGTGAGAAGCTGTGTACAAAACTCATCAAATGAGCCCTCTTTGTCGGCGGAACCCAGCTGGCAGAGCCAGGCAATTTCGTCGCCGTACGCCCGGATCTCACGGTGGGCGCCCGGGCCGCTGGAGATCAAGGTCAGCGGCACAGAAGCTGTCAAGCCGATATAGCCGTTGCCGCGGCGGGCGAAGAACCAATTTTTTCTGATCAGCGTCTCATCGAAGGCATACAAAGGAAA
>QEUW01000273.1 GCA_003577005.1 Chloroflexota bacterium | reverse complement strand
TAGTGGTCAACCGCCCTTCGCCTCTGCGGTTGCGCCACAAAGCGCCGCTCGGTCGAATCGTGCGATGCTCCAGATAACGGCCTAGCGCCTCTCGGCTTTGCTGGCCCAGGTAGACCGTTCGGTCTTTGCCGCCCTTGCCCTGCCGTACATGCACAGTCCCTCGCGCCAAGTCAACATCGCTGCCGTCCAGGGCGACAAACTCACTGGCCCGCAAGCCGGTGTCGAGCAAGACTAGGATGACCGCTTCATCTCTCTTACTCCAACTGGCAGCAAGCAACCGCTCGACCTCGGCCTCGGTGAACGCTGGCAGGATGCGCTTGGCGATTGTGGGCATACGGACTTTCCGCATAGGGGAAAGGGCTATCAGTTCCTCCTGGACACAGAAGTTCAAGAAGCGTTTGATAGCCCTGGCGGAGCCGTGTATCGTGTTGTCGGCCAACTGCCGGTCTTGGAGACTGACCAGGTAAGCCCGAATGAGGGCAGGGGTGATGCCGCCCACGGTGCGCGCGTCGTGGCTTTCGCACCAGGCAACGAACGGGGTCAGGGCGAAACGGTGATATTCGAGGGTGCGCGGAGAGAGCCGCCTAGCGCGGTTGTCTAGCTCGAACTGGTCTAGCGCCTCTCGAATTGACATCCCCATCGAACGCTCCTAACGTTATGGCAACGCTTCGGGGCGAAGGGGTTGTAACTTTTGTTGCGAACTATCGGCCTATTCCTGGCGTAAATTGCGGCTGTGCCTTCTAAGCAGTGGGTCGCAGGTTCGAGTCCTGCAGGGGGCGCCTGCCCTACTATATAGGGTGCATGTAATACTCCGCGGCCCTAGATGTTGTGGTGCGGCGACAGTTTTGACGATGTCACGCACCATGCATGAGCAACTGTCTCCCTCTTTTGGTTCCGTCGCATTTGACGTCTACGCCCTCTTCCAGCTCGACAACCAGGCACGCCGCTTCATGCCCAACACGCGCGAGTTCTACCGCTGCCAACTGCAGGGCTTCTTCCGCTGGGCTGAAGCGCAGCATCTCACCTCTCTGGATGAGATAAAGCCGATCCCTCTGCATAGCTATCTGGTTCACCTGCAGGAGCGCGGGCTCACCGACTCCAGCGTCAACGCCGTAGCGCGGGCCCTGCGCGCCTTTCTCAACTTCTGTGTGCGTGAAGAACTGCTGGCCCAGTCGCCCATGCGCAAGGTGCACATGCCGCGCATCGACCGGCGCATCCTGCCCGCGTTGGCAGAGGAGGATGTGCAACGCCTCCTGGCGGCGTGTCTGTCGGCACGCGACAAGGCGATTGTGCTGGTGCTGCTGGATACCGGCTGTCGCGCGGCTGAACTGGTGGGACTGGTGGGCAGAGACATCGATCTGCAGAGCGGGGAGGTGCACATCTGTGCGGGCAAGGGCGGCAAGGACCGCATTGTCTTCATCGGCTACAAGACGCGCAAGCACCTGCTGCGCTATTTCATGGGCACCTGTACACCGGCCGCCGATGAACTGGTATGGGGCAGCGAAAAGACCTGTGAGCCGTTAATGCAGTCTGGGCTCAACCAACTGCTCAAACGCCTGGGCAAGTGTGCAGGGGTCGCGCACTGCTCGCCGCATACCCTCCGGCGCACCTTTGCCCTGTGGAGCCTGCGCAGTGGTATGGACATCTACACTTTGGCGCGCCTCATGGGCCATACGGACATTACAGTGCTGCGGCAGTACCTGGCCCTGACTGACCTCGACCTGGCCAAGACGCACCAGCGCCACGGCCTCGTTGACCACTTGGCGCACCAACCGCAGCTTTCCCTGTCAGCTGTTGGCCGCTCGTGAGTTGAAGGCCAAGACAGCGATCGCTCTAGCGCAACGCCAGCATCAATCCCCCCGGATGGCAAATGCTGCGAAACCTGTTACGCGTTGTGACAAAGCTGCTGAAGATGTGTCGATGAGCGGCACAGCCAGTCGTGAATCTACCTTATCAGCCCCAACTGGCTGGGCGAGGTGCTCAAAGCGCATGGCTATGTCCTGCGTCGTCCCAAGCATGACCTGCGTCATCGCCAAGACCCTCTCGCCAAGACGCAAGCCCAGGAAACACTTGCGGAGTTGAAAAAAACGCAGGCACAGACGATTTCAGGCTGCTCTTTATGGATGAAACGACGCTGAGTCTTCACCCACCATTACGGGCCTGTTGGACCAAACGAGGAGCGCAACCGCTTGTTCCTGCCCCTGGCGTGCAGCAGACGCACCACATCTTTGCCGCCTACAACTGGGCTGACGACACCGTCACCTGGACGCTGAGTGAGAAGAAGAACAGCCAAGCGTTCATTGCCTTTCTGGAGCACCTCTTCACTGTGCGCTTTCCCACTGGGCGCTGCGTCCTGGTGTTGGACAATGCACCTTATCACACCAGTGGCGAGTCTGGCGGCGCTGAGTCTCTTTGAACAGCGTCTCCTCATCTTCTGGCTACCCAAGTACTGCTCGCTGGAACTCAATCCCATCGAGCGCTTCTGGCGCCATTTCAAGGACAACATCTGTGTCAACAAACTCTTCCCCTGTCTGGATGACCTGATCCGTGCGGCTGATCGGCAGCTACATCGCCAGAATGACTTCGACCACGCCAAACGATTTGCCCTTGTTAAAGATTGAACTGTGTTTCACTCAGATTACCAACAAAAGCTGGTTTGTTCACACCCGCCTGCCCACACTTCCCGACTTTTGCGCAGCCCTGATGGTCGTGCGAAGTTGGGTTGCGTCTTTTTGAAACGCTGGCTATAATCTGCGGCAGGGTACGGCTCCTCAGGATTCCCCGGCTGTTATCCTCGCGTATCGCTCTTGCTCTCTGATTTTCTGCCTATTTCTATCTAAACATCCAGACTCACCATTGTTCCAAAGGAGACGATCATGGCAATGACGTCACGCTTGACCCGGCGGCGCTTTTTGCAGGGCGCGGCGGCTGGTGCGGGGCTGTCACTGATGGGGTTAGGTGGATGTACCGGCGCGGCCACGCCCGCCGCTGCGCCGGCCGCGGGCGGCGAGGAGGCCAAGAAGTTGCTCTTCTGGGCCTGGGACGAGCCGATCAGCGAACTGATGAAGCAGGGGTTTGAGGCCAATTTCCCCGGTTATGTCGCCAACCATGAGATCATTGCCGACTACAGCACGACGCTTTATACCTCGCTGGTCGCCGGGGCTGGGCTGCCTGACTGCGCCTGGGAGGATGCCCACAGCTATCAAAAGCTGGCGCGCACGGGGCAGTTGCTGGCGCTGGACGACTTTCTGGCCCCCTATAAGCAAGATATCCTGCCTTTCCTGTGGGAAGGCGGCCTCTATAACGGCAACCAGTATGGCGTGCCGCGGCGCTATGCTCCCGAGGTGCTCTGGTATCGCAAGGATCGCTTTGAAGAAGTCGGGGTCGATCCCGCCGAGATCAAGACCTGGGAGGACTTCATCACTCTAGGTGCGAAGTTCGTGGACGACAGCCATCATCTGACGCCGTACACCACGATCGGTTCGCTCGATTACAACTTGCAGTCTATGCTCTTTGGCAAGGAGGGCACGGGCTTTTTTGACGCCGACGACAATGTCGTGGTCAACAGCGACCAGAATGTCGCCTGTATGGAGACCTGGCTGCGCCTGGTGCAGTCGGGGGTGGCGCGCGATATGGAACTCTGGTCCCCGGCGTGGTATGACGCCGCGGCCAATGCGGATGTCGCCTGCTTGATCATGCCCTATTGGTATGGTTCTGAACCGCGTGTGCAAATGCCTGATACGGCGGGCAAGTGGGATATTATGCGCATCCCGTCGATCGAGTCCGGCGTGGAAAACGCCTCGATCTGGCAGGGCGCGATGTTCTGGACGATCCCGGCCAAGTCTGCCAACCCTGAGCTCGCCTGGAAGTTCATCGAGTATACGACCTTCGCCTATGAAGACAGCTATATGCAAGAGTCGATGGACCGCGAGTTTGTCCTGCCTGCATATACCAAGTTTATGGAGGGCGATTATTTCTGGGAAGAGGCCATGCAGTTCTTTGGCTCCAATCTGCGCCAGCGCGCGCATGAGCTGGCGCAGGGCGCGCCGGTCAACTATCTGCCGCCGGAATATAGCGAGTGCGAGACGATCTTGCTGGCAGAGGTCCTCAAGATGGTCAACGAGGGACAGACGCCGCAGCAGACGCTTGACAACGCCGCGCAGCGGTTTGAAGAGCTGCTCAAGGCGCGCGTCTGATTTTAGATTCAGGGATCGCGGGGCAGCGGCAGTTGCCGGCAACAGTACTGTCCTGGCAGCGTCGCTGCCCCCTTGGCGGGCGAGCCGGCCTGTGTCCGAAATTCCTTTATGTTGTGGAGACAGGGTATGAACAACGTATCCGCGCTTGACCGGCGCTACCCGGTCCGCCGTGAGGCCAAGGCGGGACTTTGGCAGCGCATCCGCAAGAACTGGATGGCGTATGTCTTCATCTCGCCTTTCTTTATCCTCTATTCGATCTTTGGCCTATTCGGGCTGCTGTTCTCGCTCTATCTCAGTTTTCACCACTGGGATGGACTGACGGCGATGAAGTTTCGCGGGGCGGGCAACTACACGGAGCTGTTCCAGGACGAGTTGTTCTGGCTATCGATCCGCAATACGCTGCTGCTTTTGCTTTTCGACTTTCCGCTCAAGGTGGGGCTGCCCCTGCTGCTGGCCGTAGCGTTGAACAGCAAATTGGTGCGCGGGCGCGGGCTGTTTCGCACAGGCTTCTATGTGCCTGAAGTGACTTCGGCGGTGGTGGTCGCCATCATCTTCCGTTATCTCTTTGACCGCGACACGGGCATGGTGAACTATGCGCTAAACGCGTTCGGGCTGGACAGCATCGCGTGGCTCCAGGATCCTTTTTGGGCCAAGGTCTCGTTTGTCCTGCTGTCGGGGTGGTGGTCGCAGGGGTATCATATGGTCATCTTCCTGGCCGCGCTCCAGACCATTCCCCAAGATCTGCTGGAGGCAGCCATGGTCGACGGCGCCAACCAGGTCCAATCCTTCTGGCGCATCACCCTGCCGCTGCTGCGGCCCATCATCATCTTTTCGGCCATCATCACCACGACCGCCGGGTTCCAGCGTTTTGCCGAACCATTTCTGCTCACCAGCGGCGGGCCGGGCTATTCGACCTACACCATCCTTTATTATCTTTATCAGAAGACCTTCGTCAGCTATCGGTTGGGCTATGGTGCGGCTATGGGCTATGTGGTTTTTGTGATGATCTTTGTCTTTTCGCTGGCACAGTTCCGCTATGGGTCGAAGGGGTGGCGCGAATGACTGCTTCGACGCCAATGACCGCCTCCCGCAGACGCCAAGTGCGTATCCTTCAGAGCGTTGTGCTCCACCTGTTCTTGCTGGTGGGCGTGGCGATCTCGATCTTTCCGCTCTATTGGATGGTGGTCAGCAGCCTGAAGGGGCCAGGGCAGATCTTTACGCTGCCGCCGCAGTGGTTTGTCAGCGAGCCTGTCTGGCAGAACTATGTCGAGGTGTTCCGGGCAACCAATTTTTCGACCGGGTTTCTCAACTCCAGCCTGATTACGGTGGTCAGGACGCTGTTTACGCTGCTCTTTTCGGCGATGGGCGGCTTTGCCTTTGCCAAGTATGACTTCCCTGGCCGCGGCTGGCTCTTTGGCTTTTTGCTGGCGACGATGATGATCCCTGGGATCGTGACCTTGATCCCGGTCTTTATGGTGATCGTGAAGATCGGTTGGGTGAATACCTATCAGGCCTTGATCATTCCTGGGTTGGCGAGCGCCTTTGGCGTCTTTCTGATGCGCCAATATATGCTGGGGATCCCCGACGAACTGCTGGACGCGGCGCGCATGGACGGTGCAGGCGATATGCGGCTGTTCTGGCAGTTGGCGCTGCCGATGTCGGCGCCGCCGCTGGTCACGCTGGCGATCTTCACCTTCTTTGCCAACTGGAATGACCTGTTTTGGCCGGTGCTCATCATCCGCACCAAAGAACTGTATACGCTGCCGCTGGCGTTGATGCTGCTGCGTTCACGCTTCCCGCTGCATGTCGACTACGCGGTGATCTTTGCTGCCTCGTTCTTGGCGACCATCCCGACCCTGCTCATCTTCTTTTTACTCCAACGCTACTTCCAGGGTGACATCCTGGGGGGCGCGTTGCGTGAATAACCCAACCCCAGACAAAGCGTAGAAAGAGCATAGACGTATATGAAGCTCACACCGGCGCACGCGCCCCAGCGCGTGCTGGTCACCGGCTCTGCCGGGGCGATTGGCAATGCTGTCTGCCAACGGCTGCTGGCGCGCGGCCACACGGTACGAGGGGTCGATCTGCGGCCCACGCCCAATGTGCCCGATGCGATCCAAGGGGACCTGGCCGACAAGTCTGTTGTCTATGGCGCGGCGGAGGGCATGGATACCATCATCCACCTGGCCGCCTATATCAACAACGGGGATCTGGTCGAAACGCTGCTGCGCCCCAATGTGATCAGCCCCTACTATATCTGTGAGGCGGCGCGCGAATTCGGTGTGCGGCGGCTGATCCTGGCGAGCAGCGTTCAGGTTGTCGAGGGGCTTGGCCGCGGGGAGCGCACGATCCGCACCGATGAGGGGATGCGGCCGCGCAACCTCTATGCCCTGACCAAGAGTTGGGGGGAGGTGATGGGCGACATGTACGCGGCGCTCTATGCGATTGGGGTGATCCATGTGCGCATCGGCTGGCTGCCGCGCAGTTTACAGCAGGCGCAGGCGATTGCACGCAGCGCCTATGGGCAAAATATCTATCTGAGCTACGCCGATGCGCAGCGCTTTTTTGAGTGTTGTGTGGAGGCGGAAGTGCCTGCGCCGGGCGAGTCGCTGGTTGTCTTTGCCGGCAGCCAGGCCCAAGGGGTTCCGCATATGGATCTCGAACCGGCGCGCCGTCTGCTCGGCTATGAACCCCAGGACACCTGGCCGGAGAATATGCCTTTTCCCCTGGACGCGCTGGGCGGGTCGGCTGGCCGATGAGGGCGCGTGCGTCCAAGTTGGGGCAAGATGCTCACCTGTCAAAATGACAGAAAATATCTGTCAGATCGTTGAAAAAGTCATCGACAAATCTGTTGACTTGTCGAGATAAATCCGCTACACTTTGTAGTGGCTACAGGTGGATTTCGGGCCTGTCGTCCATACTCCGCCGAACTGACAAGCGCGTTCGGCCCCAGTGTCAATCTCTGCGCGTTATCTCTCACCCTGTCATTCCGTTAGCGGACTTCGCAAACGCTGCCAAACCTGCCGGCTTGCATTGGCGGCCAGGCCGGCATAACTGATCTCAGGAACGATGTGCGGCTTATCGCCGCTTGGCTAACTGCCAGGCCTGCACACTGTTCTTGAGTTCGCTTCAATTCACCTCTCATCGCGGCCGGTCTCGGTTCGGAACTATCAATCTACAGCCCTGGCGGAAGTGGCAAAGATTTTGCCCCGCCACTCTAAGTTCTTAAGCTGCCGAAACGCTTAACAGTTTTTCTGTGTCTGATAACTTATATGCGCCCGCTTGTCGTTGAGGGACAATCGAGGTGGGAGAAAAGGATGAACAGGCGGGAGGAGATGTAGACTTGCGAGCGACCAGCCCCCAATGAGAAATGTCCACGCGCTCCTCGCCAAAGGTTACGTGGACACTTCTCCGTACGGTCCGGCATGGTAAACGCCATCGCACATCCAAACAGCCATTTGCGTGGTTGAGCCTCCGCTCTTGCTGTGCAGCAAGGGGGCTGCGGGGCTGTGTACCACTGTAAACCGCTGTTGGCATGGGTGCTTGGCCTTTTCATGCCGCTTGCATTCTGGCACAAGCGCAGGACTTTGTCAAACAGACTTTTTGGGCTGCTGGAGGCGTGAGCGACGGCGGCTGTGTGCGCCGAGTGACTGAGCGCCGAGTGACTGAGTGAGGAGGGGCTATGATACGTTGGATTGTCGGATCAAGTCTGCGGCTGAGCTTGCTGGTCGTCGTGGCTGCGGCGGCGATCTTGGTCTATGGGATCACGCAGTTGCGTAAGATGCCCGTAGATGTCTTTCCTGAGTTCAACCCACCGCTGGTCGAGGTCCAGACCGAAGCGCTGGGGCTTTCGGCTGCCGAAGTGGAGTCGTTGATCACCGTGCCCACCGAAGCCGACCTGCTCAACGGGGTGGCGTGGCTGGACCAAATCTACTCCGAATCGGTGGCTGGGATGTCGTCGATCCTCATGGTTTTTGAGCCGGGGACCGACCCCATTCGGGCACGGCAGATGGTACAGGAGCGGCTGACCCAGGCCTATGCCTTGCCCAACGTCTCCAAACCGCCCGTCATGCTGCAGCCGCTGTCGGCCAGCAGCCGCGCCATGATGGTGGGGCTTTCTTCCGAGGAACTCTCCCTGATCGAGATGGGGGTTCTGGTCCGTTGGAATATCAAACCCCGCCTAATGGGTGTGCCCGGCGTGGCCAATGTGGCCGTCTGGGGCCAGCGCGAGCGGCAGCTACAGATGCAGGTCGACCCCGAACGGCTGCACGACAATGGCGTGACCCTGGCGCAGATCATCAAAACCGCCGGCGAGGCGCTGTGGGTGTCGCCCCTCAGTTATTTGGAGGCCTCGACGCCAGGCACAGCGGGCTGGATCGACACCCCGACGCAGCGTTTGAGCATCCGCCATCTGCTGCCGATCTCGTCGCCGGAAGAACTCGCTAAGGTGGCTGTCGTCGACACGGACGGGCTGCTCTTGGGGGATGTGACCAACGTCGTGGAAGAGCATCAGCCGCTGATCGGCGATGCCACGCTGGATGACCGTCCTGGCTATCTGCTCGTGATCGAGAAGTTCCCTGGGGCCAGCACCGAAGCCGTGACGCGCGGCGTGGAAGAAGCGCTCGACGCCATGCGGCCCGGGCTGACGGGCATCGAAATAGACACCACCGTTTTCCGCCCGGCGAACTACATCGAGAGCGCCAGGGCCAATGTCAGCCGATCGCTGTTGATCGGCGCTCTGCTTGTACTGCTGCTGCTCCTGCTCTTCCAATGGGACTGGCGCAGCGCGTTGATCGGTTTTGTGGCTATCCCGTTGTCGCTGGTCGTCGCCACGTTTGTGCTCTATCTGCGGGGGGCCACCTTCAATGCGATGGTGCTGGCAGGGTTGGCGATGGCGCTGGGTGCGGTGATTGACGATGCCATGATCGACGTCGAAAACATCACCCGGCGTCTGCGCCAGCATCGCCAGGAAGGGAGCGACCAGGCCGCCACGGCGATCATCCTGAGCGCGGCGCTCGAGATGCGCAGCCCGGTCGCCTTTGCGACGTTGATCCTGGTGCTGGCGGTGACGCCCATCTTGTTCCTGCAAGACTTGGCGGGCGCATTTTTCCGGCCCTTGGCCGTCACCTATTTGCTGGCGGTATTGGCCTCTCTGGCGACGGCCATGCTGGTGACGCCGGTGCTGAGTATGCTCCTGCTGGGCGGGTCGTCGCGCCCAGGCCGCGTCTCCCCGGTGATCCCAGGGCTGCAGCGTGTCTATCGAGGGCTGCTGGCGCGCACCGTCGGCGCTTCAACTGCGACGCTGGTGGCTGCCGCCGCCATCATCCTGATTGGGCTGGCGGCGCTGCCTTTTCTCGAACGCTCGCTGCTGCCGGCCTTCAAACAAACCGACCTGTTGATCCAGTTGGAAGGCGCACCCGGCACCTCGCGGCTTGAGATGGCTCGCATGGAAGTACAGGTCAGCCGCGAACTGCGTTCGATTGCGGGTGTCCGCAATGTTGGCTCGCATGTGGGGCGCGCCGAGACCGGCGACCAGGTGGTTGGGATCAACTCCGGCGAGCTTTGGGCGAGCCTTGATCCTGCCGCCGACTATGATCAGACGGTCGCCGCGATCCGCGCGGCGATCAGCGGCTATCCTGGGCTGTCGGCCATAGTGCAGACCTATCAGCCGGAGCGGCTGGGCCAGACGCTGACCAGCCCCGATCATGACATCACCGTGCGCATCTACGGCCATGACTTGGCCGTTCTGCGCGACAAGGCGCAGGAGGTGCGGCAGGCCGTTGCCGAGATCGACGGCGTGGTCGAAGCGCGCACGGAGGCGCAGGCGGAGGAGCCGCAACTGGAGATCGAGGTCGATCTCGCCGCCGCCGAACGTCATCGGGTGATCCCGGGCGATGTGCGCCGCCAGGCGACTACTCTCTTGTCGGGGCTTCAGGTTGGCACCTTGTTTGAGGAGCAGAAGGTGTTTGAGGTAGTCGTGTGGGGCGTGCCCGAGATCCGCAACAGCCTGAGCGACATCCGCGGGCTGCCGATCGAGACCCCTCTTGGGTTGGTGCGGCTGGACGATCTGGCCGATGTGCGCATCGTGCCGACGCCGGTCATCATCCGGCGCGACGCCGTCTCGCGTTTTGTGGACGTCGACGTGAGTGTGCAGGGTCGCCGGTTCGGCGCGGTGGCGGCGGCGATCGACGAGCGTATCGATAAGATCGCGTTCCCGATGGAGTTCCACGCCGAGGTGCTGGGCGATGCGGCCACCCGGCAGGCCGCGTGGTGGCGCGTGTGGGCGGCTGCGCTC
>QEUW01000272.1 GCA_003577005.1 Chloroflexota bacterium | reverse complement strand
GTGGTATCAACCGTAGTTTCCTGGGCGATGCGCTCATCCCAAATGCGGTTGAGCATGCACAATTGCTCGGCGTCGAGTGCATCCGGCACAACAAGAAAACCTTGCAGGTCAAACAGATACCGTTCGTGTGCGTTCATAGATTTGCTCGTCTAGTTGTGGAATGGATAAAACCACCAAATCGTAGCACACCTTGTCCACGCCGCCAAGTGATTAAAGACCACCGCAGGGCTTCTCAAAAGTCGATGAATATCGTCTGCTACTGACTTCCGGGAGGTGGCCGGTCAGCTTCTCGGTTTGGCGGATGTCCGCCGGCTACCTCCCGGAAGTCTTCGCCTAGTGATTTTTGAGAAGCCCTGGACCGCCGGGTGCGTCTAGGATTAGGAAGGTAGTGCCCTTACGTCTCGTTTCTGCTCATGAACTTGGCGTTTTTGTTCACCAGACGAGGGCCTATGGTGAATGTCAAGGGTTGATCGGAAAATTACCAGCCCCACTATGCTAAAAGCGTAGGCACACTAGATCAGTGAATATGATCCCTTTCTACCGGCTATCGACAAAGATAGGTGGAACTCGCCCACACAAGCTTGGCGATGGCCCTTCGCAGAGGTATCATTATGGATGGACTTCCACACTGTAACTTATTTGCAACTTATTGTTGAGCAAAAGGAACGAGCAGATGATTCGTATTGGCGTGATCGGGCTTGGCGGCATGGGCCTCCACCAGGCCAGAACCTTTAACCGGGTTACCGCCTGCCAGTTGGTCGCCGGCGCAGACCTATCTGCGGAGATGCGTACCCGTTTTGCCCAGACATTTCTTCAGGCTCAGGTCTATACTACGCCGGAAGAGCTGCTGGCGCAGGCCAAGGTGGATGCCGTGGTCATCGCCGTGCCGACCGCTTTCCACCAGCCGATTGCATCGGCAGCGTTGGCCGCCCGCATCCCTGTTTTGCTGGAAAAACCCATGGCGCGCACGGTGGCGCAATGCCACCGGCTGATCGACGACGCCGAAAGAACCAATACGCTGCTAATGGTCGCCCACTGCCGCCGGTTCGACCCTTATTGGACGGCGTGGGGGGAATATGTGTCGAGTGGCAAGCTAGGCGCGCCGGTGCTCTGGCGCGACATCCGCGCCGGCGTCGGCCCCGGTAGTTGGTATCTGGATGAGGGGTTGGGCGGTGGGCCGCTGCTTGATGGAGCCATCCACAACTATGACTTTGCCAACTGGATCTTTGGCGAACCGGAAAGCGTCCTCGCCAGTGCGATCAAACTGGAGCCCGCCGTCAGTGCGATCGACACCGGTTCGACGATTATTCGCTATCGCACCGGCCACCAACTGTTGCTTTCGTGGAGTTGGGTTGCCAGAGGCACCACATTGCACGATGTGATCGGGCCGGAAGGGTTCATCCAGTTTGGCACCGCCGGCATGAGCGTACCCGCTGAAGAACAAGGGCACTATCAATACTGTTGCTTCACCGACCGCGCCGGCGCACAAACGCTGATCAAGACTCCGAAACAGCCTGATATGTACACCTTCCAGGCCGAACACTTTCTGGCCTGCGTGCGTGGCGAAGCAATCTGCCAATCACCCGGCACCGAGGCCATCAAAGCCGTGGCCGTGGCTGAGGCCGTGCTGGAAGCCGGGCGCGAGGGGAAGGCGAGATCTATCGGCTGATAACAGAGCTTTGATTTACTGAAACTCACCGTACGCATGTACAGCAGGAACACAGAGGACGCGGAGGACGACGGTGTGATCAGGATTTCTCGGTGTGCTCCGTGGCTTCTCGGCGCTCTCTGTGTTACGCTTTGCTATAATTGAGGAGACTCAGCGATGCAAGTAGGTACTAGTCAGTTGATCGCGGGTGATCTACCGCTGGATGAATTCTTTCGGCAGGCGGCCCAGGCCGGTTACGAAGTGGCGGAAATTTGCATGAAGCAACAGGGCGACCTGACCCCGCAGAGCACGCCAGAACAACTGGCGCGGATCGTCGAAAGCGCGGCCGCCAACCACGTGGCGCTGGTTTCAATGACGCATAGCCACTGCACCGGCAATCTGCTCGACAGCGGGTCGCCCCAGCAGACCAGCATCCGCGAAACCGAAATCGGTCTGCGGGCGGCAGCGGCAATGGGGATCTCCTGTACGCTGCATACGCTGGGGTCGCTGCGACCTGACCTCTATTACGATGACGCCTATCACAACGGGGTGCGGGCGCTGCAAACGTTGGCCGTCACCGCCGAGCAATTGAAGGTCAACCTGGCGGTGGAATTTGTCTGGAACGGCTTCCTCTTTAGCCCGCTGGAGATGAAACATTTTCTCGACGAGGTGGGCAGCCCCTACATCGGTTTCTATTTCGACCCTGGCAATATGGCGGTCTTCCAGTATCCCCATCATTGGGTGCGCATCGTGGGCCACCACATCAAAATGGTTCACCTGAAAGACTGGCGCGGCCGGGCCTTGAACGGCGGCTGGACTCCTCTCTTGGAAGGGGAAGTGGACTATGCCGCCATGAACCGCGAATTGCACGCCATCGGCTACGACGGGCCAATGATCAGCGAGGTGCCGCCGAGCGTCGCCTCGTTTGAGGATACCGCCGCAGCGATTCGAAAGATCATCCAACTGTGAAAGATTACGAATTGGTGCCTTATCGACGTTTGCTGCAACCCTTACGCTTGTGTAGTAGGTTCCAAAGTCCTGGGCGCAACTTTTTCTAAAATTTCAGCGCGCGTTGGGAGCGTCTTCAGGTCATACATAGCCTGTAAGGCCAGCCAGGAAGCTGCGTCACCACCAAAGTAGCGGGCAAGACGTTGGGCAGTATCGGCCGTAATGGAACGTCGCTCTTTGACAATTTCGTGGATGCGCGTTGCGGGAACGTCGAGTGCAACGGCCAGTGCATTGACGCTCATCCCTAACGGGATCAAAAAGTCTTCCCGCAAGATTTCCCCGGGATGAACGGGCCGCATACGATTCACGGGGCGGTCCATACTTTTCCCTCAGTGGTAGTCGACAATTTTTAGATGTCGCGGTAGGCTGCCACCGCAAGCGTATCAGGTTGGATGATGGGACCGGGCCTGCTCATGCGCGCTGTGGCCTCATCCATCGTGGCATACCAGCCGCCGCCCACTGCCGCAGCCATCCCCACACCAAGCACGCCACCTTCGGTGCAGCCAATCTCAATGGGCGCACCGAGGACAGCGGCAAGCACATGTACAAAGGCCAGGTTCTGTGCGCTCCCGCCCGTGGCGACAAAGCGTTGGGGACGGGCGCCATGTCCTTGCGCCCGCCGCAGCAGATTCCGCACACCCAGGGCAATCGCTTCTATGATGGCGCGATAGATGGCGCCATCGGCATGACCGGCCCGCTGTGCTGCCTCGACAGCCAGCCGCAGTTCACCCTCCCGACCCGGTTGAATCAAGTCCAGCGTCAGCCCTGTCGCGCCTGCCGCGATAGCGCTGGCCAGTTGACCCAGCCGAGCGTGACGCTCTCCAACCCCAGGCACATGGCTCAACAAGCTTTGGGCGACAATGTCTAACTGAAGCGACGCGCCGGGGACGTTGTTCACCCAGGCCCACCGGCCCGGCGCCACAACATAACCCGTCGCCGGAATCGGCAAGGGCGCACCATTGACGGCGCGCAAGACAAAGTTGGTGCCCAGCGTCAAACAGGCATCCCCCACTTCGACTGCACCCACACCGGCGTTGGCAGCCGCGCCGTCGTGCATACCGGCGACGACGGGGATGCCAGCGGGGAGTCCCAGGGCCTGGCCGGCGGCTTCGGTCAAAGCGCCGGCGATACCGTGCGGCTCCAAAATCAGCGGCCAAGCGTCCGGCGACAGGCCGGTTAAGGCGACGATCTCCGCCGGCCATTCGAGTTGGCCGGGGCCACTTGTCGGGTCAGTTACCCACGCGCCCGTCATCTGGTAGACAATATAATCGTGGAGCGCACCCACGCGCCAGATGTTGCGCCACTCCTCCGGGCGTTCGCGTTTGAGCCAGAGCATCAACCCTGTCTGCCCGATGGCATAGCCGTGCGCGGTCGGGTGTTTGTTTCCCCACACGTCGACCGAAGCGGCTTGTCTGAGATCGGGTGAACTCCGCCGATCCAGGGCAACATCCCAGGTGGGCAGGAAGCCAGCCCCAGCCCGGTCGAGACAGATACCAAAAAGTGCCCGGCACGAGATGCCAATAGCAGCTGGACGGGTGCGACCGCTCAACCCAGCGTTGGCGGCGCGGACAGCATCCTGGAAGGCCTGCCAGAAGCGTGTGAGGGTCGCCTCGCGATGCACGGGAATGTCACGCGTATAGGCTCGACCGGTGGCAATCGTCCGCCCGTCTGGGTCCAGATAGGCCGCCTTGCACCAGGTCGAACCGACATCGACTGCCAGCACAACGTCGCGCATCGTCCTCACGCGTTCTGACTGGGTGTCTTGACGATGCGGCCTGCCCGGATGGTGTAGCGCACCTCCAGGTGTTGGTTGGCCCGCTCGGTGCGCCGCTCGCTGTCGGTGAAGTCGAATTCGCCATCGACCAGCCGGAAGACCGTGATATCGGCTTCACGACCGGTCGCCAGCGCCCCCAACGTCTCTTCGCGGCGGATGAGTTGCGCCGGCGACCAGGTGCTCAGGCGGATCACCTCAGGCAGGGTGAAGCCGAGGTGCAGACATTTGGCCATTGTCGTGGCCATGTCATAGACCGGCCCGTTCAGACAGCCGCGGTGCAGGTCGGTGGAGATGGCGTGGAGGGGCAGGCCGGCGTCCAGGGCATGGCGCGCCGTCTCAAAGGCAAAGCTGGCCGAACCGTGCCCCAGGTCGAACTTGACGCCGCGCGCCACCGCCTCGCGGGTGGCGGGCAGCGGCTTTTTGTCGCGCCCCAGTAGGCCGCCATATTTGCCGTGCCAGCAGTGGGTCACAATGTCGCCCGCTTCGAGCAGTTCCAAAACCTCTTCGATGACCGGCGGCGCATTGCCGATATGGACCATCAGCCCGGCGCCGGAGAGCCGGGCGGCCTGGCGGGCCAGTTTCACCGGTGTGATCCCCAGGTTGCCACAGTGGGTCTGGCTGGCCAACACCTTGATGCCCAGGCAGTAGCCGGCCGCCGCTTCTTGTTCCGCCAGGGGGATGGTGCGGCCCTGGGCAAAGTTGCTCCATTCGCCGTGGCGGGGGCCAGACGTAGGTCTGGTCGACACATTTAGAAAGGCCAACACGCGCGTAGTGGCGACCTCCTGGATCGTCTCGCGGAAGGCCGGCCAGGTATCAAAGCCCGCACTCCCCGCATCGACCACGGTCGTCACGCCCGCGGCAACCCCGGCATCCTCGTCTGGATGGATGCCGCTGGCGCTGCCGCCGGTGAAGACATGGGCGTGCAGGTCGATCCAGCCGGGGCTGGCAACACAGCCACTGGCGTCCACGCTCTCGACGCTTTCAGCGGTGGAGTAATCGCCGATACCGGCGATCTTGCCCTCGCGCACGGCGATGTCGGCAATGCGGTCAATTTCCTGCGCCGGGTCGATGACTCTGGCCCGGCGGATGATCAGGTCGGGAGGCGCCAAGTCGGTAACAGCCTTCTGCATGGGAAGCTCCTCGCAAAGCCAGGCCTGTTGCAAACAACCGGTCTGGCGCGGATGGGTAAAGGTAACCTGATGAGGTTTACAAATTCTACCAGGAGTTGCCCGCTATGCCAACCTCATCTGCGCTAGTTCCCTCTCTCCGCTGCAGGCGTCACCATCTTCCTTTAGAAGCTGTTTGAAAAGGGGCGCTACATCCGTGCGATGCACCAGATCCTACCGGTGTGCAACGCACCCTCCCAGCAAATCGCCTTTTCAAATAGCCTCTTACAAATCTTCCCGGAAGCTCAAGGCTTCCGGGAAGATGACTTTATATGGGCTATGAGATCGGGTGAGCACCCACCTGCGCCAACCAACTACCGCTGGATCAACGGCAGATAGAGTGTCTGATTGTCCTCGACGCCACCACCCTCAACCATCCAACTCGCCTGGGCAGGCGTCTCATCGACAAAGCCCTGGCTGTCCACTGTACGCACGCGGAAGGTGTGTGCGCCCACCGCAAGATTCGTGTAGGTCCACGGGCTGGTGCAGACCGTGAAGGGCCCGCCGTCGAGCTGGCAGGTGAATCCGGCCACCTCGTTTTTGCCAGCCACGGCGGCAAATTCGAATCTGGCCGTCTTCGGGGCGCCCTGTGCCGGCGGCCCGGCAGTGATCCGGGTGTCGGGCGCATCGGGTGACGAGAGCTCCGTGGGGATGTTGCGTGTGGCCTCGACCGCCCGGCCCGCACAATCGACCGCACGCACGGTGACCGGCAAGGTCTGGCCTTCCGGCCCGTTGACCGGATAGACAGCCTGCCACTTACCCCCACCATAGGCCACGTCGACAAAGGATTGGTTGCCCACCCGCAGTTGCACCGCGGCCAGGCAGAGGCTGTCGTTAGCCGTCCCCCGGAAGCGCAGGATGCCGCTGCCGACCTGGTAGGTGTCGGCGAGGGTCAACACCGAGGTCTCGATGGTGGCCGCCGGCGGGCGTGTGTCCAGCGTGAAGGTGACCGGGAAGCGGTTTGTCTGCGTGTTGCCGGCCCAGTCGGTGGCGACTGCCAGCAGCGTGTGTTTCCCTTCAGCGTTGGGCGTGATGCGGACCGCGCGCCGCGCTTGTTTGGTGGCGCTGGCCTGGGTAAAGCTGGCCCGATCCACCACGGCGCCGTCGAGCGAAAGCGTGATCTCCTTGAGCGATTGGGCGGCCTCAGCGGCGATGGTGACGGTCAGCCCACTGCTTGACGCCACAAAGCTTTGGTCCGCCGGGTAGACGATCACGGCCACCGGGTTGTTGGCAGCCACGTCGGCGTCGGCGGCCATCACCCCTGCAGCGGCGGCCAGCGTCGCCTGGGCGGTGGCGCAGTGGCCGTAGATGTCACACGCCCGTATCGTGGCGCTGGGTTGCGCGCTGGCTTCCCACTGTGTATACGAGATCGCCAGCCCGCTGCGGATCGACCAGTCGGGGAAGAGGGTTTGCAGCGCTGCGTTGTTTTCAAACGAGCGCACCGGCGGTGGCAACTGCTCGCCAGGGCACTGGAAGCGCCCCTCGTCAAGATAGTTATCTTGAGCGGCGCAAAGATAGCTGATGGCATAGCGACGGGTGTTGGTTGCCGGGTCGAGATAGCTGGCCCCGGTGGCTTTGGCGGTCAGCGTCAGGCGCGGCGTCCGCGTGTCGATCAGCCCGCGCCAGACGTTGCCGATCAGGCTGACGTTGCCCAGCATGTCGGTGGCGCGCAGGTCGATCTGCACCTGACCTTCCAGGTTGGCCGGCGCCTTGATCGTCCATGTACTGGTGGTAAAGCCTGCGCCCCGTTGCGCCAGCGTGGCGCTCTGCCACGGGCGGTTGGCGAAGGAGGGATCCTGAACCACCTGCTCGATGGGCGTAAAGGCAACATCCAGTTTATCGATGCCCGCCAGCGTATCGCTGATCACCCCGCCGATGGTGATCGTCTCGGTGATCACCTGGCGCTGCCCATCTTGGGCGCTGAGTGCAGCGTTGGGGCCGCTGCTGTCGAGCCGCAGCACACCGGTGGCAGCGTTGTCCGCGCTGCGGTTCTCCACCTTGTCGGTGGCGCGCACCAAGACCGTGTAGCTGCCGGTGGGGTCGGCGACCTCGGCGGGCAGGGTGTAGTGGACCGTCCACTTATTGCCATCCAGCGTCGCCGTCTGCCATTGCCCGTTCTGTTCGGTGGGCATCTGCGCTTCGAGGCGCACCGCCACCGATCCAGGCGCCACGCCGCTGCCGGGTTTGTCGCCGATGGCGGGGTCTTGCACCGTCCCGCTGAGCGTCACGGTCCAGAGACCGGCCTTGTTGCGGGTGGGGACGCGTGGCGCGCCCCCGGCATCCAGCGTCACCTGCGGCGGCGTCGCATCGGCGGTAAACGCACCCGCTGTGACGCCGGTGTTGCCCGCCAGGTCGACGCCGCGGGCGTTGACGCGGTAGAACCCTTCGGTCACCTGGAGCGGAAAGGCCCAACTCTCCGTGCCGGTGGCGAGTTGATAGGGGCTGTCGTTGACACTGACCTCGACGTTCGCCACGCCGGAGGTGAAGTCTTTGGCGTCGCCACCGATGATGATCGTCTTGGGCACGCCCTGTGCGCCCTGCACATACGAGCCATTGGGTGGGGAGAGTACTTTTAGAAAGACGCCATCGACATCAAGCATGACCACCAGATCGGCGCTGGCGGTGAGGCGCCCGCCCCGGTTGTCGGGCTGGTGCAGGTTGACTTTGGCCCACTGCACCGCCTCGCCGGAGACACCGCTGGTGGCGGCCGCCACGCAGGAGGGGGGGAGCGCGCCGTTGTAGAGGGCCTGCACGGTGGCGGCGTTGAATGTGCTGGCGAAGATCTGCAGATTGTCCATCTGCCAGCTTGCCCTGAACTGGGATTTATTGACGAACAGGGCAGACTCCGCGTCGAGTGCTTCGGTATTGCCAACGACGTCGGCAACCGGCGTCCCGTCGATGTAGAGCACAATCTGGCCGCTGGCGCGGTGGCGCGTCATGGTGACAAAGCGCCATTTGTCGTCGCCCATCGAACCGGCAATCTGGATAAAGGCCCCCGCGCCCGTGAACGAAAGCCCGCCGCCATTCATCGACAGCCTAAAACTTTTGGCCCCCCCTGACCCGCCGATCAGGTCGCGCAATGCCGCTCCGCCCTTGAACCAGAAGGCAATCGTGAAATCATCCTGCACTGGGCGTGGTAGGGTGAGGTATTGCTCCTTGTGCGCCTCGAACAGGATCGAGTAATCGGAGGGTGGGCTGCCCACGGCTACGTTTTGCGCAGTCACCGCACCGGGCAAACCGGCGGCGGGCGCGTTCTCTGCGGCGGCAGTGGCGTGGTTGTTGCGGCCCGAACTGTCGGCAAACAGTGCGGCCTGGCCGGCGTTCACGGGCAACTCTTCAAAGCGGAGATCGACCACCGGTATGGCCCCCGGCGCCGGGCAGGCCAATGCGCCCGACTGAATCCCATTGCCGTTGAAGCCGCCCTGTGGCGTGGCAATCGTCTGGTTGCTGAGGTTGAGCGGCCAGAAGGTCAGCGCGCCGCTGAGGTCGGTGGAACTGGCAAGCCACCCCTGGCTGGGGGAGTGATAGGCCACGCGCGTGCGCACGCCATCCCCCAACGACACGCCACTGACCACGGAAAAATTGGGCAGGATGCGCTGGAGAATGAGTTGGTTGAAGAGGTTGCGATGACCCAGCAGCAGACTGCCTTGCAGCGGTTCATAGGCCAGGCTGAGGTCAGCCAGCACCGGGTCGCCCTGCGCATCGTTGGCGATGGAGTGCAGTGCGCCAAACGCACCGTTGGCGTCTAACTCCTGGATCGAAATCTGGCCGCCGGTGTCGGTCAGCCAGGCCAACCGGTAGCCGTTGCCGGCCCAGACCAACGCCAGCGAGGTGGCGGAGCGGTCGACCGCGACGGCGCGCGCCCCGGCGCTGATTGTGGCGGTGTTGCCGGTGTAAGCGCCGTTGGCGTCGTATTGTTGTGACATCAACAGCGTCTCGGCGGGCGCGCCGGACTTAGCGACTTCGGCGACGACGAGGAAGTTGGTTCCATCGCTGGCCGCCACCGGATGGAAGCGGTGGCCGCTGCTCCCCAACCCGGTGGCCGGGAAGGTGATCGCCTGCTCCTGGCCATTGGCGGCGCGGAAGAGACCGCCCAGGGTGTCGGCTTCAGGGTTGGGGCTGGCGGCGATCTGATCCCACACGAACAGGCAAGCGCCGGTGTTGTTGCAGGCCACACCCGGCGGCATGGCCCCGCGCAGAAAAGCTGTATTATTATTGTCGTTATCAATGGTATGGCTCTGCCCGCCGGGAAGCTCGTAGCTCCAGATGTCGCCCTGGCCGCCGGGGGTCAGGCTATTGGAGGTCAGCGCGGCCAGCCGGAAGAGGTCCGGGCGGTCATACTGTTGCGCAGCCAGCGTGACGCCAGCGGCGCGGCTGGTGAAGCCACCGAGCGGCGCGCCCATCGCCGGCGGGTCGAGCACCCACAGCGGGCCATTGGTTCCGGCCAGACGGGTGCGCACCGTGCTGTTGATGTTGACGGGCGCCGAACTGCTCAACCCGAGGGGCTGGAACTTGAACGAGGTCTGTGCAGTGACGGTCTGCGTCGTCGAAAAGGTGAGCGGGTCAAAGTCAAGCCGGAGGGTCTGCGACTTTCCACTTCCCGGGTCGGAAGGGAGCGAGGCTCGGGTCACATCGACCACACCGGGCGCCATGGGGACGCGGGCGACGACGGTGGCGGTGTAGACAAAGGTCTGGCCCATCCCCACAAAGCCATCGGGATCACTGATCGACGGGTAGATCGCCAGCGGCGGCGTGTTGCCGATCAGCGGGTGATAGGGCCGGTTCTGGTCATCCACGCGGCGCGCCGGGTCGGTCGGCGGTCGTGGGGTTTGAAGAGACCCGCACCACCACCGTGGTTGCGCCCGCAACGGTGACATCCCAGCCCCCGGCCCAGTTGTTGGTCGGCTGGCAGGTGTTGGTGTCATAGACTTGATGCCAGAGCTCTTCTGCATCGGTCAGGCCGTCGTTGTCGGTGTCGGCGTGGGCGGGGTCGGCGCCGTAGAACATCTCCTGGGCGTCGGTGAGGCCATCGCCGTCGGTGTCACAGAGGATGGGCGAGAAAACAAATCCTTGCTGGCGGCGTTCCAGTTCAAACGCATCCGACAGGCTGTCGCCATCGCTGTCCCAGCGGGTGTCGTTGGGGTCGAGGCCGCCGTGGGCGCTTGAGCGCAGCCCATCGCCGTCGGCGTCGGCCAGCGAGCGGAAGGCGTTATCCCACGCCAGCCCCA
>QEUW01000834.1 GCA_003577005.1 Chloroflexota bacterium | reverse complement strand
GTGCGGTCATCTATCCACTGGCCGGCAACTGGGTGCAGGGTGGCGGCTGGCTCAGTGCGCTGGGTCGCAATTTAAGTCTGGGACACGGGTTTGTTGATTTTGGCGGAGCCGGTACCGTCCATCTACTGGCCGCCGGCTTTGGGCTGGCCGCGCTGGTGGTCTGGACCCCACGCCGGCCGCGCCAGCCGCTCGAGCAGATCGAGTTGCCACCGGCCTTTCAGCCCTTGTTGGCTGTCGTGGGGAGCCTGTTGGTATTGGCAGGCATCCTGGGCTGGCTCTGGTCCAATCCTCTCCAGGTGAGCCTGGTGAGCGACCTGGGTATGATGCGCGGCAGTGTCAATGCCATCCTCTTTGCCAGTGGTGGGATCCTTGTGCCATTGGGCTACACCTGGTTTGTCACCGGGCGCAGCGACCCGCTGCTCTCGGCGCGCGGTCTGGTCGCTGGCCTCGTGGCGGGGTTAGCGGTTGGCCCCTTTGTACAGCCGGGCGTCGCCTTTCTGATCGGCTTGCTGGCTGGGGCGACGGTTCCCTTTGTAACCTTTGTGATCGACGGTCTGCTCCGGCTCGATGATGCCACCGGTGTAGTCGCCTCCAGCGGCATTCCGGCGCTCGTAGGGCTCCTGATGGTCGGCATCTTTGCTGATGGCGCTGTGGGCGCCGGCTGGCAGATGACCGGTGTCGAGAACTATCAGGGTGTCGTAGGGCAGGGTGTGACGGGGTTGTTGGCCGCAAGCGGCTACCAGATCGATTTTCCGGGTCAGCTTCAGGCGCAACTCGTCGGCATCCTGGCGCTTGGTCTTTGGGGTTTTCTCACCGGGATTTTGCTCTGCACACCCCTGGGGTTGTTGTTGCACGGTCTGAAACAGAGCGAAGCCTGGCAACCTACAGAGGCAGGGACTGCCGAGGTCGATGGTTTTGACTTTGACCAACTGGAAGATGACCTCTTCCCGCTGGCCTCGCAGGAGCAGCAAGGGCGGCGGGTGCCTTGATAGCCCGCTCGGGCTTTTACGAATTTACTAAGGTTGCGGAGTTCGCACGCCCACATGCGAACTCCGCAACCTCACACCAATATCCGCATCACCTCAAGTCGCTTTCGCCTGATCCGTTAGAGGGAAGCGTGCCAGCGACGTATAACGAGCGCCGCCGGGCAGCAGTTCGCTGCGTATCAAGTGGATCTCGGTGACGGCAAAAGTGGTTGTCGGGATCTGGATTGCGCCGGTTGCCACTCTCTCCAACGCCCGGCCAGCCTGGGTGAGCGCCGGGCGCTGGGCATCGCGCCGGGCGCGAGCCAACGTCAGATGGGGCGAGAATGGGCGTTCTTCGGAAGCAAAACCGATACGTCTCAACGGGTGCATGGAGGCGCGCCAGCGCCGGCAAGTCACCTTGGATACCCTGCCAGACAACACGTGGCGCCCGGAAATTTGGAAAACAGCCCACACCATGCACCACCAACGAAAAAGCCATATGCTGGGCGCAAAGCGCCGCCAACTCGTGTGCGAGGAACGTGCGTTGCTGTTCGTCCGTCTCGCCGAGAAAGCGAACAGTGAGATGGATGTTGGCAGACGGCGTCCAGTTGAAACAGGGCGGGATACGGAGCTGAGCCAGCTGATCTTGCAGCATCTGTTGCACCGTCCGCACGTGATGTTGGATGGCGACCGGGAGTTCAATGGCAATAAAGGTACGCATGAGCAGATTGTACGGCCAAAACCATCTCGTTACCAGGGCTGCCCGTCATCGTCCTCGGCTTGGTCGCGTTGTGAGCGCATATAGATGACGCTGCTGATCAACCCCA
>QEUW01000271.1 GCA_003577005.1 Chloroflexota bacterium | reverse complement strand
GTGCGCTCTGTGTTCCTGCTGTTCGGGTGCTGTCTTAATCCGGTTGCTGATCGATCATTCAATCACTACCACCCAATCATCGAAAGGATCAACCATGCCTTACAAAGCTATCCTCGTTGGCACGGGCGGGCAGGGGCGTGCCTGGTGTGCTCGCTTCTTGCCACCCAATGTGGCCGACGGTCTTGTGGAAGTCGTCGCCGTGGTGGATGTCAATCCCGAAGCTCTCCAGAATGCTCAGGAGCATCTCCACGTGCCGGCGGAACGCTGTTACACCGACATGCAGCGCGCTTTTGATGACAACCCAGCCGACTTTGCGATCATCGTCACCCCGCCCGCCTATCACGAGGCCGTGGTGGACATGGCGCTGGCGCACGACCTGCACATCCTCTCGGAGAAGCCCATCGCCGACACGCTGGAAGCCTCCATTCGCATCGCCGACAAGGTCAAGCGCGCCGGCAAAAAGATGGGCGTGACCATGAGCCATCGCTTCGACCAGGATAAGACGACGCTGCGCCAGGAGTTGCGTTCAGGTCGCAACGGGGCCATCGACTATCTGGTCTGCCGCTTTACCTGCAACATGCGCAACTTTGGCGATTGGGGCGCCGCCTTCCGCCACACGATGAAAGACGCGCTCATGATCGAGGGCTCGGTACACCATCTGGACATTCTGGCCGACCTGGCCGGTGCCAGGTGCGACACGATCTATGCGCAGACGTGGAACCCACCCTGGGGCAGCTACGGGGGCGATTCGCAGGGACTGGTGACCATGCATTTCGAGAATGGCGTACGCGCCTTTTATGAGGGGGCCAAGACCAACGCCGTTGGCCTCAACGGCTGGGCGCAGGAGTATGTGCGCGTCGAATGCGAACTGGCGACGCTGATCATGGACCGCCGCCGCGTTGAGCGCCATCCCTACGAAGGGGGACGCATCTACAAGCGCGAAGGCGAAGGGGAAGAGATCCCGCTGCTGGAACAGCCCAAGTGGATGAACACCTGGCTCACTGAACTGTTTGTGCGCTGGCTCGATGGTGGCCCGGTCATGGAAACAAACATCGAGGACAACTTGCAATCGGTGGCGCTGATCTTTGCCGCCATCGAGAGCAGCCGCACGGGGCAGCCGGTTCAGGTGCAAGAGCTATTAGCGGCTACGCGCGCTGCATCCCAGTAGAAAACCCTAGAAAAACAGGCTCACCAAGCTCGCCGAGAAGGCAGGCTCTCGACCGAAATCTGTCTTCTGCATAGCGACCTCCAGTGGTGCGACCGGGAGTCGTCAGAGTGGATGCACTCTCTGATGAGCCTGGTCGATCCCTGAGCCCGGGCCGCGAGCCATGAACACACTGCAGGTCGTCACCTGGAATCATCCGCCTGCCTATAGGCGGGCGGATCTGTTCTTTTGCCGGTTTAACAGATCATCAGACCGGAACAAGACCGAGGCTGATCTTGAGCGCCTCATCAACTGCGGCCAAAGTCTGTGGGGAAACATGGCCCCAGTAGCGCCCCAGTCTCGCCCTGTCCACCGTACGGATCTGATTGAGCAGGATAAGCGAATCGTTGCTCAACCCCCCTTCCGGCGCTTTTACAAGGACGTTTACATCAAAACGTGTATGGCTACCTGAAGTGATCGCCGCCACAATCACGGTAGGGCTGTAGCGATTGCCGATATCATTTTGGATCACCAGCGCAGGCCAAACCTTGCCTTGTTCAGAACCACGTACCGGCTCCAGATCTACAGTGAAGATGTCACCCCGGCGAATTTGCAGCGTCATTGGCGCGTTCCTCGACTGGGTAAGAGGGGGATATGATTCAGCCAGGCTTCGTCGTCAGGGGGTGACCACTCATCTGCAACAGCAAGATCGGCGTCAGCATTGGCCTGGTAACCGGCAATCAGCCGCTCGCGTAAGGCCTTTCGCTGTTGTTCGGCAACAAAGAGGCGGATCGCTTCAGCGATAAACTGGCTCTGACCACGAGGCGGAACTAACGCGCGCACCGATTCCATCAAATCAGCAGGTATAGTCAACGTTACTTTTTCTTTCGCAACCATACTTCACACCCTCTTAACACAGGCCAATAATACAGGCTATTTGTCGTATAAGTGTATGGCATTCTGGCTGTGTTTGTCAAATGTATCACCGGCCTTAGGTGTATTCAAGATTTGATGCCGCTAGCAAATTCGTGGATTAGGGAAACTACACCTACACATTCGCCTGTGGTATCAAATCTTCGACCACACCCTTTGCCTACACCACACTCGCAAGGTCAGGGAGATCCGTGATACAATAGGCCAACGCGACGTAGAAGTTGGCAGTGACAACAAAAGGAGGCTGCATGAGCCTGGAATCCGAACTGCGAGAACAGAAAGTCGCACACCTGGATCTCTCGAGTTTCTCCGTGGTGAACAGCGGGACCACGGTGCGCAGTGCGCTGGCCCAGTTGCGCACCGACGGCAACAATGCCTGTCTGGTCACCGAGGGGGAGCAGCTCAAGGGCATCTTTACCGACCGTGATGTGTTGCGCAAAGTCATCGGCGCCCCCGAGGTGCTGGATGGACCCATCGACACCGTGATGACGCCTGCTCCCATCACCATTGACCCCGATGTCTCAGCCGCCGAAGCGCTCCGCCTCATGGATGAGCGCCATTTCCGCAACTTGCCCGTTGTGCGCAAAGACGGCAAGATTGTCGGCAATATGACCCACCAGGCGGTGATCACCTATCTGGCCGCCCGTTTCCCAGTGGAACTCCTTAACCGCCCGCCTGAGGCAGACCGCTTCCCGCGTAAACCCGAAGGTGGGTAAGGAATTGTCAATTGTGAATGGATGATGCGCGGATCAAGTGTTTTAGGAATACTTTCGACATGACAATCGTAGAATCAACCCCTATTCTTCAAGAACTGGAATCTGTCGCCGTGCGTTTTGCCGGCGATTCGGGTGATGGGATGCAGTTGACCGGCACCCAGTTCACCAACACCACCGCCGTCTTTGGCAACGACATCAGCACCATGCCCGACTTCCCCGCCGAGATCCGGGCGCCGGCTGGGACGTTGGCGGGCGTCTCCGGCTTCCAGGTACATTTTTCCAGCAGCGACATCCTGACGCCAGGCGATGCGCCCCAGGTGCTGGTGGCTATGAATCCGGCCGCGCTCAAGGCGACACTGCCCGAGTTGGAAAGGGGCGGCTTGATCATCGTCAATTCTGATGCCTTTACCAAACAGAATTTGGCCAAGGCCGGCTACCAGAGCAACCCGCTCGAAGAGGGCTCGCTCCAGGGCTACCAGGTGATCCAGGTGCCGATGGAGACGTTGAACCGCGAAGCCCTCAAGGAGTTCACCACCTTGAGCAATAAAGAAAAAGACCGCTGCCAAAACTTCTTTGCCCTGGGCCTCGTCTTCTGGCTTTTTGACCGGCCAATGGAGACCACGCGCGATTGGCTCTACAAGCGCTTTGCCAAACAGCCGGCTGTGGCCGAGGCCAACGACAAGGCGATGCAGGCCGGTTTTTTCTTTGGCGAAAACACCGAAGCATTTCAGCGTCGTTATGTCGTCCGGCCCGCCCATCTGCCGCCGGGTACCTATCGCAAAGTGACCGGCAACGAAGCGCTGGCAATGGGTTTGGTGACCGCGGCGCAGAAGATGGGCAAACCGCTCTTCTACGGCTCCTACCCCATCACCCCGGCCAGCGATATTCTGCACAGCCTGGCGCCGCTGCGTCACTTCGACGTACGCACCTTCCAGGCCGAAGACGAGATCGCAGCCATCGGCTCGGTGATCGGTGCGGCCTTTGGCGGTGCGCTGGCGGTGACCGGCACCAGCGGCCCCGGTGTGGCGCTCAAGAGCGAAGCCATCAACCTGGCGGTGTCGCTCGAACTGCCCATGATCATCGTCGATGTCCAGCGCGGCGGCCCCAGCACCGGTCTGCCCACCAAGACTGAACAGGCCGACCTGCTCCAGGCCATGTTTGGGCGCAACGGCGAGAGCCCGGTGGCGATCCTGGCCCCGGCCACGCCCGCCGACTGTTTTGACATCGCCATCGAGGCGGCGCGCCTGGCGGTGCGGGCGATGACGCCGGTCTTTATCCTCTCCGAAGGGTTTCTCGCCAACAGCGCCGAACCCTGGCGCATCCCCAACGCCGAGGAGATTCCGCCCATCGAGGTGCATCACCCGGGCGGGCGCACCAACGGCGATGGCCCCTTCCTGCCCTATCTGCGCGACCCGGAGACGCTGGCGCGACCGTGGGCGCTCCCCGGAACACCGGGGCTGGAACATCGTGTGGGCGGGTTGAGCAAGGCGCCCGTCACAGGCAACGTCTCGTATGACCCCTTCCACAACGAGCAGATGATCACCGAACGGGCCGAAAAGATCGCGCGGCTGGCAGACGCCATCCCCGAGCAGGAGGTTTTTGGGCCGCGGCGCGGAGAGTTGTTGGTGGTCAGTTGGGGCGGGCCGTATGGGGTTGTGCGTTCGGCGGTGCGTCTGGCGCAACAAGAGGGCAAGTCGGTTGCCCATGCCCATCTCCGCTACCTGAACCCCTTTCCGCGCAACCTGAGAGAGGTGCTGGCAAGTTACAAGACGATCCTCGTCCCCGAACTGAACGCGGGGCAACTGGCGCTACTCTTGCGCGGGCGCTTTGGCGTTAACGTGATCTCCTACCCTAAGTTGCAAGCGCGGCCCATGAAGATTTCGGAAGTCAAAGAGAAGATCGATGAGGTGCTGGCATGACGACGACCACAACTTCAGCCCCGGCTGAAATCAAACTCACGCGGCAGGATTTTGTTTCAGACCAGACGGTGCGCTGGTGCCCTGGCTGCGGCGACTATTCGATCCTGGCGCAGATGCAAAAGGTGTTGCCCGAACTGGGCGTGTCCCGCGAGAACATCGTCTTTGTCTCCGGTATTGGCTGCTCCAGCCGCTTCCCCTATTACATGAATACCTACGGGGTCCACAGCATCCACGGGCGGGCACCGACCCTCGCCACAGGGCTCGCCATTGCTAATCCTGAACTGAGCATCTGGGTCATCACTGGCGACGGCGATGGGCTTTCGATTGGCGGCAACCATTTGATCCACGCGCTGCGCCGCAACGTCAACCTCAAGATTCTGCTCTTCAACAACCGCATCTATGGGTTGACCAAGGGCCAGTATTCGCCCACCTCGCGCATGGGCAAGGTGACTAAGTCCTCGCCTATGGGGTCCATCGAGCAGCCGCTCAACCCGATTGCGCTGGCGCTGGCCGCCGAATCCACCTTTGTCGCCCGCTCCATCGACGCCCACCCGCAACATCTGGGCGAAGTGCTTCACCGCGCCGCCCAACATCCCGGCGCGGCCTTTGTGGAGATCTACCAGAATTGTGTCATCTTCAACCCCACCGAGTGGGAAGGATTGGATGATCGCCGCACCCGCGACGACAACACCCTCTATTTAGAACATGGCATGCCCATGGTCTTTGGCAAGGACCGCAACCGCGGTATCCGGCTCAATGGCTTTACGCCGGAGGTGGTCGAATTGGGCAACGGCGTCAGCGAGAACGACCTGATGATCCATGACGCCACGTCAACACAACTGGCCTACCTACTTAGCAGCATGGAATACCCGGCCTTTCCCGCACCGATGGGGGTGATCCGCGATGTGCGCAAGCCGCACTTTGCCGAACAACTCATGGCCCAGGTGCAGGCGGCGCAGACACAGCGGGGTGTAGGGGATCTCAACAAGCTCTACCGCGCCGCCGACCTCTGGACCGTCACCGAGCGCGAGCACGCCGAACCCGACATGGCCGGTGAAGTGCCGCCCGAACTGGATGAGGAATATGTCGATGATATTGAAGGGCAGGGAGCGCCCACACCCGCCGGTGAAGAGATGTTCTTTGCTACCACCATCGCCGACCTCAACCCGCGCGTGCCGATCACGGTAGAGGAACACACCTCGCTGGAACGGGCCACCCGTCAGATGAAGGCGCATAATATCGGCTGTCTGTTGGTCGCCGACGCCCAAGACAGGCTGGTTGGCATCTTTACCGAACGCGATGTCCTGACCAAAGTTGCCGGTCTGGTCGATGATCTCAGCACCGCCACCGTGGCCGATTACATGACGCCCGAACCCGTAACCATGAAGGCCGATCAACCCATTGCTCAGGCGCTGCACCTCATGTCTGTCCACGGCTTCCGCCACCTGCCGCTGGTAGATGAGCAGAACCGGCCTACGGGCATCATCTCATTTCGCGATGTGGTAGGGCACTTGAAGCGCCAGTTGAGCGATAAATTGTAGACGGACCAAGGATATGAGTTCTCTCAAAGAACAACTTACTTCTGTGGTAGCCAGCACCTTTGTCTCCTGTGGCTATGATCCCCAATACGGTGAAGTGATGCACTCTAGCCGGCCTGATCTGGCGCAATTTCAATGCAACGGCGCCCTGGCCGCAGCCAAAGCTTATCATACGACCCCTCGCCAGGTTGCCCAGACTGTCCTGGAACGGCTGGCTGCATCCCCTATCTTTGCCACCGTTGCCGTTGCTGGACCTGGATTTATCAACTTGACGCTGACCGATGACTATCTAGCCACTTATCTGCGAGACCTGATAGCGGATGAGCACCTGGGCTACGAGCAGGCAGGCCGCCGCTTGAAGATCATTGTCGATTATGGCGGCGCCAACGTCGCCAAACCGATGCATGTCGGCCACCTGCGGGCAGCGATTATCGGTGAAAGTCTGAAACGACTGGCGCGCTTTGCCGGCCATGAGGTATTGGGCGATGTCCACCTGGGCGACTGGGGGCTGCCCATGGGGATGATCATCGCCGAGCTTGCGCGGCTTCATCCCGACTGGCCCTATTTTACCCCGGCAGAAACCGGTCCGTTTCCCGCTGAACCGCCGGTGACGATAGAGGAACTGGCCGAGATCTACCCGGCGGCAGCGCGGCGGGCAAACGAGGATGCGACCGCGATGGAAGCCGCGCGCCAGGCCACATTCGAGTTACAGCGCGGGCGCCCGGGCTATCGTGCGCTGTGGCAACACTTTGTCAGCGTATCTGTCGCCGAACTCCGGCGCGATTATCAGGACTTAAATGTCGATTTTGATCTCTGGCTTGGCGAAAGCGATACCCAGGCGCGCATCGACCCGCTGATCAAACGGCTGTGTGATGCTGGCTATGCCCGTGAGAGCCAGGGCGCTCTCGTCGTCGATGTGACCCAACCGGGCGATGCTCGCGAGCTGCCGCCATTTATCCTCGTCAAGTCGGATGGCGCCGTGCTCTACGGTACCACGGACCTGGCAACAATCGAACAGCGGGTGCAAGCGTTAGGGACGCACCTGATCCTCTATGTGGTTGACAAACGCCAGAGCACCCACTTTGAACAACTCTTTCGCGCTGCCTACAAAACCGGCGTCGCCCCGGCCGGCGTGGAGTTGGAGCATATCGACTTTGGGACCATGAATGGCAAGGACGGCAAACCCTTTAAGACACGGGAGGGCGGCGTGTTGCGGCTGCGCACCTTGATCGAGATGCTGACCGCAAAAGCACATGAACGGCTGGCCGAGATTGAGGCTGCACAGGCATACAGCGACGAAGAGAAAAATGAGATTGCGCGTAAAGTTGGCGTCGCCACGCTCAAGTTTGCCGACCTCGCCAACCATCGCTCGATCGATTACGTCTTCGACCTGGAGCGCTTTTCGGTATTTGAAGGTCGTACCGGACCCTATCTGCTCTACACAGCGGTGCGCGCTCGTTCCGTCTTGCGTAAAGCGGATGCCGAGAGGCTGGCTCCAGGGCGATTATCGGCGCCGGTCGATGCAACCGAGCGCAACCTCTTGCTCAAACTGGCCGAGTTGCCTGATATGATCAACCTCGCTTTTACCCAGCGAGCGCCGAATCATCTCTGCGAGTATGCCTACACGCTGGCGACAATGTTCAACCGTTTCTATCATCAGCACCATATCCTTAGCGAGAAAAATATAGAGCAGCAAGCGTCATGGTTGAGCGTTGTCCAGTACACAGCGCGCGTGCTGGAGCAGGTGCTTGATTTGTTGGGTATCGACGTACCCGAACGGATGTGATCAACATGGCGGCAAGTGCGTGTTTGATGGTTCATGCTGCGTGGTTGAGTTAAAATAATCTTAATCCGAAAATCACATGGATTTCACGGAAAACACATCAAGGTTTGCCATCTTATACAGACACGAGAACTGTTTAAGAGAGCCGTAGCTCCGTGACAAAAAGGGAGAAACGATGCAAAGAAACGTGTTGTTGATTCTCTTTGCGGTTGTGCTGGCCTTGGTTACGACCACGCCGGTGCTGGCGCAAGAACAGACTACAGGCGATCTTGACTTCGCCGACTATATGCTTCCGTTGGAGGATTATTACCTCGACAACGGGCTGCGGGTGATCCTGGCCCGCGATGATTCGGCGCCCGTGGTGGCCGTCAACCTGACCTATCATGTGGGTGGCGCCAATGACCCCGAAGGCCGTTCGGGTTTCGCCCACCTGTTCGAGCACATGATGTTCTACGGCTCGGCGCACGTCAAACAGGGCGAATTCGACAAATATCTCACCGAGATCGGCGCCAATTTCAACGCCTACACTGCCGACGATAAGACGGTCTACTATGCCACTGCCCCGGCCAACGAACTGCCCCGCATCCTCTGGCTCGAAAGCGACCGCATGGGTTCGCTTGTCGTGAACGAGGAAGCCTTTGACACCGAACGGCAGGTAGTGGTCGAAGAGTATAACCAGCGTGTCGCCAATGCTGCCTACGGCTATGCCATCCGCCGCTTTGATGTGCTGCCTTTTCTCGGCTATGCACCCTACGAACGGCCCACCATCGGCAATATCGACGACCTCAACGCCGCCACGCTGGAAGATGTCCAGCGCTTTCACGAGACCTACTATGCACCCAACAATGCCACGCTGGTCATCGTGGGTGACATCGACATCGAGCAGACCAAGCTGTTGGTCGAAGCCTATTTTGCCCGCATCGCCTCCGCCGACCCGGTGACGCCGGTCCTGGAACAATATCCCATGCCGGCCACCTTCCCTGCGCTGCGCGAAGACGAAGCAACCGGCTGCCAGATCGGCTATGAGGAGGTGATCATCGACCCACTGGCCGAATTGCCCCGCCTGCTCGCCAGCGTCGTCACGGTCCCCAGCCCCAGCGACGATGTCTATGCCCTGGGTTTGCTCGGTTCGATCCTGGGCAGTGGGGAGAGTAGTCGTTTTCAGCAGCGGTTGGTGCGGGCCGGGCTGGCTACTTCGGCCTTTGCCGGTTTGAATGAGAACCGGCTGGGCGTAGCGGTGATGCAATTTGGCATCATCCCCGCCGCCGGCCAGACGATTACCAACACCTATCCGCTGTTGCGCGCCGAATTGCAAGATGTAATCGAAAACGGCGTCACTGAGGCCGAACTGGCCCGCGCCAAACAGCGTGTCGTGTTGGGCGCCATTACCAGTTTCCGCGGCAATGTGGCCGACACCGCTGAGTGGCTGCAAGATGCCGCCCTTCGCCTGGGCGACCCGGCCCAACTGCCCACCGAAGTGGCGCGCTACGACGACGTCACCGTCGAAGACATCCAACGCGTCGCCCAAACGTATCTCTGTGACCGCCCGCTCAACTTGGTGACGGTGTTACAAGAAGGTGAGCCCGTCACCGCCACGCCGCCCGATCTGAACATCGAGCCGCCGCCCCTCCCCCCCGACCCACGCGAGCAGTTGCCGCCGGGCGTTGTCAACCGCTATTCCGTACCGGCCTCGTTGCCGAGCGATGAACTGAGCGTGCCCGAATTTGTCACCTTTACGCTGGAGAATGGTCTGGAGATCATCTTTGTCGAGCAGCATAAGACGCCCCAGGTTAATCTCTCCCTCTACGTCGGCGGCTCTGAGCCAGCGCTGCCGGCGGACCAACAAGGGGTAGCACAGTTGCTGGCGGCGCTGCTCACCAAAGGCACCACCACCCGCACCGCTGTCGAGCTAGCCGAAACCATCGAGGGCGTTGGTGGCACGCTCAACGCCTCTGCCCTGAGCGAGTTGACCGGCGTCTTCGCCTCCGGCCCCTCCACCGAGACCGAGCTGATCTTTGACCTGCTGGCCGATGTTGCGCGCAACCCTGCCTTTCCTGAGGATCAGTTTGCAGTCGAACGGGACCGGCTGCTCAACAACATGCGCTTTGACACCAGCAACCCCAACACACTGGCCAGCCGCCAGTTCAACCGTGCGGTCTATCCCGGCCACCCCTATAGCTTTTACCGGACGCCAGAGTCGGTCAACGCCATCACCACGGAGAGCCTGCGAGAATTTCACGAGACGTTCTACCACCCCAACAACGCCCTGCTGGTGATCGTGGGCGACCTCACCGTCGATGGCGCTCGCACCGCCGCCGATGCGTCCTTTGGCGACTGGGAAAGGGGCGAGACGACCGATTTTCTCAACTATCCGCCGGTCGAACGTCCAACCGAACCGGCCATCTATCTGGTGGACCGCCCCAATTCCGAGCAGTCGAGCCTGCGCATCGGCAATCTGGCCCTGCGTGCCAACGACCCCGACCGCTATGCCTTTGAGGTAGGTAATACGGTGCTTGGCGGCTCCGGGCTGGCCTCACGGCTCAACAAAAACCTGCGCGAAGACAAGGGCTACACCTACGGCGTCTTTAGCGGCTTTACCCG
>QEUW01000270.1 GCA_003577005.1 Chloroflexota bacterium | reverse complement strand
GCATAGTTGGTTCAGTTAAAGAATGCCTCGCAAATCGCTCATTGGCGTCATAGTAGTCCGATCTGTTGGTCAATCTCGTGGCCGATTCATTAGCGACGGCCTGGACATTGCGGCCATAAACCTTTGCCCCGTGCCGCTCGCTCACGCGATAGTTCGCCAGCAAGGCCACGGTGCCGTGTTCGGCCAGTCAGGAGCGTGTAAAAACCTGGACTGTCATCTCGCAGCGTTTGACGAAACGCAGCTGTTCATAAACACGATAAGCGGCGGTGTTTTGGGCCAGAACGTGTAAGAATGGCGTTTCGCCTCGCGCCCATATCCCATCAGCGATCACAGCGCACAAAAGTCTGGCATATCCTCTGCCGCGCCAAGCCGGGTGCGTACATACTGAGCTAACGGCGCAGTATCCCGGCGGTCTAAATCGTTCACCCCCCATGGCAACGAGTTGCCCACCCTGACGAATCCCGACGTAACGTCGCCTGCCAACCATGCCAGGCACGAATGGCCCCGGCCTTGTCAACTCAACCAGTTGGATCATGTCCGGGATATCGGATGGGGTCAATTCAATGATTTCAATATCATGTTCTGGTACCGGGGTGCGTTGCCGGCACACCAGTTGATCGATTGACTCTCTATGGCCCGCTGCAAAACCTGGAATCTCTTGCGGTGGGGTAGCCTCAAAGATACCTGCGTCTTCACCCGGATTAAATAGATTTGCAAAATCATCAAGGGCTGCTTCGCTGTGATTTGCCAGCCCAGCAGCATTAACCAGTTCAGGGCCACAACGCTTGGCAAGCGCAGTTCCAAAGGCAAATTCGGCAAGATCATGGCACAATGCATGCCAGACTAGGTTATCAAGGATATGCTCTTCCATGTGCTTCTCCTTATGGCACACTGTCGAAGAATTTTGTAGCAAGACGGAGTTTAAGCCAAGGCCGCTCGCAAGGCTTGGTAAGAAGACAACCCTGTCCTGGCCTCAACCGTCTCGCGCCAGATGGCGTCCATCTCCGCACTAATCTCAGCGGGTAGTTCGGCCAGGTGAGCGCCCACCTGGCCATTTCTGACTTTGCTGGTGGTCTCCCCGGGCGGCCAGAGACCCTCTTTGGCCGCCGCGGTCTGTTGCAAGGGGTCAGAAAATTTCGGCTTGTGCGCCAGCATAAAGTCAAGCGACGACTGGTTGACGACCAACCCCCGCAAGGGTTGATCCAGCTCGATGCCCAGAAAGTCGGCAATGGTCTGCACGGTTGTGGGCAAATCGGCCTTCATTCCTTCATAACAGAGGAGGAATACATTGGGATTGTGGCGCTGATCCCACCACGAGACCAGATGGACCCAATAGCTGCCGTCCCAGCCATCCCCGTGCGCGGCCCAATAGACGTGCCTGGCATATTCGGTAATCGAGATCGCGCCGGCCTGCCAATGCCAACCACTGAGGAAGTGATACGAAGAGACCAAGGCATCTTTGGGGTCGCGGAAGGAGACAATGTAGCGCCCCCCTTTGGGGATTTTGAGCCAACTCAGGTGGCTTTTGAAAGCCTGAAAGCCGCCGCGTTGCAGGGCATAGAGATCCAGCCCCACGCGATGGGCCATCTCTAGCCAGGGGATGACCCGTGAGATGTCATCGAAGTCCATATCGCCCCGGGTGCGTAGACCATGTACAATCTGCTGCAGCCAGGTGGTGCCGCATTTACCAAAGGGCGAAATGAAGAGGTCGCTGGGCTGGGGCTGGTAGGCCAGACCGCGCCGGGTGCTTTCTGCTATAATAGGAGCTTGCACTTGCCGACGGCGTTCATTATATTCGCTCAGCGAAGCGGGGCGGGTCAGGGTTTGGAGCGTAGTCATGAGATTTTTCTCCTTAATAACCGATACAGGTATAGTACAGATAGTATGTATCCAAAACAGATGGGGCGTTGCCGGCGGTCCCCTCACTTTCCCGACCCAGCGCGGCTATGGTCAGCGCGATGTTGATGACTTGCGAGATAAGGAAGATGACGATGAAGACTAAAAGTGTCGTATCCATGATGGTTGCTCCAGATAGTAGGTGCAGGCCCCGTGCGGGTCTGAGCCTCGGACAAATCCGCACGGGGTCTGCTTGTTTGGCGACTGTGGTCGATTAGCGTCGACAGGGACCTATCCAACCGTCTCATACAAATTGACGGTTTCGGCCACAAATACCGTATCGCGTTCCGCCAGAAGCTGCTGAAGTTGCGGGTCTTGCCTCCCCTTTTTGATCCATTCTTCCCAAATTGCCAGCGATTCCCAATTGACCACATAATAGAGTTGGTCAATTGCGCCATTGATGTTGCGTACGACGCTTGGCTGACTCGGAGAACCTGTCTCCTTCTGATACGCAGCCATTTTGGTGGCCCACGCAATGGCTTCTTGAAGCTTCCCGTGCTGAACGTCAAAAGTACGGACGACAGTGATCATTTTGCATTCTCCTTGTATGGTTTGTGATTGATTGATCCAACAAACGAAAGTCGGTCGTGCACTGCGTCCCATCTGCGGCACGATGAACAGTATAACCAACCGCTTTCCCAGCGTTTTCCCATAGTTTTCCCACTTCTTTCGCAAATGTTTCCCAAGAAAAGATGACAAGATGACAAGATGATTCTAGTGACGAAGCCGACTGCTGTAGTGCAATTGCGCCTGCTTGATTATTCCACCAATTCCGATACAATGATAGGCAACCCGCATTTACATTTCACGCAGCACGATTCATGGGTCATCACACTGATGAGCACCTTCAAGCTATACCTGTTCGGCTCGCCCCGCCTGGAACGCGATGGCGTGGCGGTCAAGATTTCGCGGCGCAAGGCCCGGGCCCTCTTGTGCTATCTGGCCGCCACGGGCAAGCCGCACGTGCGCGACAGCCTGGCCACGCTATTCTGGCCCGCTTACGGCCAAAGTGAAGCGCGCGTGGCGCTCAGTCGCCATCTCTACGATCTGAACCAAATCCTGGTCGATGATGCGTTGGTGCTGGAAACGGAAAGCGTTGCGCTGCGTGACGACTTCTGGCTGGATGTGGCCGAATTTGCCGCGGTGCTGGCCGCCCATCCCACGGTGACCGCGCGCGAACTCCCCACCGTGCAGGCCGCCATCGATCTCTATCGCGCCGACTTCCTGGCTGGCTTCACCCTGCCCGATTGTCCCGATTTCGACGAGTGGCAAGCCTTCCAAAGCGAGACTCTGCGCCAAACCCTGCGCGCCGCGCTGGAAAAGGTGGCCCTGGCCCAAGCCGCCATGCACGATGGTGAGAACGCCATTGCCACCGCTCGTCGCCAGCTGGCCCTCGACCCACTTGACGAAGCCGCCCACCGCACCCTCATGCAGCTCTACGCCCAAGCCGGCCAACAAGCCGCCGCCCTGCGCCAATATGACCAGTGCCGCCAGAAACCACCCCCTTCATCGGCCGCGCGACCGAACTGGCGGAGGTGACGCGGCTGCTGACCAGCCCGGAGGTGCGGCTGTTGACCATTGTCGGTCAGGGCGGCATGGGGAAGACGCGATTGGCGCGCCAAAGCGGGCGTCGCGTACTCAACCACTTCCCCGACGGTGTCTGGTATCTCTCACTGGCCGCCGTCGACCGCGATACCTTTGGCCCCGCGCTCAACCCGCTGCTCAACGGCCTGGCGGGCGTGTTGGGAATCACGCTGCACAGCGCCAACACTGCGGAAGAACAGATCCTGGCCCACCTGCGTAGTCGCCGGCTGTTACTGATCCTCGACAATCTGGAGCATCTGCTGGAGAGCAGCGCGGTGATCAGCGCGTTGGTCAGCGGGGCAGCGGGGATCACGGTGCTGGCCACCTCGCGTGAACGGCTCAATTTACAGGAGGAATGGCTCTTTCCGTTGGCGGGGTTGGCCCTACCGGCGACGGAGGCAGAAGAGACCGCACCATCCGCAAACACCGAGGCGGTGCAACTCTTCATCCAGGTGGCGCAGCGGGTGCAGCCCGCCTTTGACCCGCAGGCCGATTGGCGCGCCATCGCCCGGAGTTGCCAGCTGGTGGAGGGGATGCCGCTGGGGATCGAGTTGGCCGCCAGTTGGGTGCGCTATATGACGCCGACGGCCATCACCCAGGAGATCGAAGGCGACATTGACTTTTTGACCACAAATGTGCGCAACCTGCCCGCGCGCCATCGCAGCCTGCGAGCCGTCTTTGACCACTCGTGGCGGCTGTTGTCAGCCGAGGAGCAGGCAGTGCTGCCCCAACTGGCCGTCTTTCGCGGCGGTTTTCAGCCCGCGGAAGCGCAGGCGGTGACCGGCGCGTCACAGTTTGTCTTGGCGATGCTGGTCGACAAGTCGCTCCTCGCCGTCGCTGCCGACGGTCGCTACGATCTGCACGAGCGCCTGCGCCAATATCTGTTGAATAAATTACGCCGGGACCTATCCATGTATCAAGCTACGCATGATCGCCACAGCCAGGTTTATTTGGCCCTGCTTCAGCTTGATCACGCTGAATTGATCAAGCAAGGGACTTTACAACGTATTACAGAGAACTTTGATAATATCCGCGCCGCCTGGCACTGGGCCATCGATCATGCCCACTGGTCTGCGATCAGACGCGCTCGGCGGGGGATACACTGGTTCTGTACCTACAAGAGCTGGTTTCTGGAAATCAATGCATTATATGAGCAGGCGATCAGTAACTTAAGACAACGACTGGTCCAACTGGGGATGGCGTCGGGGGTAGAGACAGAAACGGAGATGCCGCTTCTTTTGGCCGCGCTGCAATGTTATCACGGCGAGACGCAAGCCCGGTTGGGCGTCCATGATCCGACCCGCCAAACGAGGCTGGACGAGAATCTGCGCATCTTACGCGAGTTAGGCCCGATCGCGCACTTCGAATTAGCTGATGTTTTAGCGGGGGCCGTTTACCCTCACACAAGAAGACTCGTTAACGGCCAGGCGACCCAACAGCACTACAGTCAAGAAGCTTTGACCTTGTACCAATCTTTGGGAGATGCTTTTGGTCAACGGGTGGCCCTTCAGGGCTTAGGCTGGGCAGCCCTATTTGCTGGGCAATTCGCATCCGCGGCTGCCTATGCTGATCAGCTTTTCGCCCTGGCTGAACCTGTGGATGATTTGCACTATAGACTCGCAGCTCTGGGTATGCGGGGACACATTGCCCAAGTCCACGGCGACTATCCACAGGCTGAAGGCTATTATCGGCAATGCTATCACCTGGCGGTCAGCATCGACCCCTATTTCCCTGCTGTCCCTTTTTTCTGGACTTATCTGGCCAATATTGCTCGCTTGCAGGGTGATTATGCCCAGGCCGCGGCCTATCTTCAGGAGGCGGAAACAGTCGTGGGCAAAATAGGACATGGTCATCCCGGTGGTTTCCGCCACCATCGCCGCCATGCGGTGTTGTTGGCGACAGGCTATCTGGCTGAAACGCAGGGCGATCTACCTGCCGCCAGGGTAGCATTTGAAGAAATCTGGCAGCAGGATCAGAACCAATCGCATTTTTCACCCGCTGCCCTCATCGGTTTGGGCTGGGTAGCCTTACAGCAGGAAGATTGGCCAGCCGCTCATCATTATTTTTTCACTGCGTTGCCGCTCATCATAAAGCTGGAAACCGCTCCCCAGGCGCTCGAGGCCTTGGCCGGGGTGGCCCACTTACAAGCGCAGGCGGGACAACTGGAGCAGGCGTTGGCGCTGATTGGGTTGGTCCAGCACCATCCCAGTAGCTATCGGGAAACCCAGGATCGGTTGGCCGGATTGGAGTTGGCATTGCGGGCAGCGTTGGCGCCAGAGCGGCTGCCGGCGGCGCTGGCGCGTGGGCAGGAAAGTGAGCTGTGGAGCACTATCGCTGAGATGGGTGTGGAATTGCAACCGCTCTTGACAGCCAAGCCCAACTTTGATTATACTGTAAACGCCTAGCCACGGGCGTGGATACGACCGAGAACCGTAGCCATCTCCACACAACACAATGTCCCCTCAGCAATTTGTCGATTTACGACAGAAAGGAGGTGCAATATGCAACGATTTTATCACCTGAAATTCAAACCCATATTGCGAAATGCACCTTCTGGGGAGGGCCTGATCAGCTGATCGCCACTGTTTGACCCCGCTGGACCACGAGTGCATTGCCGCTCGTGGTCTTTTTTTACTATTTTTTACCAATACCGCGGTTGCCTTGAAAGCCGGACTTTGCGAAGAAGCTTACCTCTTCCAGCAACTCCGGTTTTCAAAGCGGGTGAAGGATAGGCGAAAGGAATGCAACTGCATGTCATCACTGCTGCAATTTACTGACCTGACCAAGGTCAACCAAATCCAAGAGAATTTTATCACCTACCACCGTATCTTTGCCGGTATCCCCGGCGTGCGCTATGTTGAGGGGGCTGCGACCTGGATCGCTACGGACGGCGGCGCACCGGGTACGCAGATGCTCAAAAGTGATTTCCCCAGTGACGCAGTCGATCAGTACATCGATGCGGTGCTTGTGGAGATGGGCCAGTACACCAGCGCAATCGACTGGATGGTCTTTCCCGGCTGCCGGCCAGCCAACCTGGGTACACGGCTGGCGGCGCGTGGCCGGGCCGGGGGACCGGATGGCAAGTGGCAACTGGTGGGCGATATCCCCGGTCTGGGCGGCAACTGGATGTATGTTGACCTGATCGGCTTGCCGCCGGCGCCCCCTGTTTCGGAAAGATTTCACATCGTGCGGGTCAATGATAAGCAGATGCTCGAAACGTGGCGCCAAACCTCGTCGGAGGGTTTCGGCGGCGGCGAGTATCACAACTTCTATCAAGCCTATGCCCGGCACGGCTTTGCCCAAGATGCCCTCAAGCATCACTACATCGGCTATCTGGACGAGCAGCCGGTCACTTCGGGGACGCTGTTGCTGGCGGGGGGCAGCGCCAGCATCTACAATGTCTCGACGCCGGCCCAACTGCGGCGCCAGGGCTTTGGCGGGGCGCTCACCTACGCCATGATGGAAGAGATGCGCCGCCGTGGCTACACGTGGAGCTGGATTTGGGCTTCGCAACTGGGGAAGTCGGTCTATGCCAAGCTTGGCTTTGTACCGGCAGATTTTGGGGTGCGTGAGTATCAATGGCGGCGCGTGTGAGGAAGACCTTGTCCGGGAATGGGTCTTGCGCATCTGGCCAGGCAGAGCATCTACGGCTCATTCCCCGACTGACAGGCGCGAGTGGCGCAAAGTCTTGAACCGCATTCCCGTTGACGAACGAGGTTGCGCCAATCGACAAAACCCGGTATGATCAGGGGCAGTCTCCATCTACTACCCATGTGCCAACCGTCATGATCGCCGTCAACCTCGACCGGGTCACCGTGACCTATATCGCCCAGCCAGTCTTTCGGGGTCTCTCTTGGGAGATCCACAGTGATCGTTGTGTCGGGCTCATCGGCCCCAACGGCTGTGGCAAGAGCACCCTGCTCAAGCTGATCGCCGGCGAGTTGACCAACGACGGCGGCTTTGTGAGCCGCGCCAGCGGGCTGCGGGTTGGCTACCTCCCGCAAGAGCCGCGGCTGGCGCCAGGGCACACCGTCTGGCAAGAGGCGCTCACGGCCTCGCCCCTGCTCATACAGACCGAGCAGGCGCTCAACGAGTGCGAGCACCAACTGGCCGACCCGGCGGTCTACGGCGATGAAGCGCGCTTGAATCAGGTGCTGGAGCAACAAGCGCGTTTGCTTGACGAATATACCCGGCTCGGCGGGCCGGGCTACACCGGTCGCGTCCGCACCGTGTTGCAGCGTCTGGGCTTTGCTACCAATGATGACCTGCAACTTACAATCGAAACCTTGAGCGGCGGCCAGAAAAAGCTGCTAGGTCTCGCCAAATTGGTCATCACCCAACCCGACCTGCTGCTGCTCGATGAGCCGGACAACCACCTGGACCTGGCCGGCAAGGCGATCCTCGAACGGCTGATCCGTGAACACCAGGGGGCCACTATCCTCGTCTCCCACGACCGCTATCTGCTCGACCTGGTCGTGGATGAGATCGTCGAACTGGAGGATGGCCGGCTGAGCCACTATCCGGGTGACTACTCGGAATATGTATTTGAAAAGCGGATGCACCAGTTGCGCCAACAGCAACTCTACCAGGCGCAACAAAAGGAGATCACCCGGCTGGAGGAATCGGCCAAACGGCTCTTGTTGTGGGGTTCGGTCTACGACAACAACAAGTTTATCCGTCGTGGCAAGAACATCCTCAAACGGCTGGAACGCATCGAGCGCATCGAACAGCCGCGGCTGGAGCGCCGGCGCATGGCGCTCGAACTGGCCGGCTGGCGCGGCAGCAACAAGGTGCTGGAGATCAGGGGCCTGGAGAAAACATTTTTACCGGCTGGCAGCGTAGGAAACGATGGTGAATCCCCCGTGCTGGCCGGGCTGGATCTGCTCATCTGGCGGGGCGAACGGGTGGGGCTGGTTGGCCCCAATGGGGCGGGTAAATCGGTCCTCTTCCGGCTCATCCTGGGCGAGGAGACGCCTACGGGAGGCTCAATTACCATCGGCCCCAGCGTCGAGATCGGCTATTATGCCCAGGAGCATCAGACGCTCGACTACGCCCGCACACTCATCGACACTGTACGCCAGGCGACTCGCATGAGCGAGAGCGAGGCGGTCAGCTTTTTGGGCAAATTTCTCTTTAACTATGAACAGGCGCGCGGTCCGGTATCTGCCCTTTCGGGCGGTGAACGCAGCCGGCTGCAAATGGCGCTCCTGATGCTCTCCAAGGCCAACTTCCTTCTGCTCGACGAGCCGACCAACAATCTCGACATCGCCTCAGCCGAGGTGCTCGAAGATGCACTTGCCGATTTTGAGGGCGCGGTATTGGTGATCTCGCATGATCGCTACTTTTTAGACCGGGTCGTGGATCGCATCGTCGAACTGGAAAATGGGCGGCTTACCGAGCATATCGGCGGCTATAGCGAGTTTCTGGCAGCAAAGGAAGCTCGCCGTATTGTGGTACAGCGGAAAGACAGGTAGATAGGCAAACAGGTAAGCAGGAGCCATCTACTTGTCTACCTGTTTACCTGCCTATCTGTCTTTCTGTCTTCCTCCATTACAATATCAACCGTACACAAACCAAAGGAAGAAAACACAATGGCGCAGTTCAATGGTCTCGGCATGGATCTGGGCAAACTAGCCCTGCTCTCCAACGCACAGACACGCTCTATCAGCCCCGAAAATTTTACCGGGGAAAAGGGCAAAGGTGGCATGGCCACCGAAGGCACCGGCGCTAGTTGCGCCCGCGACCTGGGGCGCGGCTGGAAGATTTCTCCGTCGGTCATCATCCGCCCGGGCGAAACGTTTACCTTGGCCGATATCGAAGGTTCGGGCGCCATCCAGCAGATCTGGATGACGCCGACCGGTAACTGGCGCTACAGCATCCTGCGCATCTACTGGGACGACCAGGAACAGCCGGCGGTGGAGTGCCCGGTGGGTGACTTCTTCGGCATGGGTTGGGGAAAATATGCGCCGCTCTCTTCGCTGGCGGTCTGTGTCAATCCCGGCAGCGCCTTCAATTGCTACTGGGAAATGCCCTTTCGCAAGCGCGCCCGCATCACCATGACCAACATCGCCGACGAGGAGATGCGCCTCTACTACCAGGTCAACTACACGCTCACCGATGTGCCCGACAATGTAGCCTACTTCCACGCCCAGTTTCGCCGCAGCAACCCGCTGCCATACAAGGATGTCTACACGATCCTCGACGGCGTTCAGGGGCAGGGTCACTATGTGGGTGTCTACATGGCCTGGGGGGTCAACAACAGCGGCTGGTGGGGCGAAGGCGAGATCAAGTTCTATCTGGACGGCGACGACGAGTGGCCGACGATCTGCGGCACGGGCACGGAAGATTATTTCTGCGGCTCGTACAACTTCGAGAACAAAGAGACGCGCCAGTATGAGGAATTTACCACCCCGTACGCCGGGCTTCACCAGGTGCTCCGGCCCGACGGCGTCTACCGGTCGCAGATGCGCTTTGGTATGTACCGCTGGCACATCACCGACCCCATCCGCTTCCAGCAGAACCTGCGCGTCACGATCCAGGCGCTGGGCTGGCGCAGCGGTGGCCGCTATCTGCCGCTCCAAGATGACATCGCCTCGGTGGCCTACTGGTACCAGACGCTGCCAACGGCCCCCTTCCCCGCCCTGCCGGACCGCGATACACTGGAAGTGATCTAGGTCCTGTTGGCATTTCGCAATGCCAGAGAAAACAGCGGTGGTGGCGTGTAGGGGGCGTTCTCGAACGCCCCCTACACGCCATCACCGCCCGTCTGCGTACAATATGGTAACAGACCCTAGTACCTCGCGGAGTTCGATCCCACAGGTGGATGCTCTCTTGGGGAGCGCCTCGTGCGAACTCTGCGGCTATCACAAGCCCGATTATCGTCTACCTCTGCCACAACACAATCTCTTTGAATTGCAGATCATCCCACCGCCACCCGCGGTCTTGCATCACTGGTGTGGTGGAGGCAATGGTCACCCGCACCTCATTGGCCCCAGACCGCAGCATCACCGCCGGGATAGGCCAGGACTGAGCGACCCAACTTGCGCTAAAATCCTCGCGGCCAAACGGCGGCTCCAGCCGCACGCCGTTGACCCAGACATAATTGCCCCACTCGTTGCTCTGCATGATGCGTAAGGTGAGCGTCCACATCTCCTCCCCAGGATCAGCCAGGTAGACAAGTCCGCTCCACTCGGTACTGGGGTTGCGTACGCCATAGAGTGGCATCCACGG
>QEUW01000269.1 GCA_003577005.1 Chloroflexota bacterium | reverse complement strand
ATGCCCGCACGCCTACGGTGGCCTTCCTGGCCCACGTGGATACCGCTCCACAGTTTAGCGGAACTGGCGTCAAGCCGATCGTACACCGCAACTATGACGGTAGCCCCGTCGTCCTGCCCGATGACCCCAGCCAGGTTCTCTCACCAGAAAGCCTGCCCTACCTGGGCCGGAAGATGGGCGACGACATTGTCACCGCCAGCGGTACGACGCTGCTGGGCGCCGATGACAAGGCCGGCGTCGCTATCTGCATGACGCTGGCAGCCCACCTGCTCGCCCACCCCGAAATCCCGCATGGTGATATCCGCATCTGTTTTACCCCCGACGAGGAGATCGGTCGCGGCGTGGCGCATCTCACGCTCGACGATTTGGCCGCCGATGTCGGCTATACGCTTGACGGTGGCGTGGCGGGCGAACTGGTCTACGAGTCGTGGTCGGCGGACAAAGCGCTGGTGAAGATCACCGGCGTCTCGATCCATCCCGGTTATGCGAAGGACAAGCTGGTCAATGCGCTCCACCTGGCGGCCCAGATCGTCATGACGCTGCCCCAGCATACGCGCACACCCGAAACGACCAGCGAACGACAGGGGTTTATCCATCTCTACCGTATGAGCGGCGATGCGGCCGAAGTGGAGCTTCATTTTATCCTGCGCGACTTCGAGCGCGCCGGGCTGGCCGCCCACGGCGAGTTGCTGCAAGCGGTCTGCCGGGCGGTGGCGTTGAGCGAACCGCGCGCACAGGTCGAATGCACCATCACCCCGCAATATCGCAACATGCGCTACTGGCTGGAGGACGACATGCGTCCGGTGGACCTGGCAAAACAGGCCATGCAACAGGCAGGCGTCGAACCGCTGCTCCAACCCATCCGCGGCGGCACCGACGGCTCGCGCCTTACTGAGATGGGGCTGCCCACCCCCAACCTCTTTACCGGTATGCAAGAATTTCACGGTCCGCTCGAGTGGATCAGCGTGCAGGATATGGCCAAAGCGACCGAGGTCTGTGTGAATCTAGTGCAGTTGTGGGCCAAAGAACCGAAGTAATTGTCAACGGTCAATTATCAATTGTCAATTGTTAACGAGGTGTGGCGGGTACACAGCGGAGCTTTCGTTAACTGTTGACCTCTGACCATTTATGATATCGCGCAGACTAAGACGGCTAAAGCCATGGATCCAATTTACAACATTCCCCTCTTTCAAGACATTACCGACGATGAACTGGCGTGGCTTATCGAGCACAGCGCCGAGCAGAGGCTGGCCTCGGGTGAGTATTTTACGCGCGAAGATGAGCCAACCCGCCACTTTTACATTGTGCTCGAAGGAGAGTTGCAAATCGTCCGTACGGTCAACGGGCAGGAGTCGGTAGTGGGCACGACGCCGCGCGGCATCATGGGGGGCGAGACCTGGCTGCTCACCGGTGCGCGGGCGGGCGCAACGGCGCGGGCCATTGCGTCGACGCGGTTGATGGTCTTTGATTACCCTACTTTTCTCCAGATTTTTAGCCAGGTGCCGCCGGTGGGCGCTCAAATTTTGCGCACCGCCGCCGAACGGATGCAGGGATTTGCCACCCTGGTTAACCAGCAGGAAAAACTGGCCGCGCTGGGCAAACTCTCCGCTGGTCTGGCGCACGAACTGAACAACCCGGCCTCGGCGGCCCGCCGCGCTGCCACCACCCTGCGCCAGGTGCTGCCTATCTTATCGCTGCACACGCTCAAGCTCAGCGCCTGGAGTCTGTCGCACGAACAGATTCAGCGGCTGACCGCTATCGCGCGAGAGATGGCGACACGAGCACGCACGGCCAATCCGCTCACGGCGCTGGAACAAAGCGACCGCGAGGAGGCGATGATGGCGTGGTTGGATGCGCGCCAGATCGCCGACACAGATGATCTGGCAGCAACCTTTGTGACGGCCCAAGTCAGTGTGGATGAACTCGATACGCTTGCCGCTGAGCTACCGCCGACGGCGCTGGGGGATGTTTTGAGCTGGCTGCATCAAGAACTAGACGCCGCCAGCCTGCTTGACGAGATCGAACAGGGGACGCGGCGCATTGCTGACCTGGTGGCAGCCGTCAAGGGCTACACCTATATGGACCAGGGTCCGTTGCAAGAGGTGGACATCCACCGCGGGCTGGAAAACACACTGGTCGTGCTTCGCCACAAACTGCGGCAAACCCAGGTCGAGCGGCACTTTGACCCCAACCTGCCGACCATCCTGGCGCGCGGTGGGGACCTCAACCAGGTGTGGACCAACCTCATCGACAACGCCATCGATGCCCTTAACGGCGAGGGGACGATCAAGCTGATCACTCGCTGTGAAAACAACTACGTCATGGTCGAAGTGACCGACGATGGGCCGGGCATTCCGCCGGAGGTGCTGCCACGCATCTTTGAACCATTTTTTACCACAAAAGGTGTGGGGATCGGCAACGGGCTGGGGTTGGATACTGTCTATCGCATCGTCAACCAGCACAGCGGGACGGTCGAAGTGCAATCGGTGCCGGGCTGCACACGTTTTATTGTACGCCTGCCGATCGGCAAATGAGCGAAACTAGCGGTGTCAGAAATCTGTCTGTTGTGGGCTACCAACCAACAACAAGGCTGCTACGCTGCTTCCTCAAAATAGCGGCGCCTGCGTCCCGGCCAGCCATGCAAAAGGCAAGAGAACAGTAGGGCAAAGAGCAGGCGATGATTTTGAAAACCTACTCTTTGACTACGTTTGCCCTACGTCAATAGTCCAAAATATGATTTTTCACCCATCCTTTTGCCGTATCTTTTCAATCGTAGTGAAGGATTCGCCTGGCACCTACCGATAGAGAAAGTAAGCGCAATCAGATAACCTTGTGAAGCGCGGAACGAAAGAGACGCCATCACAGCATGCGCTCATTTCCGAAGGTAGGGAGGATCGGTGAGCTGTTCTATTCTGTTAGTTGAAGATTCCAAGCTTGTGTCTGACATCATGGCAGACTATCTTACCCTTGTCGGGTATAAGGTCTACTGTACAGATAATGCCGAAGACGCACTCGCTTACATCGACAACATGCCTGTTGATCTCGGCATTTTTGATGTAAGGTTACCCGACATGGACGGGTTTGCGTTGTGCAATGAAGTGCATCAGCGCCACGCTCTTCCGGTCATCATGATGACCGGCTTGTACCCCAGAGAGCATGAAGGCAATGACAAAGCTCTGGCCAAGGCCCGAGTGATGCTGGAAAAGCCGTTCGACCTGGATGCGTTGGAGCAAGAGATTCATCGGATCTTGCGGGAGCGGTAAAAGAAGAAATAGAAGGCACTGAGAACCGCTTCTGTGTTCTTCACAACACTTCAGCGCCTTCTGTGAATTCCTCTGCGTTTCACCTTTCAACGAAACCAGCCGCCTTGGTGCATTGCATGCAAAGCGTGCGATGCACCAAGGCGGCAATTCCCCTTTTCAAACAGCTTCTACTATTGTGTGTTGTAATCCTCCAACTGTAGGCCAACCCTGTTTGGCGTAAGTCACGGTGGAAATCGAGGCAGTAGGAAGCTGTGATTCATACATAGGGTTCTGCTAACACGCCGAGGGACTTGCCACCGTGGGGTGTACCGTCCTATGCTGCTGCCACCCAACTCGCCGCGCCCACTGCCCCAGCATTGTCTGGGCTGGCCCCGGTACCTTCTCGCTACTCATAAAAACACTCACCTTTATGGATAGATCTGGTTCAGCGCGTCGGACAGTAGACGACGGACGACAGGGTATGTGAAATGCCCGGCGATACTAGGTAATAATCCTTATAACTGATTGGCAATTCTGGGGATGCGGGCCGCCCAGCATCTGGTTACACTACGTAAGGACGGCCGTCCTCTCACCCACTCATCAATCGATCAGTTCACAATTGAAGCTCAGGTACGAATCAGAAGGAGAGGATACAATGCAATCGCATCAACAAGCACAGGTGATGAGGGTGCTCCAGCGTCTAGGAGTAGCTCTTCTGTTTGCGGCGCTCCTGCCGTTGTTCGCCGGCAGCACGGGTGTTGCGCTGGCACAAGAAGATGAACCCGGCGCGGTCTATGTCCTGACAAACTCCCCGGCGGGAAATGAGGTGCTTGTGTACGGACGTGGCGGCGATGGTTCGCTGACCCCAACTGGTTCGTTCGCCACTGGCGGCACCGGCAGCGGCACCGGGCTTGGCTCACAGAATGCAGTGATTGTCAGCGACGACCACCAGTTGCTCTTTGCGGTAAACGCGGGCAGCAACTCTATTTCGTCGTTTCGCATCCGTCCTGGTCAGGGCCTTGAGCTGGTCAGCGTCGTTCCATCGGGCGGCTCAACGCCCACGAGCGTTGCCTTCCGGCGTGGGTTGCTCTATGTGCTCAACGCCGGTGTGCCAAACAATATCAGCGGCTTTACCGTGGCCCAAGATGGCGCTCTGACCCCGCTGCCCGACTCGACGCGGCCCTTGAGCGCTGATTCCACAGCCCCTGCCCAGGTAAGCTTTGACGATACAGGGAGCGTTGTCATTGTAACCGAGCGCGCCACAAACCAGATCGACACCTACACAGTGGGCGACGATGGGAGAGTGACAGGGCCGTTCGTCCATCCCTCCGCCGGGCCGACGCCGTTTGGCTTTGCCGTGGACAAGCGCAACACGCTGTTCGTGTCCGAGGCGGGGGCCGGCGGTGGTGCTTCCTCATACCGGGTCGGCAGCGATGCTTCGGTCACACCGGTAAGCTCGATGCTGATGACCGGCCAGCGAGCCGCGTGCTGGGCAGTCGTAACAAAGAATGGCCGCTTCGGCTATGTGACAAACGCCGGCACCGGCAACATCTCTGGTTTTGCTATCGGCCAGGATGGTTCGGCGTCGTTGTTAAATCCTGACGGTGTGACTGCTGTTACCGGTGGTAACCCGACGGATGCGGCCGTATCGCACAACAGCCGCTACCTATATGTGCGGGTGGCCGCGACAAACTCAATTGCCGTCTTCTCTATCGGCGCTGATGGCTCGCTTGAGCCTCTCCCTTCGTTGACGGGAACACCTGGCGGGCTTGCCGGTCTGGCAGCTTACTAACACATTGAATCTAGTTTATCGAATTGAACCGTGAACAGGCGCCGGTAAGGCCTACCGGCGCCTGTTTATTGCTTGCGTTGGATAGCGCTGAGGTTAGCCGTTTCCACCGAATGGAGGTGTAACATGTATAATATGAAGCACACCCTCCTATCTGGAGGTTTACTTATGAGCTATTATTTATGAGCTATGATGTAGTGCTATTCAGACATTTTGTTCGTACACACTGATTCTGCCAAGAAGTTCACCTATACAAATCGATTAGAGGAGATAGGAGTCCGTTATGCCATCACCCATTCGCGTCGCCGTCACCGGCGCCGCCGGCAATATTGGTTATGCGCTGCTCTACCGCATCGCCAACGGCGATCTCTTTGGCCCACAACAGCCTGTCATTTTGCAACTGCTCGAGATCACCCCAGCGCTCAAGGCGTTGGAAGGTGTGGCTATGGAGCTGGAAGATTGCGCCTTTCCGTTGCTCGCCGGTACGGTATTGACCGATGACGCCAACCAGGCTTTCGCCAACGCCAACTGGGCGCTCCTCGTCGGCGCCCGCCCGCGCGCCAAGGGCATGGAACGCAAAGACCTGCTAGAAGCCAATGGTGGCATCTTTACAGTGCAGGGCCGGGCGCTTAACAATCATGCCGCCGCCGATATTCGCGTCCTGGTGGTTGGCAACCCAGCCAATACCAACTGCTTGATCGCCCAGCGCAGCGCCCCCGATATTCCGCCCACCCGCTTTACAGCCATGACACGCCTCGACCACAATCGCGCCGTGGCGCAACTGGCGCAGAAGGCGAGCGTCCCAGTCAGTGCGGTCAAGAAGGTCTCCATTTGGGGCAACCACAGCACCACCCAATACCCCGACGCCTACCATGCCGAAATCAACAGCCGCCCGGCACCCGAGATCATCGGCGACGAAGCCTGGATCAGGGAGCACTTTATCCCCACTGTCCAAAAGCGCGGCGCTGCGGTCATCGAAGCGCGCGGCCAGAGTAGCGCCGCCAGCGCGGCCAACGCGGCCATCAACCATGTGCAAAGCTGGTATCACGGCACCCCAACCGGCGACTGGACAAGCATGGGGATTCCCAGCACCGGGCACTATGGCGCCCCAGAAGGTGTCATCTTCAGCTATCCCGTGACTGTACAAGGAGGGGAGATTTCAGTGGCCGAAGGTCTGCCGCTGAGTGACTTCGACCGCCAGATGCTGGCTGCCACCGGCCAGGAGCTGCTGGAGGAGCGCGCCGCCATCGAGCACATGTTGGGGTGAGCAGTGAGAAGTGAGGGGTAAGCGGTGGCAGGTATCCCACTTCTCACCCGTCACGTGTCACTGTATCGTCGTGCGGGTCAGGTGCATCAGCGCCGCCTGGACGCCTTCGTTGGCGACAAGGGAATCGTCACCGGGCGTCGGCGCCCGGTGACGATAGCGCCCATCGGGGAGCATCTCCCACGCCTGGCGGCAGTCGGCGAGCGAGTAGTTGAGCACCAGATCCAGTTGTTCGCGCAGGCGGGGGTCTTCGATGGGAGTAATGGCTTCAACCCTGGCGCTCAGATTGCGCTGCATCCAGTCGGCGCTGCCGACGTAATATTTCGGATCGCCGTTATTGGCAAAATAGTAAATGCGCGAGTGTTCGAGAAAGCGGCTAATGATGCTGATGACATGAATATTCTCGCTGATCTGGGGCAACCCCGGACGCAACCGGCAGTTGCCCCGCACGATGAGGTCGATAGAAACACCGGCCTGGCTGGCCTCATAGAGTTTGCGCACGATAGCCGGGTCCTCGAGGCCGTTCATTTTGGCAATAATGCGCGCTCGCCGTCCGGCCAGGGCGTGTTTGATCTCGGCGTCGATCAGTTCGAGAAAGTTCTGGCGCATGTTGACCGGCGCCACCAGCAGCTTACGGTAATCGGTCTGGCGGCTATAGCCCGTCAGAAAATTGAAGAGATCCATCACATCAGCGCCCAGATCGGGGTCACAGCTAAAAAGCCCGAAATCGGTATAAAGCACCGCGGTTTTGGCATTGTAGTTGCCCGTGCCAATGTGGACATAGGCGCGCAACCCATCCTCTTCCTGGCGAATGACCAACGACAACTTGGAATGGGTCTTGAGCCCCACCAGCCCATAGGCCACGTGGCAGCCTGCATTCTCGAGTTTGCGCGCCCACTCGATATTGCGTTCCTCATCAAAGCGAGCCTTTACCTCGACCAACACGGCCACCTGCTTGCCGTACCCTGCTGCCTGGATGAGCGCGTTGACAATGGGCGAGTCGGAGCTGGTGCGGTAGATGGTCTGTTTGATCGCCAGCACCTGTGGATCGCGCGCCGCCGCTTCGACAAATTGCTGCGTGCTGGTGGCAAAACTGTTATACGGATGATGGACGAGCAGATCACCCTGGCGGATGACCGTGAAGATCTCGCCGGGGCGGGCCTTGCTGTCCAGCCCGGCCAGGCGCACTGGTGTCAGCGGCGTCCACGGCTCGTACTTCAGGTGGGGAAGATTGAGGTCGGCCAGGCTGAAGAGATCATCCAACCCCAAATAGGAGCTTACCCGGTAGATATCCGTCTGGTCGAGTTCCAGTTCGCTCCGCAAAATTTCGAGCATGTTGTCGGGCATCGATTCGGAGACTTCGAGCCGTACCACCGGCGCAAAGCGCCGTTCGCGCAACTCCTCGCTGATCAACTCCAGCAGATCATCGGCCTCTTCCTCGTTGCGTTCGATAGCGGCGTTACGCGTCACCCGGAAGGGATAGGCGGCGACGATCTCCATGCCGCGAAAGAGGGCGCCGAGGTTGTGGTTGATCACCTGCTCCAGTGGCACAAAATGGTGTGGATTTTCCAGAGGCACCCACCGGGGCCGGTTGGCCGGCGCCTTGACGCGAGCAAAACGGCTCTCCCCGCTTACCTGGTCGTAGAGGATCACGCCCAGACTGAGGCTCTGGTTGCTGATAAAGGGGAACGGGTGCCCTGGGTCTACCGCCAACGGCGTCAGGATCGGATAGACCTCTGTTTCATAATACCGTTGCAACCGCAGCTTTTGGGTGGTGGTCAAGTCGTTATAGTCGAGAATCCGCACATCGTAACGGGCCAGTTCGGGCAACAGCTCTGTGACCAGGCAACGGCTCTGCGCTTCTAGCATCGGCGCTACCGCCTTGGCAATCAACTGAAGCTGTACTTCGGGTGTCCACCCTTGCAGATTGAGATTGGCAAGACCTGCTGCCTGTTGTCTTTTGAGCCCGCCCACCCGCTTGCGGAAGAACTCGTCGAGATTTGACGCAGTGATCGCCAGAAAGCGGACACGCTCCAACAGCGGCGTGCGCGGGTCGAGCGCCTCGTGGAGCACGCGCCAGTTGAAGTTGAGCCAGTCCAGCTCGCGGTTGTAGACCATGGGCGATGTGCTCAACTCATCGAGCGATAGTGTGGTCAGGTCCACTTCGGGCTGGTAGACCTGCCGGGCCGGCAGCACCGGTTGCGGGGCAGCACCGTCTGAGCGGCTAGGCGCCGGGGTGTCGAGCGTTTTTGAATCGATGATAGGTTGGACACTTCGAACCGTCATAGCGGAATCCTTGCAAGCACCACAAAAATGCGACACTCGATTTAGGACAGCTACACGGGGATGGCTGACGCAATAGAACTATTATTGTAGATCCAAAGCCAAAAGATGTCGAATACGATCAGCGGGGCAAGCATTCTGGGAAAGGGCCCGCGAGACTCTGGTCATGCCAGGTGGTTCCGGCCCTCTCCCGGAATGCGAGGACTTTGGTCGCCCTCAATTTCGAGCGCACCCAGAGACAGAGGAGACTGCACCTCTTCTATCTCTGGTCACATGAAACGCCGGCGAACCGCGGCGGCGTGGGCGGTCAACCCTTCGCTCTCGGCCAGACGTTCAGCCGCCGGCCCAATCGCCTGTAACGCTCGCTCGTTGAGACCGATGATGCTCACCAGTTTGACAAAATCGTTGACATTGATGGGACTGGCAAAGCGGGCTGTGCCACCAGTAGGCATCACGTGGCTGGGACCGGCCACATAATCCCCTAACACCTCAAAGCTCCGCTCGCCCAGAAAGATGCCGCCGGCGTTCTGCACCTCGCCCACAAATTGCCACGGCTCGCGCACCAACAAGCAGAGATGTTCCGGCGCATAGTCGTTTGCCAGCTTGAACGCCTGGCCCAGCGATTCAGTCACCACGATCCCGCTCCCCCGGCTCAGCGAACCGGCGATGATCTCCGAACGACCCAACTCTTCTAATTGCGCCATCACCGCAGCCTGCACCTGCGTTGCCAGGGTGTGGCTAGGGGTCAAGAGGATCGCCGCAGCGAGGATGTCATGTTCCGCTTGGGCCAAGAGATCGGCGGCGGCTAGTTGCGGGTCGGCGCTCTCGTCGGCGATTATCAGCGTTTCGGTTGGGCCGGGCAGACCATCGATGCCCACCAGCCCAAAGACCTGACGCTTAGCCAGGGTGACAAAGAGGTTGCCGGGTCCACAGATCTTATCGACGCGCGGGATCGTAGCCGTGCCAAAGGCCAGCGCGCCGATCGCCTGGGCTCCCCCCGCAACATAAACCGTGTCCACCCCGGCGATATCGGCGGCGACCAGCGTGGCCGGGTGTGGCAAACCACTCTCGCGCTGCGGGGGTGAAATCACACACAGATGGGGCACACCGGCCACCCGCGCCGGGATGGCGGTCATGAGCAACGAACTGGGTAGCGGCGCCGTCCCGCCGGGGATATAGATGCCGACGCGTGGGATGGGGCGTATCAGTTGCCCTACCGTGCCCTCAGCGTCGTTATGGATCCAGCTCAACGAGGGCTGGCGCCGGTGAAACGCTTCGATGCGCTTCGCGGCGACACGCAACGCATCGATCACGGCATTGTCGACCTGCCGGTATGCGTCTGTTATCTGGCTACTGTCTACGACCAGAGTGACAGGCGTCACCCGGTCGAGGCGCTGGGTCCATTCCACCACGGCAGCATCGCCACGGCGGCGCACGTCGGCGAGGATGCGACGCACCCCCTCATCAGGCCCGATCCGTTCGCCAAAGATGGCCTGGTTGCCATCCAACAACGCCTCGGGCACATCCACTTCATCCCACGCCGCACGGCGCAGGATGGTCTGCTGCGCCGCGGGCACATCCATGATCCGCATGAGTTCGCTCATGTCGATCCGTTCCTCGTTATGATGGTAGGGGGAGACCCGTGTGTCTGCCCCCTCTCTTCCAACTGAACCCGTTGGGCACACGCGGATGCGCCCGCTACGGGTCGCTACAATCGCGCGTAAAGCCACATACCTGGCAGATGATCTTGCAGTGGCGTTTGACGACCGGCCCCCCACAGGTCCAACAATAGGTGTCGTCTGCCGGCTGATAGAAGGGCGTTCTGTTTTCCTGTGCCCGCGTGTGCGCCGGGAGCGCCCGGTGGCGAGCCGATTCGCGCCATACGCTCTGCTGTTCGCCATAAAAGGTGACCGTGTGTTCGAGCAGCCGGCCCTCCCGGTAGATAAAATGGCCGGAAAAGAAGGCGTCACGGTCGAGCCACTGCAAGAAGATGCGGTCGCCTTCCCACAGGTTGAGGTCGAGCAACCGGTCATCGTCGATCCAGGCCAGCACGCCTTCGCTCGAATCGATCAGCTCGCCGGTAAAGCGATACGCCACAAAGACAAAGACATACCAGTCCTCGATGTCGTCAAAGGCCGGAAACGTCAGAACTCCCCGTAGCAGCGGGTCGATCAT
>QEUW01000268.1 GCA_003577005.1 Chloroflexota bacterium | reverse complement strand
TGAGACGATTAGCCCGCATGATCGCATCTACGGTCGCGCCATAGCGGCGGGCAATGCTGTAGAGCGTATCGCCCCGCTGTACCACATAGATAACGGGGTTGCCCGTTCCCGGCCCACCGCCAGGGATGAGCAGCCGCTGGCCGACATAGATGGTCGTCGACGTGAGGCTGTTGTAGGCCATTAGCGCCTGCACCGTGACCCCATAACGCCGGGCGATGCTATAAAGCGTATCGCCCCGCTGAACAATATGGATCGTTTCCGGGTCGGCAATCGCCGCGGGCGCGGCGGCTACATGCGCCTGCAGTGGTATGGCACTTACGCTGGTTAGCAACGCCAGCACGAGAATGATGATAGTCAACCCCGGGCGAATAAGTTTTCGAATGGACATAAAAGTGTTTCCCTTTCCTGGTCATAACGTACATCTTCTTGTGGACGTGGAACCAGGTCGGGTTGTTCCGAGGTTTTGGCGGGCGGGCTTGTGTACTGGTTAATTTGATAGATGAGAAGTGCGCACGGGAGCGTGCGCACTCTTTGGAGCTTTCTTGGTCGAGCACTAACTCAAGCACTAACTGAACGGGGCAAGGGGCGCACTCGCCAACCCAACTAGGCTGGCGCCGGTCGAGATCTCCACTTCTTTTACCGAGCGCACAAAGTCCTCAATTCCCAAGAGAAAGGGGAAGAGATAGTCGGGTGTGCTGGCTTTGCCCATGTGCCCGATCCGGAGGACGTTGCCGGCCAACGGCCCGCCGGCGCCGGAGACAAAAAAGCCGTGTTTGTCGAGCAGGAATTTGCGCAGTTCCTCATCGCTCTCCATATCGGCCCGTTTGCGGACAGTAGTGATCGTATAGGAAGCGTGCTCATCCGCCACCAGCATCTCAAAGCCAATGTTGCGCAAGCCCTGGCGAGTTACCTGCTGCGCCCAGGCATAGCGCGCCCAGTGCCCCTGGAGCGTCTCCTCGTGCAGAATGCGTTTGAGGCTGGTGTTGAGGGCGGCGATCAGACCGGTGGCCTGGGTAGTGGGCGATGGCACAGGCATGGCGCCCCCGGAAGGTCGCAACGAGCGCCATGATGACTTGACCGCGCCATCGCGATAGGCCTTCCAGGTTGAGAGGTTGTAATACCAGCCGCGGAACGAACGCTCCTTCTTGGCCTCGATCAGCTCCCAAGCGCGCGGACCCACCGAGAGGATGCCGAGGCCTGGTGGCGTTTCGAGGGCCTTGTTTGACGACGTGCAGACCAGGTCGAGCTCCCACTCATCCACCGGCAGATTGTAGCCACCCATGCCGGAGATAGCATCGACCAGAATGGGGAGATCGTGTTCGTGCGCGACGTCCGCCAACTCCTGAACCGGGTTGCGCACGCCCGTGCCCGTCTCGTTGGCGACCACCGTCACGCCGGCAATATCGTGCTGTTGGCGCAGCACATCCCGCACACGCTCCACTGCCACCGGTGTGCCCCACTCGGACTTGACTTCGATCACCTCGACGCCAAAGTGACGCAGGATCTCGATCTTGCGGTTGGCAAAAGGGCCATTGCTCACCGCAGCTACCTTTTCACCCTGGGCAAAGAGGCTGGCGACGCTCATCTCCACTGCTCCCGAACCAGGTGCAGTGACAATCACGATGTCGTTGCGGGTCTGAAAAACCTGTTGGAGCAGGTCGATGGTTTCCCAGTAGATGGGCGCCCAGTCAGCGCCGTAATGGGGCCACACCTGCTCGGCCAGGGTATCCAGAGTTTCATCAAAGACATCCACCGGGCCAGGGATCATCAATTTTTTGTGTTTCATGGAGACCTCATTTCATAGGGTTGCGGCGGGTGCGCCAGCCGATGGTGCTTGTTTATCGGAATCTGGTTTGGTATCTTACCATGCTCATCGGCAACCCAGTAATTCTGTCCCTGCACCGGGGGCGGCAATTCCACACTTGAGGTTGCAGCCAGAGAAGCGAGGCTTTTGCTGTTGGTTCCTCCGGCAGATTTCTACTAAAGACGATTTGTTTGTCAACTGTCTTTGTGGTACGCTTACCAGAGAAGAAAAACTTGCACCTTTTGAAGCTTGTGGGAGGCTGGTAAACCCTGCTGCTTCTTCTGCCACTGTCTTTGCTGTTCAGCGCTAAACCTCAAAGCGATAAACCCGACTGCAGTTGCCTGGAGTGACACCGTCGAGGCTGACGTTCGATCCCGCCATCTAGCCCGCTATCTGGCCCGCTATCTGGATCGAGTCCAGGGTTTGTATACTTGGAATCATGGTCACCATTCGCGATGTTGCGCGCCGCGCCGGCGTTGCCCCGATCACCGTTTCCCGTGTGCTCAACAATTCGGGTTATTTCAGCCAGGAGATCAAGGCGCGGGTCGAAACCGCAGCGGCTGAACTCAACTACGTACCCAACCTGCTGGCGCGCAGTCTGCGCTCACACCGTACGCACACGCTGGCGCTCGTTCTCTCCGATGTAACCAATCCTTTCTGGACCACCGTTGCCCGCGGGGTAGAGGACGCCGCCAGCCGTGAAGGTTTCACTGTCTTTCTCTGTAACAGCGACGAAAACGAGCGCAAACAGGCCGAGTATCTGGCCGTGCTCCTGCGCAAGCGGGTGGACGGCATCCTGTTGGTGCCGGCTCGCAGCACGCCCGAGCCGGTGCGGACCATCCAACGCCAGGGCATCCAGGTCGTGGTCATGGATCGTAGCGTGCCCGGCGCCCAGGTGGATGTCGTGCGCGGCTCATCGCTGCAAGGCGCTCAGCTTCTCATGTGCCATCTGCTGGAGTTAGGTCACCGTCGCATCGCTGTGCTCTCCGGTCCAGAACAGGTCTCTACTGCGCGCGAGCGAGTGGAGGGCGCCCGCCAGGCTCTGATCGAGGCAGGGCTTTCCCCAACGACGTTGGCCGTGCTCCACCACGGGTACACAGTGGAGAGTGGCTATCAGATGGCGCGGCAGGCGCTTGTCCTTACGCCACGGCCCACTGCATTTTTTGCCGCCAATAATTTTATCGCCATCGGTGCGCTCCAGGCTCTGCGTGAGTTCAATCTGCGAGTGCCCGGCGATCTCTCGCTTGTCGCCTTTGACGATCTGCCCATCAGTTGGATGGCCGAGCCATTTCTCACCGTTGCGGCCCAGCCTGCTTACGAGATGGGCCGCCGCGCCACCGAGCTCCTGCTCCAACGGATCGCTGACCCCACCGCACCGTGGCAGGAAGTTGTACTGCCGATGGAACTGCTCATCCGCCAGTCATGCCGGGCTATTCAACCTGAGGTGGCAATAGAGCGTGGTGCTGGCGGATGAGGCGAGTGTTGGCAGATTCTGTTTGTACTATGCGCCGAACGGGTGCTGGCGCTCGATCTTAAAGACAAAGGCATGTTCGCAGGGCGGTTCAGCGGGCGGGGTGATGCGCAGCCCGGCGCTGCTGTGCGACCACGCCAGCTCTTGCTCCGCGCCAAGCATCCGTACGCTCTTGATCTCGGTGGGATAGAGGGATCTAAGCGTCTCGATCGTCACCGGCCCCGTTGGCCAGCCCAGGCAGATGGCGTAGATCACGTCGTCTTTCACTGTAAAACGGATGTCCTGCGCCGTGTACTGCACCTCCTGGTCTTCCATAAAATAGCCGGCCTTGGTCATTTGGGTAGGACCTTCGCCGTAGCTCATCCAGGCGGTCGTGCCGTAGATGGCCTCACCGTTGACCGCCAGCCACTGGCCGATCCCGTGCAGCAGGGCTTTCGCTTCGTCGGGAATCTCGCCATTGGGCTTTGGCCCGACGTTGAGCAGCATATAGCCGTTCTTGCTCACATTGTCCACCAGGTAGTGGATCAACGTGCGCAACGATTTGTATTTTGTCTCCTTGAGATAGCCCCAGCCGTGGCCGTCATCGACTGTGGTGTCGGTGATCCAGTCATGGTAGGTCAGCGTATCGAAGCGACCCAGCTCCAGGTCGATCACACCGGCTCCGGGGGGTAGATCGTGCCACTTGTAGGTGACGACAACCTCTTTGCCCCACTCCTCGGCGCGGGCGTAATAGTGGGCGAGCATCTCACGCTTGTAGTGCTCCTGGATAAACTTGAGCCCAAAGTCAAACCAGATGAGATCGGGGCGGTAGGTGTCGATCACCTCCAGCGTCTTGCCTTTCCACAGGTCGAGAAAGGCCTTGCTGGGCGGCTCCATCAGATCCCAAAAGGATTGACGCTCTGCGGGCTGAGGCGGATTGTCTCCCCATTCGACGTTGTGAGGCTCACCATAGAGGCCCGTATAGCGCGGGTCGGCGGTATCAAACTCTTTGCGCCAGTGCGGAAAGAACCACCAGTTTTCGGCATGATGCAGCGCCACCATATAGCGCATCCCCTGATTGCGGATGGCCTGCTCCAGTTCGCCCACCACATCGCGTTTGGGCCCCATTCTGGCTGCGTTCCATTCGGAGTATTGGGTGTCCCACATGGCAAAACCATCGTGGTGTTCGGCGACAGGGCCAGCAAATTGTGCGCCCGCCTGTTTGAAGAGCTCCGCCCATTCGTCGGGGTTGAACTTGTCGCCGGTGAACATGGGGATGAAATCTTTGTAGCCAAACTTGGAAGGGTGGCCGTAGGTCTTTACATGATATTCATATTGCGGCGTGCCCTCGCGATACATATTGTACGGATACCAGGTGGCGTTCGGCCCGCACGCCGGCACCGCATAGATGCCCCAGTGGGTATAGATGCCAAACTTGGCATCTTGAAACCAGCCGGGCGTGCGATGGGCCTTGATGGAATGCCAGGAGGGTTCGTAAGCCATTTGAACCGATTGCCTTTCTATTTCTAATGATGCGTAATGCGTGATACGTAACGCGTAATGCGTGATGCGCAGTACATGACACGGAACACGTATTACGTATTACGCATCACGCATCAGACTCCTATCCCGCCAGCAACTGGTTGGTCGCCTCGTGAACTTCCTGGCAGACTACGGCGGCGTCGCGCGCTTCGCCGATCCAGAGCCGGTCCATGATCGCCTGATAGATGGAGGTCTCCCACTCCAGGTACTTGGGGTGATAAACCGGCGCGATCCCGTGGTCACGAGGCAGATCATAGAAGGCATGTTTGAACGCCTCGACATCGACACCCCACTCTGCCAACGGCAAGCCATATTCGTAGTAGTTCATGTTGCCGGTAAACTGGCTGCCCATCTGACCCGAAATCGGCAGTGTCTCTGGATTGGTCAACGTGTAACGCATCAACTCGTAGGCCATTTCAGGCTGTGTCGAGGTGCTGGGGACGCTAAAGGCCGAGCCGCCGGTAAAGTAGTACTGGCCGCCCTCCCCCTGCGGCGTCGGTGCAAAGCCCCAGTTGAACTTGCCTTCGATGGTTTCGGCAAGCACAAAGGCCTCATCGTTGAGCGTGTAGTGCATGGCGGTCAACCCCGAAGAGAAGGCCAGACCCGCACCCATTCCCAGACCGCCCAACAGGTCGGCGCTGGGCATGACACCGTGCTGCCACATGAGGTCGGCCAGGAACTGGAAGGCGGCAATGGTCGCCTCGTCGTTGAAGCGTGAGGCGGTGATCTCCTCGTTCCAGTAGTCGCCACCAAAGGTCTTGACGATAAAATAGGCGCCACCCGACCAGGTAGTAGGCAACCCGCCGACGCCCCACTGCACCGGCCGCCCCCCTTCCTCTTTGGTGAGCGCCTGCGCAATTTCCAGGAACTCGTCCCAGGTCGTCTCTTCGGTGGGCGGCTCGACCCCGGCCTCTTCAAAAAGGTCCAGGTTCAAGTAAAAACCACCCGACGCAAAGTCGTATGGAATGCCATACTGCCGGCCCTCGTATTGGAAAGCCTCGACCTGGGAAGGATAGAACTCATCGGGCCAGCCGGGTGGCGTGAACGAAGCCAGAAAATCATCCAGCGGCACGATCCAGCCGTTGGCGGCGAAGGTTTGGCAGCGGCTGTCGTGCATCCACATCAGTTCAACGGGTGCGCCCGCGGTCAACTGGGTGGGCATCTTGGTCCAGTACTCGCCCCAGGGAACGCCCCAGTCGCCTTGAACCTGAACATTGGGGTAATTCTGGCTGAAGAAGTTGTCAAAGTGCAACAGCCACTTGCGCATCTCTTCTTCGCCTTCCCAGGAGGCATAACGGAAGGGGACAGAGATGTCTGATGCAATCTGGCCCGTGACCCACGGCGAACGCTCCACTGATGCCGCACCAGCGCCAGTTTGGGCGGCGGGCGTCGGTGCGGGAGCAGCGGCCGGTTGGCAAGCGCCGAGCAGTGCAGCCGATGCCGTACCCATCCCCAAATAGGTGAGAAACTGGCGCCGGTTGACGCGCTGACCTGTGAAACGTGAAAAACGGTTGTTCATGGTTTTCTCCTTGGCCCAAGCTGAATTGCGGTTGCTATCAAAAGAGCGGTTTTGCTCCAGCGACTGTACTCTTTCAAACCGGGCAAACGATAAACTAAGCCCCACCCTTGATTCCCGAAGTGACAATGCCCTGGATATAGTACTTTTGACCAAAGATGAAGGCGACGAGAATTGGCAAAATGGCAAAGGTCGCCGCCGCCATCACCAGCTCCCACGGCGTCCGCATGGGCATGCGCGCCTGAAAGGTGGTCATCCCCAGTGGAATGGTCTTGAGGTTGAGCGAGCTGATGATGATCAGCGGCCACAGGAAGTTGTTCCAACTACCAAGAAAGGTAAAGATGCCCAACGTGGCCAGCGCTGGCTTGGTCAGCGGCAAGATGATGGTCCGGTAGATGCGAAAGAAGCTAGCCCCGTCGATGCGCGCCGCATCCTCCAGTTCACGAGGCAGCGTGCTCATAAACTGGCGCATCATAAAGGTGCCCCACGGCGTAAAGATCGCAGGTACGATCAGCGGCCAGAGCGTATCGACCCAGCCCATCCAGCGCATCTGCACATAGAGCGGGATCATGATGACGGCAAAGGGGATCATCATGGTCGCCAGATAGAGGAAAAAGAGGCGGTCGCGGCCGGGATAACGCAGGCGGCTAAAGGAATACCCGGCCAACGAACAGGTGAAAAGCTGGCCCGCCACCACCGCAATCGAGACGATGGCGCTGTTCTTGAAAAAGGTGCCAAAGGGCAACAAGGTCCAGGCATTGACATAGTTGCTCCACAGCCAGCGTTCAGGCAAAAAGCGTGGGGGAAAAGTGTAGATCTCCGCCGTGCTCTTCAAGGAGGTAAAGACCATCCACAAAAATGGAACCATCATCGCCACACCACCGATGGCGAGGATCATCCAGGCCAGGGCGCTAATGAGAAATTCTCGTTGTCGTTTGCTCAATCCCGTTGCAGTGCGTCTCGTCACCGGTTCATAGGTTGTCTTTGCTGAGGTGCTTGTCATTTCCCTTCCTCTCCACGCCGCCCGCCCATCTCCTCAAATCTTCCTCAATCTCTTTTGGGTAGATTTGAGAAGATTCGTTGATCGTCAATTCTCCTCGCGCTGGAAGCCATATACCCACCGATCCGCCAGCCGCCACTGCACCAGCGTGATCACCAGGATGCAGAGAAAGAGCATAAAGGCCAGCGCCGCGCCGTAACCCATCTTGAAAAAGGTAAAACCGTTTTGGAAGATGTAGAGAACAAGCGTCGTGGTCGCCTTGGCCGGGCCGCCATTGGTCATGACATAGAACTGGTCAAACCCCTGAAATGCACCGATCAGCGAGGTTACGACGACGAAAAAGATCGTGGGCGTCAATAACGGTATGGTGACAAAACGCAAGCGCTGCCATCCGTTGGCTCCATCGATCTCAGCGGCCTCATAGTACTCTTCAGGGATGCCTTGCAAACCGGCCAGCAGGATCAGCATGGCAAAACCAATGCCATGCCAGTTGCCCATGATGATAATGGCCGGCATGGCCCACGCTGTGCTCTGGAGCCAGCGCGGACCTTCGACGCCGATGAGACCGAGCAAATAATTGAACAGCCCCAGTTCAGGGTGGTAGAGCCAGCTCCAGACGATGGCCGCTGCCACCGTCAGGGTGATCTGCGGCAGAAAATAGACGGTGCGAAAAAAGAGCACTCCCCGCATCTTCCGGTTCATGAGGATCGCCAGCCAGAAGGCGATAAAGACACCGGTTGGCACGGCCACAAAGGTGTAATAGGCCGTATTCCACAGTGTCTTCCAGAAGAGCGGATCGTTAAAGAGCGTTCTAAAATTCTCCAGGCCAATGAAGACCGGCGGTCGCGCCAGACTCCAATCAGTAAATGTGATATAGAGGGCAAAACCAATGGGCAACAGGCTAAAGGCCAGAAAGCCCAAGAAATTGGGCAAGATAAAGAGATAGCCGGCAATCGTTTCTTCCCGCCGTAACCCTGTGAAGGAATCGCGCAACTGGCTCAGAAGGCCCGTCCTATCTCTGGCCGCAAGAGGTTGCAAGCCTGCACCCGTTGTCGGTGTCGATTGCTGCATCACTTCTACTCCTTCTTTCGTCACACCAGCGCAGCGGGCTAGCTTGATTCGCGCACGATCAACTCACAATCGAGGATGATGCGCAACTGTTCCGGTTCACGTCCATTGAGCAGATCAAAGAGCAGTCGCGCCGCCATCTGCCCCACCTGGCGCGCCGGCTGGCTGATCACCGTCAACGGGGGGTTGGAAACAGCCGCCCACGGATGGTCGTCAAACCCTACCAGGGCAACATCTTCCGGACAACGCAGACCTTGATCACGCAGCGCCAACAGGGCTCCCAGGCTCAATAGATTGTTGTTGACAAAGAGCGCATCCGGTCGGGCCGGTGAGGCCAATAGCCTGTTTGTGGCGGCGCGGCCGGCTTCGATACTCAGTTCGCAAGGAGTTACCCATTCATCCGCCAACAAGATACCCCGTTCATCCAACGCCTGTCGAAAACCGGCCAGCCGCTCACGCATGGTCGAAAGTCGTGGGAGACCGGCAACGATCCCGATGCGCCGGCATCCTCGTTCGATCAGATGTTTGGTGCCGAGATAGGCCCCCTGCTGGTTGTTGACACCCACATAGGGACCTTCCAGATGTTCAAAGGCGCGATCCACAAACACAATCGGGGTATGCTGCACTTCAGCCTCGGCCAGTGCGCTCCAACGTTGGCTGGTAGCCGCAGCGATGATGCCGTCCACCGGTTGGCTCAACAGCAGGTCGAGGTAGTGCGACTCTAGCTCCAGCACCTCATCCGTGTTGCACAGGATCAAACCGTAATTCTGCGGTCGCAAAATTTCCTCGACCCCGCGTAACATCTCACCAAAGAACAGATTGGTGGCATCGGAGATCACCATGCCGATGCAGCGAGTGCGATGCGTGGTAAGGCTACGGGCGGCGGCATTGGGTCGATAGTCCAGCTCGGCTATCGCCTGGAGCACTCGCTGTTTGGTCTCTTCTTCGACAAAGCGTGTATTGTTGATCACATGAGAGACGGTAGCCTTCGAGACAGCAGCCCGAATGGCTACATCGCTCATGGTTGCACGTTTCAAACGCGACCCTTTCGATAATGGGTAACACCGACCAACCAATGACTGGATCGGCACCTCTACTCAAGGTCTAGAATTCTTGGGAAAGTGAGTTAATCGGTTGCGTAACCGGTTGCGTAACCGATTACGCGCATTCAACCACACTTTCAGAGAGCTGTCAAACTTGCTGTCACAGGGGCTGTAGGGCAAGATGCCATCTTGCCCGGTACAGGATACGCGGTCCCGGATATAGCATGGTGGCGGGAGAGGTAGAGCAAGATAGCATCTTCCCCTACAGGGGATAGGCCGTCCCCGGCATGACCTGGTGGTGGCAGAGGCGGGCATAGTAGCCGTCGAGCGCCAGCAGCGAGGCGTGGTCGCCATCTTCGACGATCTGGCCGCGCTCCATGACGATGATGCGGTCGGCGCCGCGCACGGTGCTCAGCCGGTGGGCGATCACCATACTGGTACGGCTGCGCAGGATGCGACCCAGCGCCTCCTGGATCAGCGCCTCGGTGGCGGTGTCGATGCTGCTGGTCGCCTCGTCGAGCACAAGCACGGCATCGGGGCTGAGCGACAGCGCCCGTGCCAGGGCCAGCAACTGGCGCTGCCCCTGCGAGAGATTGGCGCCGCCGGCCAGCACATGAAAATCATAGCCGCCCGGCAACTGTTCGATGAAATGGGCCGCGTTACTCAGTTCCGCCGCCCGGCGCACCTCTTCATCGCCGAGATCGTCACGGAACAATGCAATGTTGTGGCGGATGCTTCCCTCCAGACAAACCGGGTCCTGCGGGACGACGGTGACGCAGCGACGCAGGTCGTCCAGGCTCAACTGGCGGATGTCGATGCCGTCGAGCAGCACCTGGCCGTGCGACGGGTCATAATAGCGCGCCAGCAGGCTCACCAGGCTTGACTTGCCCGCGCCGGTTGCGCCGACAATCGCCACCGACTGGCCGGGAGGGATGTGTAGACTCACCCCACGCAGGACCGGTTCTTCCAGGTTATAGGCAAAGTGGACGTCGCGGAACTCGATTTCGCCGCGCGCTTTGGTCAGTGCCGCGGGCGTGGCCGGGCTTTGCACTGCCGGCTCGCGCACCATCATGCGGTAGATGCGTTCAGCCGCACCCAGGGCAATCTGGATGGCGTTGTACTCCTGCGAGAGGGCCAATACCGGCTGGAAGGCGCGTTCGGTGTACTGAATAAAGGCAACCAACATCCCCAGCGTCGCCCAACCCGCCAGTACACCTTGCCCGCCACCGTACAGGATCAAGCCCAGACCGATAGCCGCCAACACCTCTTGCCAGGCCAGAAAGATGGCGCTGTAACGACGCAACAAGATCAACGCCTGGCGGTAATTGCTGTTGTAGATGTCAAACTCTTGCTCGCTCTCAGCCTCGTGTCCAAAGAGTTGCACGACGGTCATGCCGTGCAACCGTTCGTTCATAAACGAACTGATGCG
>QEUW01000267.1 GCA_003577005.1 Chloroflexota bacterium | reverse complement strand
TAGATAACATAATTGGACCAAGCACCTGCTGAAATTACGGTATAAAGAATTGTGGATTAAAATCAAGACGAAACAGCAAAAGTCTACAGTATCTGCAGATTACCCTGATCGGATAAGTTTTCATCCACGCAAATCGCCGGGGTCCTGTAGTCACTTTGATAATATTTAAGAAAGCGCTATGTCTCTCGCACTGGACGAATGGCCACCCGACCATCCGCGCTGGCCGGCGCTGGCGGCGTTAACCACTGAACTGGGACAGGAAGGATGGTCGGCGTTCACCGCCGATTGGCATTTGAGTTCGCATATGCTCGTCGCCCACCAGGATGGCAAAGTGGCGGGTTTCCTGCGCTATGTTGTCCAGCATATTGGCGTCGAGGACGATCTCGCGCCGGTGGTCTTGCATGGCGAACTGCTGACAGAGGCGAAGGTGCTGGCCTTCGGTGTGGCGCCGGACCAGCGCCGCCGTGGCATCGGGCGCCGGTTGCAGCAGCGGCTCATTGCGGATGCGCGCGGCCACGGTTGCTATCAGATTCGCTCGCACAGCAGCGCCGCGAACAAGGCAAACCACCACTTGAAGCTGGCATTGGGCTTCGCCATCCAGCCGCTGCCGGCCACTGGACGGCGCGATGGGGCATACTTTCTCCTGCCGTTGCGAACCGCTGCCAAAAGCGATGAGAACCAGCCACCGGAGGAAACGTCATGATCGACCCTGGGTTAGCCGGCAAAATTGTCTTGATCACCGGCGCCAACAACCCAATGGGGATCGGCGCCGCCACTGCGATGGCCTTTGCTCAGCAAGATGCTCGCGTCTTCCTGGCCTATCGGCGGATCGCTCCAGAGCAGTACGGAATATCCGGTGCCGAAGCTGCCCAGGCCACGGAGCCAGGATTTGCGCTCTATCATGCCAGGCGGGCGCAGCCGGCAGATGAGGTGGTCCAGATGATCCGCACGGCAGGGGGTCAAGCAGCAGCCTGGGAGACCGATCTGGCCGATCCGGCCACGATTTCTCCGCTGTTCGATGCGGTCGAAGCCGCCTTTGGACCGGTCGATGTCCTGGTCAACAATGCCGCGCATTACGAAGATCCGGACACCATCTTTACCACCACGGCGGGCAGTATCGACCGCACCTTTGCCGTCAACGTACGGGCGACGGCGCTCTTAATTGCCGAGTATGTGCGCCGCTACCAGCAGCGCGGCGGCCGGTGGGGTCGCATCATCAACCTGAGCACCGATGCTGCGCAACTGTTCCCCAGCCAGATCACCTACGGGGCGAGCAAGGCGACGATTGAAGCCTTCACGCGCAGCATCGCCCATGAGATCGGCCCGCTAGGGATCACGGTCAACACCGTGGCGCCCGGTCCGGTGCAGACCGGCTATATCTCACCCGAGGCTGAGGCGCGCGAGTTGACCAACATTCCCTTGGGGCGGCTGGGCCAGCCCGACGACATCGCCGACGCCATCCTCTTTCTCGCCTCGGAGCAGGCGCGCTGGATGACGGGCAATGTGCTCAAGGTGTCGGGGGGACATGCATTGTGAGGCGCTGTCAGCGGATTTGGGGAACGGATTGAGCGGATTCATCCACCAAACCTGCAGGGGGCGGCATCGATGGGAACGGATTTTTGAAGAGCTCTCAACCGAAACAGGGAAGCTATGAGCACGCCATCGCAAGCGATTGACCCACACCTCGTCCACCTCCTGATCGATGAATTGACCGACCGACAGCGCACCGAGGTTTTCCACTTGCAGGTACAGCATTGTTTTGGCGATGTGCCGGGCGCAGAGATTGAAGAAGACTTCTTTACCGAGGCGGTCTCGCGCGTTTTGTGCTACCATCAGGATGAACTCGTCGGTTGCGCCGGCACGCGCGTGCGGGACATCGCCTACGATGGTCGTAGCGTCCGGCTGGGCGGGATCAGCGGCGTCTGCACCCACCGCGGCTTTCGTGGGCAAGGCATCGCCACGCGTGTTTGCCAACGAGCCGTCCAATTTCTAGCCGAAGCGAAGTGCAACATCGTCTTTTTGTCCACCTCGCCAATGGCGCGCAAGCTGTATGAAAATTTGGGCTTTCGCCCGCTGCCACAGGGGTTCACCTGGGAAAATATCTACGGCCAGATCAAACACGGCAACAATGGGATGCTCGCACCGGTCTGCTCACCGGAGATCGCACAGCAGATCTGGAATGGAGCGAGTGCGTTCCACGTTGGGAAGGGATATTGGTGAGCAAGGTGCCATATGCCGATCATCATCGAAAAACTCACACCAGCGAAAGTGCATGAAGCCCTGCGGCTGTACCAGGAAGTCTTTGGGGCGCGCGAGCACACCACGAGCAAAGAAATCCTTCGCCGGCTCGAGGATGGGCGGGGCATCTTCTATGTGGCTGTAGATACAGAAACCAGCAACGTGATTGGGATCAAGCTCGGGTATATCGAAGGTGGCACCTGTATCGGTCGCGGCATTGCTGTCTTGCCTGACTACCGGCGCCAGGGGGTTGGGACGCACCTGTTGCGCCATTTTGAAGCCGAGATGCGAGCCAGGGGTGACGTACACACTTATGTGTTTGGCTCGGCCACTGATGAAGGCGTGCCGTTCCACATCGCCAGTGGCTATACACCTACGGTGTTGATCCAATTTACCGATCGCCAGCTTCGTGAACGATTAGATTTGTCTAACTTCACCATCGCGCGAGAAGGCTATAACCAGGAGTACAGAGTATATCAGATCTATCTTGAACTTGAAGAGCCACAGCGCAACTTAGCGTACCTTCGGTCTTTGCAGCACACCTTTCCTGAGGCAGATGTGCAGTTTGTTTTCTCCAAAAAGGATCTGTAACGGATGGAGCTGCTGATTCGTGTGGCACGACCAGATGACGCCGAAGGGATCGTGGCGGTCTTCAATCCAATCATCGAGTCGGGTCTCTATACTACGTTCGACACGCCCTTCACTGTGGAAGACGAACGCGCCTACATACTCAGCCTAACCCACCGCGACATCTTTCATGTGGCTGTGCGTCTACCAGAGCAGACGATTGTCGGCTTCCAGAGCATGTCGCCATTGCCTGGCCACTCGCAGGCGTTTGCCCATGTCGGTGTGCTCGGTACGTTTGTCGATCTGGCCTGCCGGCGCCAGGGCATCGCCAGACGTCTCTTTGCCGCCACGTTTGCCGTCGCCAAAGCCAAGGGGTATGATAAGCTCTTCACGTATGTACGAGCAGACAATCCTGCCGCCTTGGCCGCGTACCAGAGCCAGGGGTTTCGCATCGTCGGCACTGCACGGCGCCACGCCAAGGTCCGCGGCGAGTATATCGATGAAGTCGTGATTGAACGGTTGTTGTAGCCTTCGACGCCAATCTGTCGGAGCGCCCCCTGGGCCCCGCCAAATCCGCGGTCTATCATGCTTGAATTGCAAATGCCGTAACTTTTCAATTGACGCGCCAGTGAACGAACCTGCCAACGGCGCACCAACGCCCGCCCTCTATGGTAGAGCAGCAGCACCGGAAACGATTCGGAACGTCTTCCAATAAGGTCGAGCAATAAGGTCGAGCAATAAGGTCGAGCAATAAGGTCGAGCAATAAGATCGAGCAATAAGATCGAGCAATAAGATCGAGGCTGACTACAGGGGCAATTGACCATGATTGAGCTTTCACATGAGGAGATGAAAACGCTGCGGCGCTGGTTCAAACCAGAGGAGCCGGGGCCAATTACCAGCGGCCCCCATGCCATCAACACCGGCTATGGCCGCTGCTGGGTGGACCGCTGGCCCGAGCCACGCGCCGTGATCGTGGATGTGGCGCAGAACTATCTCTTGCGCGGCGACCCGGCGGCGCTGACCCCGGATGACCTGCGCCCACACATTCAAGGTTTTGTTACAGCGCCAGAATCGTTTGCGCCGCTCCTACACGCTGCTTTCGACCCGGTCATCGTTTGGGATCGGGTGGTCTATGCGCTGTATCAGAAGCCGCAGCCTCAGACACCCACAGGCTTTGTCATCCGCCGGCTCGGGTGGGAGGATGCACAGTGTCTCGAGGCGCTCAGCCCGGAATCCAGTTGGATTTACAAAACCTGGGTCACACCGGCCAACCTGGCAGCCAGCGGCTATGCCTGGGGCGCATTCGCCGGGGCGCGCCTGGTCTCCGTCGCCAATATCTTCTTTCTCGGCGACGAATACGAGGATCTTGGCGTCGTCACCGAGCCGGAGTTTCGTGGCCTGGGACTCAATGCCGCCTGTGTCGCTGGCCTGTGCGAAGATATCCGCACACGAGGGCACCTCCCTAGTTGGACGACCTCGCATGACAACCCGGCCAGCCAACGGGTGGCAGAAAAAGTAGGATTTTCTTTTGTGCGCAACGATGTCCTCTACGTCATTGGCATGGAGCCACCCGAACCCCCACGCCGTTCGTAGGGGCAGCCACGTAGGTCTGCCTGGCCCCACTTGGCTGCCGGGGCCGGTGCCCGATGGAATCCAATCTGGGGCAGACTTACGTGTCTGCCCCTACTGTACACGCTCGGTGATGATCTATGCACAAATTGCCAGAACAGTTTGTCCAGACCCAGCTTGAACTCTACGGCGATAGAGGCTCCACCTGGCTCGCCAATTTGCCTGCGCTTATTGCCGAATGCGGGCGACGTTGGTCACTGACCGTCCAACCGCCGTTCGCTGGGTTATCCTATAATTATGTCGCTCCGGCCACTACCGCTGACGGCACAGCCGTGGTCCTCAAGCTGGGCGTGCCTAACCCGGAATTGACCAGCGAGATCGAGGCACTCCGTCTCTATGATGGTCACGGCATCTGCCGGCTGATCCACAGTGACGCCGAGCTCGGCATCCTGTTGATCGAACGATTGCAACCGGGCAAGATGTTGTCAACATTTGCCGACGACGAGCAGGCGACCGCCATTGCTGCCGAGACGATGCGCCAGTTGTGGCGACCCGTGCCGCCCGACCATCCCTTTCCGACCACAGCCAAATGGGCCAAAGGGCTGGAACGGTTGCGCGCCGAATTCAACGGCGGCACCGGCCCCTTCCCGGCCAAATTGGTGGAACAGGCCGAGCGGCTTTATACTGAGTTGTTGGCCTCGTCAGCCGAACCGGTCTTGCTCCACGGCGATCTGCATCACTTCAACATTTTGAGCGCCAATCGCCAACCCTGGCTAGCGATTGACCCCAAAGGCGTGGTGGGGGAGCCTGCTTATGAGATCGGAGCTCTGCTGCGCAACCCGTCTGACGAACTCATGCTGGACCGGCGTCTCCAGGCAAGACGGGTTGACCAACTGGCAGAAGCGTTGGCGCTCGACCGGGAGCGCATCTTCGGCTGGGGAATTGCCCAGGCGGTGCTCTCGGCGTGGTGGATGTATGAGGGTCATGGTCACAGCTGGGAGCCGACGATGGCGCTGGCCCAGCTATTGGATGAGCTTGCCAGGTAAGGAGGTGAACCGATGCGAAAAACAATAGGCATGAACAAACATCAAAAGGCCGCCCACCGGCCCGGCGAGAAAAAAGTCAGCCGGGCCTCTATCCCCCATTTGCTCGAATTGTCGTGCAGCAGCGATGTGGAAGACCGGCTCACCGCCGCGCAATACCTCTGCCCGTGCCACATCCAGGCGCGCATCCCCGAAGTTTGGGACGCAGTTTTCCGCATGATGGAGGATGAAGACCGAAAGGTGCGCTTTGCCGCCTGGCACACCTGGGAAGACGGCGGGCTTCCCAACGACCCGGCAGTATTCGAGCGGATGGAACACATTTATCGCCAGGAAAAGGATCCGAAGGTGCGCAGGTTTGCCGAGGCGATCATCGGCGCAGATCTGGCAGCGCGCGTAAAACTGGAAATGACCCAGTTGCATCTCGCCAGCCTTCCCTCAGCCAGGCAGCGTGGCAAATGTGATTTCTGCGGCGAAGGCGATGTGTGGGTGACGAGCGACTTAACGACTACTATCCCTACGGCAACCCTGCCGCGCGCAGCATGGGTCTGCGAAGCGTGCGCCCAAACGTAATTGTCGATCAGGACGCCCAGGCACGAAGACCGGTTGACTTGCCAGCTTGACGACGGGGACGACCACACTTTCCAGGCAGTTGCGAGCTACCTGGAAAGTGTGATCGCACTGCAGATTACTGACAGAGGCCGTACAGATACATCACCACCACGGCAGGTGCGGAAACGTTGCCAGCGACATCCTGGGCAAACACCTCGATGCGGTTTTCACCCTCCACGACCGCATAGGCAACGGTCTTTCCACGCCCGATCACCATGCTTTCAGGGCGATGAATGCCATTGACGTAGACTTCGTAACGGATGACGTGCTGGGGGTCGACGTTGTCGGTCGACTGCTCCCAGGTGAGCCAGGCTTCTCCACAGCCGCCGTCAAAACCCCAGAGATTACCCGGTGTCGTGGGAGGCGTTGTATCATTGGGGTCACTGGGTAAAGTGGTGACAGAGACGGCGTTGCTCGTTGGAGACCAGTTCATGCTGTTGTCTCTGGCCCGAACGGTGAAGATGTAGGTTGTGCCCGGCGCCAGGCCTTGGACCTGGGCAGAGGTGGCTTTTGTGCCGTAGACCACCGGGCTACCATCCATCAACACCTGGTAGGTGACAGCCGATCCGCTGTCGGTCGATTGCGTCCAGCCCAGGGTGACCGCCGTCTGATCCACCTGGGTAACCGACAACACAGGAGTTGTAGGCGGCGTCCGGTCACGCTGAGCCAAAACAGACGGTGTGCCAGCCAGCAGCAACATCATGAAGAGGAGGGCTGCCGTGCCGGCGGAAAGCCTTACCATCCAAATTCTCTTCATCTGCATCTTCTCCTTACTCACCAAGCCGAACAGAACATTTCACCCAGGAGGTTCCACAGTTTCCAGGCACAAAGCCACAGAATGTGGGAGGGTGGCGCTGATGTTGTTGTCCAAAGATAGAAACGCAGACGGAGGTCTAGCTGGATTTCAACAATGTATCCCTGTAGATAGGACTCCCCATCCCAACATCAATTGCCAATCTGCGGGTCCATTGCTACAATTTATCAATTCGTCGGATTCACAAAAAAGGAGTGTGCTACTGTGCCTGCCTGGCAGCGCAACCTCTATGTGGTCTTCATCGTCCAGCTCTTGTCCACAGCCGGCTTTAGCCTGGTTTTCCCCTTTCTACCCCTCTATGTAAAGGAGATCGGCGTCGCCAGCGGGGGCAGCATCGAGTTTTGGTCGGGTCTCGTCTTCTCCTCCCAGGCGGTGACGATGGTCTTTGCGTCCCCCATCTGGGGCAGCTTTGCCGACCGCCACGGGCGCAAACTCATGTTGGAACGAGCGACGTTGGGGGGTGCAATCCTGCTAGTCTTGATGGGATTTGCCCAGAATGCCGAACAGTTGGTGATTCTTCGCACGATCCAAGGGTTGGTGAGCGGCGTGATTTCGGCGGCCAATGCGTTGGTGGCGGCCTCCACCCCGAGACAACACTCGGGCGAGGCGCTCGGTCTGTTGCAGACTTCGCGTTGGGTGGGCGTGACCGGCGGCCCGCTGCTGGGTGGCTTGTTGGGCGAGGCATTTGGTTTTCGCGAATGTTTTTGGATCACGGGTGGGCTGCTTGCGCTGGCCGGCATCGCCACCATGATCTGGGTCAAGGAAGATTTTCGGCCTATAGCCAAGGCGCAACGGCCCAGTTTTTGGGCCAGCTACCGCACGCTCTTCACGGCACCTGGCATGAGAGGGCTCTACCAGTTGACCTTTTTGCGCAGCCTGGGGGCTACCCTCACCGTGCCGATCGCCTCGCTCTACGTCGCCAGCTTGATGGACGCCGAACAAGGCGCCGCGCTGATGACCGGCATCGTCATGGGCGCCACCGCCTTTGCCAGTGCGTTGAGTGCCGGCTGGCTGGGCCGGCTGGGGGATAGACAGGGCCACACTCACATCTTGATCTTTTCGGCCATCGCCGCCGCACTGCTCTACATTCCCCAATCGATGGTCACCGCGGCTTGGCAGCTTGTGGTCTTGCAGGCGTTGAGCGGGCTCGCCGTGGGCGGATTGATGGCGACCACCGCCGCCCTGATGAACCTCTGGTCGCCGCGCGGCAACCAGGGCGCCACCTATGGGCTGGATAACAGCGTACAGGCCGCGGCGCGCTCCATCTCCCCCATGGCCGGCGCCGGGATCGCGCTCTGGTTGGGGATGCGGGGGGTCTATGTAGGTGTGGCGCTGGTCTATGTTGTCATGGCGGCTGTGGCGTGGCGGGTAGCACGCTCACAGATGGAGCAGCGAGACGAGGGATTGCGGGGGACATCCCAGACAGTACCGGGGAATTCGACGATGATCCGATCTGATCAATGACCGTACATTGGGTCTACACTCCACCAGCCAGCCAACATCCGGGGGACGGCTCGTCAAAGGAGCCGTCCCCCGGATGACCAGCGGGCGAGAAGGGGGATACTCGCCCGCGCGGTCACAGGTCAATGCTCTGGCGCAATCCCTCTGCAATCAAGAATGGCCCTGGGTGGGACCTCGATGGGTTGCTACGAGACCAGGCATAAGTTGCAACAACTGCGGTGAGAGCGCATCAAGCCCAGTGGCGCCCGGCAAAATGTAGACGCCCTGCCCTGCAGCGAGCTGCTCGTAGAGCTTGAGCGTCATCATGTAGGCAGCTACACGCTCCGGCGAGACACGAAGGTCGTCGCTCAGCACGTTGGCAAAGCCAACCCACTCGGTCGCCTCGCGCAGAGACCGGGGAGCGCGCACAGAGCGCACCTGGATTGCACGCGGCAGTCCCAGCCGCACGCCCAGCGAACTCAATTCACTCGATAACCGCTCCTCGACACGATGCGCCAAATCGACCGCATTTTGCCCATTGATGAGTTTGCGACCCGTCTGCACAGCCGCCAGTTCACGGAGCACTCCTCCAGCCATGAGATCCATCATGTGGACAAAGAGGTCGGGCGTCTCCAACACCTTCATTGCGAACGGCGCCTGTTGCGCTGGCACCGCGTGCCGCGGGTGATACGTAAAACCAACGCGGATCGCGTAGGTGACGGTATGCCCATCCACCGAATGCAATGGGACATCTACATCCACAAAGCGAAACCCTACGTAGATTTTGCCCAAAACGTCCTCGACCAGGGGATTAACCCACACTTCTCCGGGACCACGGAAATCGAGCGAACGTCCGAAGCGCCTGACGACCAGCAGGTCGTTGGGATCCACCCAATGCCACCAAAACCGGCTGCGGATACGGTGGTAGAGCGAGTCCGACATGGCTGTTTCTCCTTTTGGCGGGGGCCACAAATGGTGAGCACTGCTCCCTTACCAGTATAAGGGAAGATGAGGGCGATGAATTTGCACTTGCGATGCAGCTGGCTCTGCCATGCCTTATTGATGGGTCGTCACTTGCTCACAGCGAACTCACGGCCTCCTCTCGTCCATACTTTAGTAGCCGCAACCCCTCGAGGCGGAGCAGCTCCGGGTAGACCGCCTGGTAGACATTACAATAGGGGGACTTCACATCGCTACGCCCGGTAACGCGATAAGTCAGGGCCGGGCAACCACCCGCACACCAGTAGCGCCAGTGACAGGTGCGGCAGCCTTCTTTCTCATCGACACCCACATTCTGAAACCCCTTCGGGTAGAGGCGGATCTCGCGTAGCGGGTCGGCGGCAAAGACATCGGTCACGCGCTGTTCGATCTCCATCTGGCAGCGGGCCACACCGCCCCGCTGGTCAACCACCAGATAGCTGTGTCCTGCGCCACAGGCCGTCTCGTGCACCGTGGCAAAGTTGGCCCGGTCAATGAGCGAGGCCAACAGGCTGTGGCGCGGCACATTCTGTTCGATCACGGCAAACACCTGGCGAATCCCCGTGATCAGCTGTTCGTCCTCGGCGCGCAGCGTGGCGTGATCCTGGGCGGCGTGGTCGCGATAGAAATTGAGGTTGAAGAGCAGGTCACGCTCCAGTGCAAAGGCAACGGCCTCGGCTACATCACCGGCGTTGTGGCTGGTCACCGTGATGGAAAGATGAGGCGAGACGCTGCGGTCGAGCGTGCGTTCGATACTGCGCACCACCTGATGGGCGCTGCCGCGACCATTGGCAAAGACGCGCTGCGCATCATGCCCGGCGCCGATGCCATCGAGCGAGATCATGAGCGTCAGCCCGCTCTCGCGGATAAAATCGAGCATCCCGCCGGTAAGCGCTACACCATTGCTGAGCACGACACCATGCAGGTCGATCCCCATTTGCTGCGCCAGCTCGCTGGCGTAAATGTGAAGCCGGCGCACCAGGCCAAAGTTGAGCGTCGCCTCGCCGCCGGCATACTTGAGTTTGACCTGGCTGTAGCCATGTTGCTGCGCCGAACGAAAGACCGCATCGACTGCGGCGCGACCAGTGGCCTCATCCATCGCCTCTTCGCTCTTGTCGACGTAACAGTAGGTGCAGCGCAGATTGCAGGCATTGGTTGTATGTAGCCAGGCGGTCAACGTCTTGGGCGCCGCGCGCTGTAGACGCCGGGCGCCACCCGCCGGTTCGAGCAACCCCAGCCGCACCAAACGCCGGAATGCATCGTTCTCTTCCGCCGATCTCAATAGCGCTGCCGGCGAGCGTGGCTCGGCAAAGGAGTCGAGGAACTCCCAGGCCGCCCAGTTCATGACCGCCGGGCCGGTGGCCACCAGCGGGTTGAAGACCAGAAACATCTCCTGGGGCAACTGGTCCAGATAGAGCACAGGCCGGACAAATCCGCTCAGGCTGTTCTGAATGGGCGGTCCATCCCAGAGCAACTGGTCGGTGTCGGGACAGGCGCAGTTGGATTCGACCAGTGGGGTCTCACCGGCCGGGCTATCGGCGCTGGCGAGGTCAGCAGCGGTGAGGATGCGAAAACGGCTGGTTGGGGGCATGGTCTGCTCCTGTTTTGCATGCGGTCAAGCA
>QEUW01000266.1 GCA_003577005.1 Chloroflexota bacterium | reverse complement strand
GTGGTCAAACAGTCGCTGCCCAAGCTGCGCGTCGAGATGGAGTGGTACGCCGACCAGGAACGCATCTGGCGCGAGCGCGATTATCTGCAACTGGTGGATGAATGGTTTCCCGGTAATGTACCGTCCGTGCTCTTTGACGACAAAGAGGCGTACATCCTCGCCATCGCCGAAGTGACGGACGCTACGCTGTGGAAAACGGTGCTCATGGCCGGCCAGTGCGACCTGGCGACGGCCTGCCGCGCTGGCGAACTATTGGGACAGATCCACAGCCGCTCCTCTGGGCGAGACGAGGTAGCTGAACAATTTCAGCGTAAGGCCAATCGCAGCGAGGATAGTTTCGAGCAACTGCGCATCGATCCCTACTGGCGCACAGTGGCTCACCGTCACCCGGACCTGGCGCCTGCCATTGAGCAGATCATCGCCGCGATGGAAGCAGAGCCGCTTGCGCTGGTGCATGGCGACTATAGCCCCAAAAACATCTTTGTCAAGACCAATGGCGACCTGGTGCTACTGGACGCCGAAGTCGCGCACTGGGGCGATCCTACCTTTGATGTAGCGTTTTGTCTTAATCATTTCTTACTCAAAGCCATCTATCACGGCCCCAATGGCGCTGCCTTTGTCCATGGGGCTGAAGCGTTCTGGGCTGCCTATCAGCAAGCAGCCGGTGGTGGACAGTTGCTAGGCGGCGTGACAGCACGACTTCCGGGCCAGCTTGCTGCCCTCTTCCTGGCGCGAGTTGACGGCAAATCGCCCGTTGAATACCTCGTGGGTGACGAAGCAAAACAGGCCGCTGTGCGCCAGGTTGCCCGCCGTGCGCTGCTTCACTACCCACAAACCAATCTGACTACGCTGCTCACTGACGTTCGGCAGGCGTGTCACACCTGACTTTCGTCATGGCAGATTGTAGCGACTGGTGCTCCCCCCGAATTTCAACTTTAATCCTTATTTAGCCGGACTAGGTCACGCCAGAGGCGATGACCTACAAAGTACCGAAAAACTTGGTACGACAACGAGACTTCGCGTGACGGATCCCATCCGACCTCCGCGCCCAAAGGGATCCCGTGACCAGAATCAGCTTCGTCGACCCGATTATTTGTGGTCACCTCCCGGAGGTCTTGGCGACAATCGCGCAGGATTTGCGGATTTTGACCAGCCGATCAGAAAATCCTGCCCATTCTTGTACTAAGTTCCTATCCGAATAACTCTGCGACCAACGCCGCTCGCAGGTGTAGTTGTCGGACCCGCAATCGTTATTCGGATGGGCTCTAAACACGATCTTGGCGAAAGAAAACGAGATATCCCATGCAACTTCTCGACCATCCTATCGGCAATTATCGCTTTCTGACGGGCATTGCACCCTATTCGGCTGGGGTAACGGCCCACCCAGGCTATGAGATCGTCCACGTTACCCTCCAGACGCCGGTGCCCTACCACGCCGGCTTTGCGCTGATCGATGAACATCTGGCGGCGCAGGGCCGGCCCGCGCAGGCGCTCTGTGCGGTCGAGTTGCGTCTGCCGGCGCCGTTGAGCTTTCAAGGGTTTATCGATTTCAACGTGGGCTATCGGGCGCTGCTGGCCGAGCGTGCGATCCTCGTGGGCGAGTACAACCCGGTGGCGCGCACCAATGTGGCGCCTGCTGTCGCGCCGCCTACTGAGCCGTCGCTCTATGCCTATTCGTATACGATGCCCGCAACCGTACCCCCGCCCACGTTTATCGTAGCCGGGGCCGGTGACCTGCGCGACCAAGCCATCCTCGCACCCGAGGCGGTGGTTCGCCCGGACGAAGAGACACTCGACGCGTTGCGTGAAAAGGTTGCCTGTGTCATGGCAGTGATGCAGGCGCGACTTGGCGGACTGGGGATGCGTTGGGCAAACGCCACTATGGTCAACCTGTATACCACCCGGAATATCCAACCGCTTCTGGCCGAGGCGATCCTCAACCCGCTCAACGAGGCCGCAACCCACGGCGTTCACTGCTACTACAGCCACCCGCCGATTGTCGACCTGGCCTTTGAGATGGACCTGCGCGGCGTCCGCCAGGAGGTGCGTCTCGTATGAGAGCAAAATCATCCGCAGCTTACGCAGATTTTTGAATCCGCGATGATCCGCCACATCCGCGGTCTATCATTCTTTGGGAGATAATACGATGGACTTGGTCGTGCGAATCCTCTTAGTGCTCGGCGGGATCGGCGTGCTGGCACTGGCGGCGATCTTTGCCTTCCAGCGCGAATGGGCGGCCGCGCTCTGGTTTTGGGGCGACAGCCCGCTCTCATTCTACTTTATTGCGGCCATGCAGGCGGCGATTGCCGCCGCCATGCTCTGGATCGGCCTCTCGGGTGAACTGGCTGCGCTGGCTCCCGGCGCCCTCAACCTCTTCGTGATGATGGCCGGTTTGGCAGTCTCGCTCTATTTCATCGATCTAGGTGACTATGCCATTGCTTGCGCCCTTTTTACCCTGTTCAACCTCTTTCTTTTCCTGTGGGCGCGGCGTATCCCCCTGCGCGATGAGCAGCCGCTGCCCAATCCGGTGCGCTATTCCTACTGGCTCTTTGTGGTGATCCTGGCAGGTGTGGGGCTGGCGCTGCTTCTGGGCGTCGAGGGGGTGCTGCCGTGGAACTTTGGCGAGGAGAATGCCAACACACCAATTCTTTTTGGCTGGATGTTTTTTGGCGACGCCTTCTATTTTCTGTACGCGCTGCTCTACCCGCGCTGGCACAATGCCGTCGCCCAGATGCTCAGTTTTCTCGCCTATGATCTGGTCCTACTTGGCCCTTTTCTGATCCGCTGGCCGTGGATCCGCGACCTCGTCGGCGGCCCCCGTCTCCCCGACGACCGGCTCGATAACCTGGTCGTCTACACCTTGATTCTATTGTACAGCGGCGCGCTTGGTGTATACTATCTGCTGATCAACCCAAAGACGCGCCTTCTTGAACGTAGAACGTAGAACATTCTACGCTCTCCGCTCTACGTTCTCCGTTCTCCGTTGGATGGGACCGTGCCCGGCACACTAGAGATTCAACTGCTCGGTGAGTTTCGGCTGTGTTATGACAACCAGCCGGTCACGCAACTCAATACGCCCCGCCTGCAGACCCTGCTGGCCTATCTCTTGCTCCATCGCGGGGCCCCTCAATCGCGCCAGCAGATTGCCTATCTCTTCTGGCCCGATTCATCCGACAGCCAGGCGCGTACGAATCTGCGCAACACGATCTTTCAACTGCGCAACACCCTGCCCACCGCTGACCGCTATCTTCAGGTAGATTCCCAGACGATTCAATGGCGAGGAGATGGACCCTTTACGCTCGATGTGGCCGAGTTTGAAGCCGCGTTACAGGAAGCCCAAGATGCTAGCGTCACCCAGGCGAAACGCACCGCCCTTGAGCGCGCCATCGAACGTTATGGGGGCGATCTGCTGCCCGGCTCCTATGAGGATTGGCTGCTGCAAGAGCGTGAACGGCTGCAACAGCGGTACATGGCCGCGCTCGACCAGTTGATCGAGCTACTGGAGGGCCAGCAGGAAACACGCCTCGCCATTGACTATGCGCAGCGGCTGCTCCAGCGGGACCCGCTGCGCGAGAGCAGCTATACCAGGCTCATGCAACTCTACGCCCAGGCCGGCGACCGCGCCGCTGCGCTGCGCGTCTACCACACCTGCACAACCACCCTGGCGCGCGAACTCGGCGTCGATCCAGACCCGCAGACACAGAGCGTCTACGAGCATCTGCTCAACCTGGAGGCGCCGCAACCGACTGTCTCGCGCATCCGTGACACCTCGCCGCTGGTGGGTCGCCTGCAGGCGTGGACCCAGCTACAGGGCGCCTGGCGTGGCGCCAGGCGCGGCCATCCTACCCTCGCGCTCGTCGCGGGGGAGGCGGGGATCGGCAAGACCCGCCTGGTGGAAGAGCTGGTGGAATGGGCGCATCGACAGGGAACCGCAGCGGCGACTGCCCACTGCTATGCCGTTGGCGGCAATTTGGCGTTGGCGCCCGTACAGGAATGGCTTCGTGCGCCAATCTTCCGCCGGGCGCGCCAGGAGTTGGAGCCGCTGTGGGCCAGCGAAGTAGCCCGCCTGTTGCCCGAATTGCTGATGGAACGAACCGAGTTGGCGCCGCCCGCTCCTCTGCTTGAAAGCTGGCAGCGCCAACGATTCTTTGAAGCGCTTGGTCGCCTCTTGTTCTATCAGAACGAACCCTTGTTGCTGGCGCTGGATGACATCCAGTGGTGCGACAGCGATACCCTCGAATGGGTGCAGTATCTCTTGCGGAGCTATTCCAAAGGCCGGCTGCTTGTCGTCTGCACGCTCCGCCAGGAGGCGCTGCCGGCCGGGCACCCGCTGACCACGCTTTTACATCAACTGGGGCGCAGCGATCAATTCATTGAAATCGAACTGGCCCGCCTTACCCCTGAGGAGACGACGGAACTCGCCGCCAATCTCTTGGGGCGCGCGCTCTCGCCACAACTGGCCAACCGCATCTATTCTGCTACCGAAGGCAATCCCCTCTTCGTGGTCGAAGCCGTACGCGCCGAATCAAGCAAAGGGGAAAAGGAGATAGGGATGTTGGAGGGCGACGCGAATAAGGAAATCAGCACTCCCCAGCCCTCTACTACCCTACCGCCCAAGGTGCTGGCGGTGATCCAGTCACGCTTGGAAGCGCTCTCACCGGTCGCGCGCGAGCTGGCCTCGATTGCCGGTGTGATTGGGCGGGCATTTGCCGTTGAGGTGCTGGCGCGGGCGCGTCCAGAGGAGGCCCGTGATGACGAGGATCACCTGGTTCAAGGGCTGGACGAACTGTGGCAGCAGCGCATCATCCGCGAGCGGGGCGCCAACGGGCTGGCAAGCGAAACCTACGACTTTACCCATGACAAGATTCGCGAAGTCGCCTACACCAGTCTGAGCCCGATCCGGCGACGGCACCTGCACCGGCGCGTGGCGCAGGCGCTTGAAGAGGTCTACGCAGGTCGCCTGGATGCTGTGTACGCGCAGATCGCCACTCATTACGAGGCGGGTGGGCTGCCGTTGCCGGCCATCGATGCATCCTATCGAGCGGCGCAGGTAGCCCGCCAGCGTTCTGCCTTCGCCGAGGCGATCAGCGGATTACACCACGCACTCTCTTTGCTATCTTCTCTGCCACCGACGGACGAGACACGCCAGCGCGAGCTGCTGATCCAGGCGGCGTTGGGGCCGCTGCTGTTGGCGACCAAGGGATACGCAGCGCCGGAGGTAGAGCAGGCGTTTCTGCGCGCCTGGACGCTTTGCCAACAGTTGGGCGACATCGAACAGCGTTTTCAGGTGCTTTGGGGATTGGGGCGTTTCTACATGGTGCAGCCCAATCCACCCCGGGCGATGGAGGTTTACCAGCAACTGTTGCAACTGGCCGAGGAGGCGACCGACCCCGGTCTGCTTCTCGAAGCGCGCTGCGCGCTGGGAACCCACCGTTTTCACTGCGCGGCCTTCGGCGAGGCCCGCAGCTATCTGGAGCAAACGTTGGCCGCATATGACCCGGCGCAACATGGCGACCACGCGCTCAGCTTTGGCCAGGACCCCGGCGTGGTGGCCTCGGCCTACCTGGCATGGACGCTCTGGTGTCTGGGCCAGCCCGCCGCTGCACTGGCCTACACCGAGCAGGCGCTGGTTCGGGCCGCAGCCACCGATCACCCTTACAGCCAGGTCATTGCGACTACCTATGCGGCAGTGCAGCAACAGTTCCTCAACCAGCCGGGGGGCTGTCGCGCCTACGCCGAGCAGAGCATCGCACTCGCCGAGCAGTACGGCTTTACACTTTGGCTTTCCATGGCGACTTTTTTGCGTGGTTGGGCGCTAACAGTAGAGGGTGATTTCGACGCCGGCTTTGATGATATGCAGCGTAGCATCGATCTCTACCGCAGCAGCGGAGCGGAACTGGGCGCGGCCTACTTCACGGCGCTGCTGGGTGACACCTTTGGCCGCTCCGGCCAGCCCGAAGTGGGGCTATTGCTCCTGCCCCAGGCAATCGAGATGCTGGCGCGCACGCAAGACCGTTGGTGCGAGGCCGAACTGCACCGGCTTCACGGCGAGTTGTATCGCCGGGCCGATCAGCCGGATGAGGCCGAAACTGCCTTCCAACAGGCCATCGACGTGGCCCGAACACAACAAGCCCGCCAGTGGGAGTTGCGGTCCACTGTCAGCCTCGCACACCTCTACCAGTCACAAGGTCGTCTGGCCGAGGCGCGCCCCGCGCTGGTAACAGCCCTCGCCTGGTTTGGCGAGGAGAACCTCACTCCAGAGCTATCTGATGCCAGGGAACTCCTCAAGTCCTCCCCGTGAGTTCCAATAGATCACAGGTTGGCCGAAATAGACCCCAAATTGGGCGATTGCCGGTGCATCTCGTCGAAAATGGGCGCCATTTCCCCGTTACTCTAAGTTTGTACTTCTAACGAAAAGTCGCAGAGACGCAAAGAATTTACGTTTGGTTTCGCCTTGCGTCTTTGCGACTTGGCGTTAAATTCAATCTGTAAAGATAGAGCCTGCTGGAAACGCTTACGAGACGGCTGATAAACGCTCAAAACGCTATCCTCACCCACAGAATCGCAATCGAACAAAAAAGGGGTCAACCGGTATCGATGAGCGATGTGCTCGCTACCGTTACGCCCCACCTACAGAAAGGGGATGTGCGACTGATGTGGAAACCACCGCTACCCACCCAAATTCGCATCTTGCTCGTGGACGGTCATGCCATCGTGCGCACCGGGCTGAGAACGGTGCTAAACAACGAAAGCGACCTGACTGTGGTCGGCGAGGCATCACGGGGCAGCGAAGCGCTGCGCCTGGTCCAACAGCTGCATCCTGATGTCGTGCTCATGGACCTGCGCCTGCCCGAGACCGACAGCATCGACACGATCCATCGCGTCCGCCACTTGGACCCGGCCTGCCAGGTGGTCGTCCTCACCGATTGGAAAGAGGAGCACCTGGTGCGAGCAGCCATCCAGGCCGGCGCCATCGGCTATCTCTTCAAGGACGTGGCGCTCGATGACCTCCTGCGCGCCGTGCGCAGCGCCGCCCGCGCCGAACCGACACTCCATCCCGAAGCCCAACGCGTGCTCATGCGCCAGGCCACCGAGCCCGCCAGCCAGCGTCCGCTGCTCACCGAGCGCGAGATGGATGTCTTACGGCTGATTGCCCAGGGCAAACGCAACAAGGAGATCGCCCGCACGCTCTACCTCACCGAGGGCACGGTCAAAGGCTACATCAGCGCCATCCTCGCCAAGCTGAGCGTCGATGACCGCACCCAGGCTGCCCTCTATGCGGTCAAACACCGGCTGGTAGTCGAGATGTAAACAAGAAAGAAATCTCTCAAATCTCCCCAAATCTCTTCAACCTCTGGAGATTTGTTTGAGGAGATTTGAGAGATTTCTTTCTCCAATACTACGCAATCTGAAACTGGCCGTTCTTGTAAAACAGCTCTCCATCCACCCAAATTTCGCTGTCGTTGCGCATATCGCAGATAAAATCCCAGTGGATGGCGGATTGGTTGCGGCTGCCGGTTTCAGGGTAGCCGGCCCCCAGGGCGACGTGCATCGTGCCGCCGATCTTTTCGTCGTAGAGGATACTCTTGGTGAAACGTTGGATCTGGTAGTTGGTGCCGATGGCAAACTCGCCCAGGTAGCGGGCGCCGGCGTCACTGTCCAATTGGCTGAGCAGGTAGTCTTCGTTTTTGGCCGCTTTGGCCGCAACCACTTTACCATCTTGAAAGGTAAATTCCACCCCCTCCACCTCGCGCCCGTCGCGGATGGCCGGATAGCTAAAGCGCACCCAGCCGTTGGCCGACTCTTCCACCGGGCCGGTAAAGATTTCGCCGCTGGGCATGTTGCGTTTGCCATCACTGTTGATAAAAGTGCGCCCGGCGATGGAGAGCGTCAAATCGACGTTGGGGCCACGTACAACGACCTGCTCTTTCCCGCGCAGCCACTCCACGAGTCGCTGCTGCGTGTCATGAACCTGTTGCCAGCAGGCCACCGGGTCAGGTTGGTCGGCATAGGTGGCAGCGTAGACAAAATCCTCGTAGGCGCGCAGGCTCATATCAGCTTCTTGGGCATAGGCCGGGCAAGGGAAGAGCGTGCCGACCCAGCGATGGCTGCCCTCGGCGCTGCGGCGCATAAAGGCCTGGCGGATCGGGCGCTGGGTCTGCTGCCAGCGCTGCTGGTTGCGCGGCTCCACACCCGTAAGGGCGCGCGTGTTGCTCGCCCCGCCGATGACAATGCGCACATCCAGCCGCTCGGCCATCAGCTCATCCAATGGGGAGAGCCAGCCCAACTGTTCGTCGTTCGCCTCGGCCAGAAAGGCTTCCTCTAGCCCCTCGCTGCTGAGCAACACCGTTGGGTTGCCACCGGCTTGTGTCACAGCGCGCACAACTTCCTCCACTAGTGGCAACGCCACCACGTGCCCGCGCACGAGCACCCAGTCACCCGGTCGCACGCTGGTGCAGTAGTGGACGAGGGTGTGGGCCAGTTTCTGAGTGCGTGGATCGATCATTGTTTCACCTTCTCTTTCTCAATTGAAGTACACCTTCATCATCAAAATCGAAATGAACCTGCATTACAGCTTCATACTTGAGCCGACCATAAAATCCATGCTATACTGAGGCTATCTAGCATGTTGTACCGATTTCGCTGCCCTGTAACTGTACGATTGTTGCAGAAATTACTGGGGCCTTGATTGCCAATCACTGTCACATAGACAGGCAACTATGACAGGCAACTATCGTACAGGCAACATCGATTATGCCGGAAATTAGCCGATTCTACGGAATCATTATTCGGATGCGGTACAACGATCATCCACCCCTACATTTTCACGCTCGTTATGGAGGGCAGGAAGTCACCGTCGAAATCGTGACGGGGCGCGTACAAGGAGCGATGTCTCGTAATGCACTGCAATTGATCTGAGCGTGGATGGATCTGTATCGGGCCGAATTAGCAGAAGACTGGGAGCTTGCTCGCCAGCAGCTACCATTGAAAAAGATTCCACCTCTGGATTAGAGAGGATATATGATGCTACTGGCTGTGGTTGCTGTAGAAGTGATTGGTCGGTATCGCGTGCGCCTGACCTTCAATGACGGTGTCATCAAAGAGATTGATTTTTCTAAGCACTGGAATAAACTGTTTGGCCCTATTTTTCAGCCGTTGCGCGATCCTGCTTTTTTTGCCCAGGTTATGCTCCCGAGGGATAGTGAGACGATTGAATGGCCCAATGGGGCTGATCTGGCTGCCGAATTTCTGTACGAAATCGGCGAACCAATTCCCGATCCGCAACAAACGATGGTAGCTGCATAGACGATGGTATTTTCTACACCCGACTGGGTCAAACGCGCGGTCTTCTACCAGATCTTCCCCGACCGCTTTTCTCGCAGCCCTCGCACGAAGCACCGGCGCGGGCTCAAGTTCAAGCCCTGGGGATCACCGCCGCAGGAGCAAGGTTTTCAGGGAGGCGACCTCCACGGCATCGTCGACCGGCTGGATTATCTGTGCGACCTGGGGGTCACTGCCCTCTATCTCAACCCAATCTTTGCCTCGGCGTCGAACCACGGCTACCACACCTACGACTATTTGCAGATCGACCCGCTGTTGGGGGGTGACGCCGCCTTCCGCGAACTGCTCGATGAGGCGCACCGCCGTGATATGCGCGTGGTGATCGATGGCGTCTTCAACCACACCGGTCGCGGGTTTTGGGCCTTTCACCACATCCTCGAAAACGGAGGCGATTCGCCTTATATCGACTGGTATCTCATCGAAGACTGGCCGTTGCGCCCATACGATAACCCCGACAACTTGCCCACCAATTACGCCTGTTGGTGGGATATCGCCGCACTCCCAAAGCTCAACATCAAAAATCCCGGCGTGCGCGATTATCTGCTAGAGGTGGCGCAGTATTGGATCGAGTACGGCGCCGATGGCTGGCGGCTCGATGTGCCCGAGGAGATCGACGACCCCACCTTCTGGCAGGAATTTCGCCGCGTCGTCAAGCGCGCCAACCCCGACGCCTACATTGTGGGTGAGATCTGGCACCCGGCGCCGAAATGGCTATGCGGGGATCGCTTCGATGCGGTGATGAACTATATCTTCAGCCGGGCGGCAGTGGGCTTTTTTGGCGCTAAAACGCTGCGTCTCCATTACAAACCTGGCGGCCACATGTTGGCGCCGCTCAACGCTGTTGCCTTTGCCAAAGCCATCGACGAGATGATCCATCTCTACCCCTGGCCGGTGATGCAGGTGCAACTCAATCTGCTTGCCAGCCACGACACCGCCCGTGCGCTCTGGATCATGGGCGATGACGAGCGCGCGCTACGCCTCTGCACGCTCTTTCAGATGACCATGCCGGGCGCGCCGTGCATTTACTATGGCGATGAAATCGGCATGACCGGTGGCCACGACCCCGACTGTCGCGGCGCCTTCCCCTGGCACGATGAGACACAGTGGAACCACGATCTGCTCGACTTTACCCGGAAGGCTATCCAGCTACGCCACCGCTACCCTGCACTGAGCATTGGTGATTTTCAAACCGTGTACGCCAGGTCGCATATCTACGCCTTTCGCCGCAATGCCGGCGAGCAAAGCGCAGTAGTCGTCTTCAACGTGGGCCCCAGGGCCGCCATGATCGACCTCCCCACGGGTGATGGCCCAGAGCATCGCAGTTACACCGATGTATGGCAAAGCGGGCAATATCAGGTTAACCAGGGGAAGTTGCTGAACGTGCGCATTCCGCCACGCAGCGGATTGGTATTGATAGGCTGACCGGTGGCGGAACGACTATAGAACTCGCATTCCGGGAAAGGGCCAGTGAGGCTCTGGTCATACCAAGTCGTTCCGGCTCCGGAGGCCCCTTTCCCGGAATGCCTGTCCCGCCGACAATTGTCCCCAATCCTGGCCGCACC
>QEUW01000265.1 GCA_003577005.1 Chloroflexota bacterium | reverse complement strand
GGGTTTGTTTTGTCCAGCGCCCGCCAGAAGGGTGTGTGGTGGTCAAAGACGCCGGTGGTGAAATAATTAAGCAGCAGTGATCCAGCCGGCAATACCGACTGCACCTCTTCCAAGGTTGCAATCTCGTCGGTTGCACCGGCGGTTTCGCCGGCCTCTGTTTCCCGGTTGAGGAGTTCGCCAAAAGCCCGCGCCCGCGCCCGCTCGGCCCACTGCCAGGCAAGTTCGGATTTCCCGAGGTGTAGACAGTGGAGCACGAACGCCTCATAGATCTGTTGCCAGCGACCCAGCAGGCTGATCTTTAGCCCTTCTGCGCGGATGGGTGCGCGTGTTGTTTCAACCGCCTGAGCAGCCAGGGCGAAATGTTCAAACGCTGCGCTATCGTCGCCTTGCAGCCGGAACACCTCCCCCAGCCGAAAATGGATCCCGGCCAGGATGTCGCGCCGGTCAATGGCCAGCGCACAGGCCAGCGCCTGTTGATACTCGTTCTGGGCGGCGGGCAGATCACCGCGCGCCTGGTGCAGCAACCCTAACCCCAAATGAATATCGACCTCATAGGTACGCGTCGGCATGATCGACAATGCCTCTTGCAAGGTGGCTTCGGCCTCATCCAACCGCCCTTGTAAGAGCAACACCTCGCCGATATTGAGCAGCCCAGTAGCCAGCGCCTCGCTTGCGCCTTCGCGACGCGCCTGTGCGGCGGCAGCGGAGAGAGAGGATAACGCCTCATTCCAGCGGCCCTGGTCGCGGTAAAGCAACCCCAGTTCGTTTTGTACCGATGCGACCATCTGCACCGAACCGGCGGTGTGGAAGGCGCTTTCCGCGGCGCGCAGATGGCTCTCGGCAATGGTATATTCTTGCAGTTCATAGGCCATAATCCCCAGGTTGAGCAGCGCCTTCCCCTCATTGAGCGGGTCGGCCAGAGTGCGCCAAAGGGTGAGGGCGCGCTGCAGATCGGTCATGGCCGCTTCAACCTTGCCCAACAGGCTGTACAGATATGCGCGCGAGTTCAAAATACGCCCCTCTACCCTGCTGTCCAACGTGGGTGATGCCATCAGCTCGTCAAAAAGAGTCAGGGCTTCGCTATGTCGATCAGCGCGCATGAGCGCCAGGCCGTCGAAGTAGCGGTGCAGTTGTTGCCCGGCGGGCATGGTCAGTGGCACTGTGCGCACCATTGCCAACAACTCGATGAACCGCTCTGGGTCGTGGGGCACAAGAAAAGTCGCCAGCCGGTCGAGCACGGCCACAAAAAGGGGTTCGGCGGCCAGGTCAACGGCGGCCACACGATTGATCAACAGCGCCAGCGCACGTTCGTGTAGCATGATAAACTGCTGTGGCGCCTGCTCTGCCAGACGGTTGAGCAGTGCCGATTGGTGCGTCGAGTTCAGACGCCACCCTTGCTTACAAGGCTCTACACCAGACAAAGTTCCCAGGCGCGTACGCTCCACAGCGGGCGCCAGACCTTCGACCAATGGGGTGAGCAGCTCCGCATCACCCTCCCCTACCACGGCCAGCGCGACCAGCAGCGCATGATCACCGGTAAAAACCGCATCCGTTCCGGCCTGCGCAAGGTTCATACAACTCTCCGTTCGCTGAGAAAGGTTTTGGTCCTTTTGTTCGTCTTCTGGTTAACGGGAAATCCCAGATTTGATTTTGTGGCCAGAGAAGCAAGACTTTTCCTTGCCTGAAATCATCAAACGAATGGGCCGCAAAAGCCTCACTACGCTGGCCCAGCTGGAATTTCTGGCGCTACAGTTGCTGGATTGCGCATTCCATACTACGATTGGGATGCCCGCAGATCGCGCACTCGCCCACAACAAAGGAGACCTCATGTTCAACCATCGCCGGCTGCTCCCTCTGTTGATTCTAACTGCCCTTCTACACTGCGCTTTCGTGTTGGCGCTGCTCTGCTCCGCATTCGTTGTGCTGCCAATCGATGCGGCTGCTTCCGCCCCGGTGGCGGTTGCGCCGCTCCGTTTTGTGGATGAGGATGGCGCGGCGTTGGCTGGGGCGACCCTGCGCCTGCTCTGCTACGATGACCGCCAGAATCCACCGGAGTTGAGTGCGGACCTTCTTTTTACCACCGATCAGGCCGGTTTTTTGCAGCAGCCCTTGCCGGCAGACTGCCCGCTGTTGGCTGCGCTCCAGGTTCTTCACCGCCAGCCGGTGGGAAAGGTGGGCCGTGACGACGCCTACTGGGTGTACAACACCAGTTGGGAACCGGGCTCCCGCACCCTCATCCCGGCCACCGGCGAGGTGATCGTGCGCAGCGAGTGGCGGCTTGTGCTCTTTGACCTGGCCGTGGCGCTGGAATGGGAACCGTCTGCCGCCTCCACCTACCTTGACGAATTGCGCCAGGGTCTTTTCGCTGCTTCGGCGGCGTTGTACGATGCAACCGCCGGGCAGATGGCCTTTGGACCTTTGACCATCACCACTGCCGGCGCCGGGTGGGATGGCGCCGACATCCAGGTACGCGCCGCCAATGATTACCGCCCAACTGCGCCCGTCGGCGGCATTGTGGCGCAGACAACCGCATACACCACCCCCACTGCTGCGCAGACAGTCTACGCGCCCGGCGCCATTGTCCTGGGCCGCTATTGGGATGGGTTCGACGCCGCCGACCCGGTTGCGGGCGCCTGGACCGAGCCGCCCGCCTACCGCACGATCCTCCACGAGTGGATGCACTATGCGCTCTTTCTCTACGACGAATACCAGGAGCTAGATGCACGGGGCCGCTGGGAAACTTTTTGTACCTGCCGCGACCTGCCCCAGGTAGGTATAGACCCGCAGGCGTGCGGCCAGACGCCTCCCCAACTCGCCGCTTCGCTCATGAGCTATCATTATACCGCAAGCCAGCTCTGGTTCGATGGGCTGCCGGCGGCCTGCGTCAGCACCGACCAGTACCGCGTTCACGGCGAACCCGATTGGGCAACGCTGGCGCGGTGGCACACGATCCAGGGCCAGCCGGAGGATTGGTTGCGCAAACCGGCCCAGACTACAGCCGGCCCAGAACTGGGTCTGGTGGGCGATCTCTTTGGCCGCCGGCCGGAAATTGCGGTGGCGCACAACCTCTATCTATCGATCGTTCAGGGCCAGATGAACACCCACCAGCGGAGCCAGCCGCAACTAGCGCTCACAACTACAAATGAAGTAACGCTGAGCGTGACGATCAGTGCCGCGCTCACGCTTACGGAGCTCAACAGGCTGCATGTCCAGCTTTACACGCTGGAACCGGCCACGGCCGGGCGCCCGCCGCGTCTGCTCTACCAGGGGACAACCACGGGTCTGCGCCGGGCGCCCAACGAAGTGGGCCGGGCGACCCTGGTCGGTATACAGCCGGAGACAGAGCTACGGGTCTTTGTAACGGGTCCAGCTATACCAGGAGCGCCTCATTACGCCTTCTATTACAGCGGCGAGATCGAACCGGCGCCAGCGCAGCAGACAATCCAGGCGCTGCGCGACGACACAGCGCTTCGTCTTGACCTTCAGCCTGGTCTGGTAGGCGCTGCGATGCAGGCGCTCACTGTCACTCTCTCCAGCCGCACCCCCCTCGCCGGTACACCCACGGCTCAATTATGTACGCCAGACGCGGCCACCGGCTGTCCGCAGGAACCGGCCTGGCGGCAGACCTTGACAGGAGACCCGGCCAACTTGACCTGGCGCACGGTCTTTACTGCGCCGGCGCTGGGGAGCATGCCGCCGATCGGCGCCATACAGATCACCGCACCGGGCGGCGCCGAAGTCATCCGCTGGTTCCAAACGTTGGGCGCCGTGGGGCCGGGCCACCGCTGGGGTCACGCGCCCCGGCGCGATGGCCTGCTGGCCGTAGATGCGATCACACCGGTCGCCGAGGCTGATAACCTTGTATTGATGATGCCTATGGCGAATATCCCAGCCCTGGCAGCGCCACTCCCACCAGGGATCGACGGCCTGTTGGGTCTACCGCTCGATGTGGATGTGGGGCTGGCCGGCGCAGCAGCGCGGCAGGACGATCAACTGCCGGCTCCCGTGGTGATGACCTTCTTCTTTGGGCAAGCAGAGCTAGACCGGCTCGAGTCGAGCACGACGCAGACCCAGTTGCTCCATTTTCGGCCTGGTCCCAACCGCTGGGAGGTGCTCTCGTTCTCAGGCCGTAGCCCGCACCTCCACTGGCTGGCGACCCGGCCACTGGCCGAGATGGGTATTTTTGCCGTTGGCCGCGCTTCAGCCGGCTTTGGCGTCACTCCGCAGATGTTCGGAGACCCTGGCCCCACCCCAGTTGAACAACCGTTGCGTTTCCTGATCGCGCTGCCTGCCAGCACCAACATCATGACACCGACGATGGGTACCATTCAGAACCCGCTCCCGCCCTTTGTCGCCACGGCGGAACCGGTAACGTGTAGCCTGGGGGAGTGCTTCTTCGACCCGGTGGCGCGCATGGTGTTCTGGCAGGGGGAAGTGCAGGCAGGTGATTTGGTCGTTCTGAGCTATGACCTGCATATTGATCCGGGTACGCCACCATCCATGTTGCCTCCAGTCTTGATCAACCAGGCTCAGGCGTTCGATGGCGAGGCGGAATATATACTCACAGCGCAGACACAGTTGCAGACGGAAGCGCCAGCCGCAAGAGGTGATGTAAGGGAGAATCGCGCCGCGAATTGAGGGATAGCGGTGCGTCGCTGCTTGAAACTACAACACGAGGTGGCAAGCCAGCGACTAAAAATTACCTCAAAATCGGTTGTGGCGCTGGAACTCTACCGAGCAGCACCGGTGTGGCACAGAGATTTTGAGATAATTTCTAGGGCATGGTCGCAAACCAGGTTTGCTCCAGCGCATCCAGGGTCCCGCGCTCGCGCAAGGTTTGCAGCGCCTCCTCCACCCGCTCTTGCAACAGACGGCCCGTGCGCGGCATGACGATCACGTACGGGTTGCTTTCCAGCACCGGCCCGACGGCTTTGAGGGGCAGCCCGCTCGCCTCGGCCTGCCGGAGCGTGACGTTATCTACCAGCGCCGCGCTGACCGCCGGGTCATTGAGCAGCGCCTGCACCGACTCTGCGGGGGTAGCGTACTGCGCCAGTTGGAGCGTCGGCAGCTCACGCTGGAGCCGGCGCCCCACCATATCGCTCATGCTGCCCCATTCCACTGCCACAGTCTGGCCGGCCAGTTCTGAAACCTCCTGAAGCGGGGAATCGGCCCGGACGGCCAGGCGGATGCCGGCGTCAAAGTAGGGGGTCGAAAAACGCACGTCGCGCGTCAGGCGCGGGTCGTACGGATAGGCGCTGACGACGCTATCCACTTGCCCGGTCCGCACGGCATCGAACAGACTGTCAAAACCAATCGCCACGATTTCCACCTCCATGTTCCACTGCTCGGCCAGGCGATGGGCAAGATCGACATCAAAGCCGACGGGGTGGCCGGCCTCGTTCAACTGCTCGAAGGGGGGAAAGCTGGGGTCAAGCCCCACACGCCAGACACCGCGGCTCTGCATTGCCTGCCAGGTCCAGTCGCGCGCCGGGAAGAGACGCAGCGCCTCCTCCCGGTCCACCAGCAGAACCAGGGCGATCACGATCAACACGGCCAGGGCTGCCGGCCACCACCAGCGTTTCACTGCGCCACCTCGCCGGCGGCATACCGCTGCACCTCGGTGTAGATAGGCTTTGGCTCAAAGTCCGTGCGGACGAAGGTGTAATAGTCCTGGTAAGAGCGGGCATCCCAGGGATAGCGAAAGACCCAAAAACAGAGCGCTTGCAGCCACGGCCACTCCGTTTGGGCGATCTCGTAGGCGCGGAGGGTATAGGCGATGCGCTGGGCCGGGCGCACAGCGCGCGTCCAGCGGGGGTGGTCATTCCACCCGGCCTCGGTGATCATGGCGGGCTTGGCGGCGTCACCATTCGCAACCATGATCTCGCGCAGCAGTTCGGCGCGCCGGAAATTGATCAGGTCGGGCGCAGCCGGTTCGTCAGGGTCAAAATACCAGCCGTACGAGTGGATAGCCAGGATGTCGAAAAAAGGGGCCGCACCCGCATCGTAGAGGGCCTGGAGATATTCCAGGTCGTTGACGCCATCGGGGCTACCGGGTGGCGCCAGCGTGGGGGCGAGGGCGCCGGCCAACACCTGGATTTCTGGATTCGCCTCCTTCACTGCCGGATAGACGGTGCGCAACATGGCCGCGTACTTCTCGACTTCGACCGGCGCGTAGCTCCATTCCAGACTCAGGTTTGGCTCATTCCAGATGATCACGTAGCCGACTTTGCCGGCGTAGCGCTGCACAAAGCGAGCGGCAAAATTCGCAAAATCGACAAAGCGCTCTTCGTCGAGATAGAGTGGCGTCGTATCGCGCGGCCGCGCCCATTCCGGCACAAAACCGAGGCGCGCTATGATAGTCAACCCCTGGCGGCTGGCGTGATCCACGACCAGGTCGGCGTGAACCCAGTTGTACCGACCCGGTGACTCCTCGACGTAAGCCCACGGAAAGTATTCGACGATCCACGGCGCGCCCATCTCACGCACCATTTCGAGCGAGCGTTTGATCTTCCACGGCTCGACCTCGTCGGTAAGCCGCGTGTGGATACCCATCTTGGGGTTGATGGTCCGCACGGTCTGTTGGGGGCCGAGCGGCACTGCTGTTCGATCCACCCAACGCGCCACAGCCAGTCCGATCGCTGCAAGGGCAAAGAGCCCCAGGAACGCAAGCCACCAGTGCGAAAGAGGACGATTGCGAAAATAGACGGCCAATCAGCAACTCCATTCGATCCAGCCCAGGCTCGCTTCTGCTCGTGCCTGAACGTCTGGTATACTCAATACTCAGCAGCCTGTCGTCCTGAGACAGGGCTGGCAGCATTATGGGCTGCTGATGCGTTTTTGCGCAACTTGACCAGCAGCTTGTGTCTACGACTTTTCATAAGGAATTCATCCGATTCGCTACTCCCAATAAACCTTCATGGAGGTGGTGATGTTCCTCTCGTATCTGCCCGACGAAATGAAGATCGACTTTGAAACAGCGTTGCGGCTGGGCGCCGAGTGGGGGCTGCGGGCCATCGACCTGCGTGCTGTAGACGGCGTCAACGTGATCGACCTAAGCGATGAACAGGTCGAGCAGACGCAACGTTTGCTGGCGCGCTACGGGATGCGTGTAACGGGGCTGGCGACTCCCTTCTTCAAATGCACGTTCCCTGGCCAGGAGGCCGATGACCAGGGCCACACGCACGGCGCCCGCCCGCTCACCTATGCCGATCACGTGGCGTTGCTGCCGCGTGGCGTCCGCCTTGCCCAACTCTTTGGCGCACCCTATTTGCGCATCTTCTCGTTCTGGCGGCAGGAGGGCGCAGATTTCTGGCCGGCGCTGACCGCAGCGGTGGAGGCGACGCTTGACGCCACGGCGGGCAGCGGTGTCATACCCTGTCTCGAAAACGAGGGCGCCTGTTTTATCGGCACTTCCGCCGAATTGGCTGAGGCGGCGCAACGCTTTGCCGATGCACGGTTCCAGTTCATCTGGGACCCAGGCAATTCGACCCATCGAGGAATGCCACCGCGCGCCGCCGATTTTGCCCACTTCGCCGGTCGTATTGCCCAGGTTCATCTCAAAGATAGCCGCTACAACCCGGCGCTAGGGAAGTCTTCGGCGACCGTCATCGGCGCTGGCGACACCGACTATCATGCCCAACTGCGCTGGCTCCATGATACCGGCTACACCGGTGCGCTGACGTTGGAGCCACACTATTGCCCCGGCGGCGACTGTGTCGAAGGGATGCGCCAGTCGATCGCGGCAATCCGGCGCATCGCTGAGCCGGTTGGGGTTGATCTGTCGTGATAACGATGCGGTTATGAATGGTAGGGGGCGTTCGCGAACGCCCCCTACCATTCATAACCGCATCGCAGGCTCCTGGCAGAGCGAGGTCGCAACCGCCCCTAATTCTCCACCTGCACCGTCACCGAACACGGCGCAGGGAAGTTGCCGGTGTTATCGACCACTGTCAGCCGCACCGTATAGGCGCCGTTGGGCAGTTCCTGCGTATCAAAGGGGGCGAGCACACCGCTCTCCACCGGGCTGTTGCCCCCGCCAAACCAAAAATAATCGGCTGCCGGGCTGGCGTCGGCCCCGATGGCATATTCCAGCTTGTAATACTGGAAGTTCTCGTGCGTTGCTGAACCGACGATATCCACTGTGCCCGCGAGCGTCTGGTTGACGCCAGGGAAGACAATCACCGAGCGTGGGTCCGAACAGTTGGGCAATACAACGGCGCCCGAATCAGATTCCGGCTCGTCGGGTGATTCAGTCTCCGTCACGGTTTCGGTGTCGGTGACCGGTGCGGTCTCCGTGATTGGTTCGGTTGTCGTTACGACGGAGGTCGGGACCGGTGTGGGTGGCAACGGCGTCGGCGTGGGCGGCAACGGCGTCGGCGTGGGCGGTAGCGGCGTCGGCGTGGGCGGTAGCGGCGTCGGCGTGGCTGTGCCCACAGTGGCAGTCAACGGCGTCGTGATCAGACCTACTGTGCCGAGCTCTGCTGTCAAAGCCAACGACGGGCTGATGAATTCACCCAGACTGATCTGGAGGTCAAGACTCAGCAGCATTGGGATTGTCACCGTCTGCGTTTCGGTCGTCCCCAGCGGGATGCGCAGTGTGACAGAGACAGGCACGCGCTGGCGGACAGTGGCCGTCACCGGCTCGATCTCGACAAAGGCTGCGCCCGCCTCCTCTGCATCGTCAGGGTCTATGACGGTATTCTGCGCCATGACACCGATGGCCAGCAGCGCCAGCAGCGCGATGGCGATCACAAGGCTTAGCCAGATCCGATTTTTCATTTTTCTTCTTCTCCTTTTAAGGTCGTAGCACGACTTTCATCGTGGTCGCACCCAGCGTACAAACGTGCATCACCCAGGCCAGGTACACCCTTACAATATAAGAACCGTACTGGTTCGACCTGTGAACGCACGGCACGGCTCAATGTGGGGCAACTTTGTGGTCGCGCCGACCAGGTTCGCAGCAGGCGGGGATGGTTCATAAACGCACCAGAGTGGGGGAAAGTTCGCCACCACAATAAAAAACGGCACTCACACAGCGGCGAGTGTCGCTTTGGGTAGTGATAGGAATTACGCAGTTGGATTCGTTCTCGAGAGGTGCAACGCACTTTGCAAGTGCATCGCACCTGAGCAACTGCGTACCCTCTTAGTGATTGAAGACACACCGAATACCGGAGCAAAGAAATTGTCACGGGTGAGGGGTGCGCACCCCTCACCACTTTGATCATATTCTACTCACGCGGATAGTTATTGGCGGCGAGGAACGCATCGACCTGCTCACACAGTGCAGGCAACACTTCTTCAGGGGTGGCCTCGCCGACCCAGATGCGCTGCATGGCGGGGCTGATTATCGAGTCGTTCAGCTCACCCCACTCAGGGAAGTAGCCGTTGCGCCCTACCTTGGCGTTTTCGCCTTCGGTGAGAAAGGCCTGGCGATTGGCCGGAGGCTGGTCGGCCTGCAAGAAGACATCCGAGCGGGCTGTGGATTGCAGCGCCGGGAAGATTTCGCCCGAAGCTGTGTAGATCCGCTGGCCGCCATCGGTGCTCTGGAGCCAGCTCAGAAAGGTCCAGGCTGCATCTTTGTTGTCGCTGCCCGAGCTCATGACCCAGGCCGCACCATCCGCAGCTGCTGCTCGTTGCCCACCTTCGGGGATCGGCACGACGGCCACATCATAGTTCATCTCTGCGGCGTTGAACTGCGAGACACGGCTGGCGTTCTGAATGATCATCGCCACCTGGCTGCTGCTAAAGACAGCCGCATCGCCACCGGCCTGGCTCAGATTGGCATCGCGCATGGCGTAGTTGTTGTTCATCATGCCGGCAAAAAACTGGACGCCTTCCATGGCCGCCGGCTCATCGAGCGTACATTCGGATGGATTGCGCATGTCATCCAGAATGCTGCCGCCGTTCTGACCCACCCATAACTGGTATTTACCACCTTCCATGCCAAGGGCATAGCGGGTCACCTGGCCGGTTGCTTCGACGATGGTCAATTGTTCGGCGGCGGCCAGCAGGTCGTCCCACGTCCAGGTGTCGTCGGGATAGGAGACCCCAGCCTCATCGAAGATATCCTTGTTGTAATAGAGCACTTCCAGGCCAATATCGCGCGGAAAGCCGTAGACACTGCCTTCGTACATGGCCGATTCAAGCAGCGCCGGCCAGTAGTCGCTCAGATCGTAACCGGCTGCTTCGATATAGGGGTCCAGATTCTCCAACACGCCGTCGGCGGCGTAACGGGGCACCGGGAAGAGGAAGAGCACATCGGGGATGACCGCCGAGTCGCCGCTGGCCCAGGCTGTCTGCATGGCGGTAAAATAATCATTCCACGGGTAGCTCACCATCTCGATGTTGATCTCGGGATGTTCGGCCATAAAAGCATCGCGGACAGTTTCGTGTGTGCGCAATTCTTCGGGGCTACCCCACATGGCCCAGGTAAGGGTCGTAACTCCCTCGGCGCCAGCCGGGGCGCCACTCTCGGCCACGGGTGCGCCAGGGGCCACAGGGGTACACGCTGCCATCAGCAGCGCCATCGCTGCCACCAAAGCCAGGGCGGACCAGAGTCGCTTGTACTGCATGGCAAACCTCCTTGTCTATCTCAATGCGGTCGGCTGGTAGACAGAAGCTGTTTTGGAAGAAGGGGAATCGCGAACGCTGCGTAGCCAAAGCGGTACGCGATTGCATCCTCTGCCTTGTCTTAGTTTATCATTTGCGCTGCATCGCTGCAACTGGCGCTGACCAGATAGGTGTATCCAAACTCAAGGCAGGTGACCGTAGGGAAGGTGGCAGCTTGTCTGGACGACTCTGTTTGCACGCCTATGTGCGAACATCCAGCGACCACTACCCTCGCAATTTTTACGAGGAAGAGTAATGATCAAGGCAATTATTTTCGACATTGGCGGTGTGCTTATCCGCACCGAAGACCCCAGCCCGCGTGCGGCGCTCGAAGAGCGGTTGGGCCTGGGGCCCGGCGAGGCGGAATTCCTGGTCCTCAAC
>QEUW01000264.1 GCA_003577005.1 Chloroflexota bacterium | reverse complement strand
TATCCAACCCTGGATTCCCCAGGCTGCCTAGCGTCTCCCCATTGGGCCACACGAGCATCTTGGCGCCAAGGCCAGGCCCTGCGATGACCGTCGCTACCGCGACCAGTTTGCCTGTTTTTATGGCTTCGGTAAGCGTATCGAATAGTGCAGACATACGAACCTCTTGTTTTTGTGGGTGAATGTGTCGGCCATTGGCGTGCGGATTCCACCCTGGCAGTTGCTGTTCGGATCGCAATGACTATCCGCTCATGACCGCTGTGACTCTGGCGCACTGCTTAAACGAGTGTAACATACGGGTCGAGGGAACGGATAAATTTCGCCTATGGCAACAGCGATTCCCGGGTCAAATCGGCAGCGACCTTGCCCCAGGCGAGAAGGCCCGGCTTTTGCGAGCCCAGACTGTGGCCAAGGCTGCTCAAAAGTATATCCAAGAACCGCGGATTTTCAGAAAGACGCTGATTCTCGTTGCTCCAGGACAGATCCGTGTCTTTCTGGAAATCCGCGGTTCTCATCCATTTCCCGCCTTTGCGAAGCCCAAACCCCGGCTATACCTCAATTGACAAAGCGGGCAATCTCTCCTAAACTTGTAGCTGTTGATGCTTCGTGTGGCGGTCTTCGTCCCTGGCGCCTGCCACACTATCCAGCATTCTCTATCAGACAAACCGCGGTCACCGTTGTACTTTTATTAGTCTTCCCAAAAGGAGTTGACCTATGGAGCAGCGCTTACCCAAGTCATTTTCCCGCCGTTCCTTCTTGCGCATGAGTGGAGCGGGCATCGCCGCAACGGCACTGGCCGCCTGTGTCGCCCCGGCAGTGCCTGGTGCGCCAGCCCCCGGCGCCGGAGAGGCCGGCGCCCAGCAGCAAGCAGCCGGCGAACAGACCTTTCTCAATTACTGGACCGGCTGGAGCGGCTTTGAGTTTGACGAACTGCAACGGCAGGTTGATGCCTTCAACGAGGCCAACCAGGATGAGATCTATGTCAATATGACCACGGTCTTTGGCCAATACGACAAAGTGTTGACGGCCATTGCCGGTGGCAACCCGCCCGATGTGGTCTCGGCGGTATGGCTGCACCAGCTTGTCTCGATGGCCGCCCGCAACGGGTTGCAGCCGGTCACCAGCTACGCCGAACGCGACGGCGTCACCGGCGAGGGCTATTTCCCGCAGTTGTGGGATGCCTGGCATTGGAACGGCGAGCTGTGGGGCCTGATGATTACCTCGAATTCCAATGTCATCGCCTACCGCCCCGACCTGATGACGGAAGTGGGGCTCGACGCCGACAATCCACCCCAGGCGCTGGATGAACTCGATGCAGCAGCGCAGGCGCTCGAAGTGATAGGCAGTGACGGCACCATCGAGCGCGTGGGCCTGCTACCCGAATCGCTCTACTGGTGGGGGCGCGTCTTTGGCGGGCAATTCTATGACGAGTCGAGCGGGCAGATCACGGCCAACGACGAGCGAATCGTCGCCGCGTTGGACTGGATGGCCAGCTACCGCGAGCGGCTCGATCCCGGGCGTGTGGCGGCCTTCCAGAGCGGGTTTGGCGACTACATGAGCACGCAGAATCCGCTCTTTGCCGGTAAAGAGGCCATGAAGCAGGTGGGCGAGTGGTTTATCCAATTCAACCGCCGCTTTGCGCCTGACCTGGAGATCCGCATGATGCCGGCCCCGCCGCCCGAGGGTGGCCGCGCTAACTGCACCACCTTTGGCGGCAGCGTCTTCACCATTCCCACCGGCGCCAAGACGCCTGACGCCTCGTGGGAGTTTATCAAGTTTGTCAGCCAGGACGAGATCATGGGCGAGTTCTGCTACAACATCTTCAACATCCCGCCCAAGGTTGCGCCGGCGAGCGAAGAACGCTTTACCAGCGAACCTGGCTTTGCGCTGGCCGTGCAACTCCTCAATGGCGAAAACGCCTTTGGCCCGGACAAGATCCCGGTCAACGATTTCCTCTTCACCCGCCTGGGCGAGGCCGAAACGAGCGTCTTTGCCGGCGAAACCTCGGCCCAAGAAGTGCTCGACCGGGTGACAGAAGAAGTGCAGCAGGAGTTGGATACGCAGATGGAGCGCCTGCAAAGATAGAGCCTGGCGATCAGAGACCAGAGATTGCGTTTGCTCTTTGGTTTCTGATTTCTAATCTCCGGTTTTCATCTCTCGACCATGAACCGCACACAAGTTCGTTCGCTGGCTATCGGCTTGGCCTTTATCTCCCCGGCGATTGTCGGGTTTTTGATCTTTGCCCTGTGGCCGATCTTCCAGTCGCTCTATTATAGCTTCACCGATTATGATGTCCTGCGCCCGCCCTATTTTATCGGGCTGGACAATTATCGCGTGCTGCTCGACGACCGGGTCTTTGGCATTGCCACGCGCAACACGCTCTACATGGTGTTGATCGGTCTGCCGATCCACCTGGTTTTTAACTTTTTGGTAGCTTTGTTGCTCAACACGCGTATCCGTGGGTTGGCCATTTACCGGACCATCTTCTATCTGCCGTCGATCACACCGGTGGTGGCGGCGACCATTGTCTGGTTGTGGCTCTTCAATGGGCAGTATGGCATCCTCAGCTCGATTATCCAATTCTTTGGTGGGCCCCCCATTGGCTTCTTGACCGACCCTCGATACACCAAACCCTCGATGATCTTTATGGGAATGTGGTTTGGCGGCAACACCATTTTGATCTACCTGGCCGGGCTGCGTGATGTGCCGGTCTCGTTGCTCGAATCTGCCGAGCTGGATGGCGCCAATGCGCTGCGCAAGACCTGGCATATCACGCTGCCCATGATCAGTCCGGTGATCTTCTATACGCTGATCATCAACGTCATTGGCTACTTCCAGTACTTTACCGAGGCCTGGGTCATGACGGCCACGCGGGAAGGCTCGGCGGGTGGGCCGGCCAACTCGTTGCTCTTCTATGCCATGTACCTTTACCAGTCTGCTTTTCAACAGTTCAAGATGGGCTACGCCAGCGCCCAGGCGTGGATTCTCTTTCTAATCGTGCTGGTGGCCACAGTCGTGCTCTTCCGCACATCAGGGTGGGTCTACTATCGTTCGGAGGAATGACGTAACAATGGTCAATTGTCAACTGTCAATGGTCAATTGTTAACGAGTCTGATCTCTACGGGACTATGAGCGCACAAACTTCTCTTTCTTCTGTACAAAGGGCGCCTGCTAGTGTCAACTGGAGACAGCGGCGCAGCACCAAGGATCGTCTGGCGCAGAGCATCGCCTACGTCCTTTGCACGGCGCTGGCGCTGGTCTTTGTCTTCCCGCTTTATTGGATGGTCGCCACTGCGCTCAAGACCGATACGGAAATCTTTCTCTTTCCACCTACGTGGTACCCGCGCACGCCCCAGTGGCAGAATTTTCTGGCTTCGACCACCTATATTCCCTTTTGGCTGTATATCCGCAACACGCTTATCGTTTCTGGTCTGACGATCATCGGGACGGTCGTTTCGTGTGCGCTGATTGCCTACGGTTTTGCCCGCGTCCGCTGGCCGGGGCGCGATATTGTCTTTCTCGCCTATCTGAGCACCATCATGCTGCCGGCGCAGGTGACGATGATCCCGCTCTATATCATCTTTCGCGACCTGGGGTGGGTCGGCACCTATCTGCCGTTGGTGATCCCGGCCTTTTTTGGCAATGCGCTCTATGTCTTTCTCCTGCGCCAGTTCTTTATGACCATCCCCAACGAGTTGAGCGACGCCGCCCGCATCGACGGCGCCAGCGAGCTGGGCATCTTTGGGCGGATCATGGTGCCGCTGCTCAAACCGGCGTTGGCGACGGTGGCCCTGTTTACCTTTGTCGCCACCTATCGCGACTTTCTTGGCCCGCTTATCTATCTCACCGATCAGCAACAGTGGACCATCTCGCTCGGTCTCAAGATGTTCCAAAATATGTATGGCGCCCAGTGGCAGTTGATGATGGCCGCCTCGGCGCTGACCATGATTCCCACCGTCGTGCTCTTTTTTCTGACCCAGCGCACCTTTATCGAGGGGATCGCATTGACGGGGATTAAGGGGTAGGCGGGAGCGTGATGCGTGACTGGTAATGCATAATGCGTGATGCGTGATGGGTGGTCGGCTTGTAGATGATTGGGAGTTGTGCCAGCCGATCCGTTGCTGCCGGGATGCCCAGTGGGTCCCGTTGTTGTCGCCTATGAAGAGACTCGCCACCGAAATCACAGACCGCACGGCCGCCTTTGTCAACCAGGTGCGCGGCGGGTTGATCGTCTCGTGCCAGGCTTTGCCCGGTGAACCGCTCTTTGGCGCCGAGATCATGGCGCGCATGGCGGTGGCGGCAAAGCAGGGCGGCGCGCGGGCGATCCGCGCCAACACGCCGGTGGATATTGCCGCCATTCGCGCCGCAGTGGACCTGCCGGTCATCGGTCTCTATAAAGAAGAGATTCCCGGCTACCCCGTTTATATTACGCCGACGCTTGAACACGCACGCCAGGTGGCGGCTGCTGGCGCCGATATGATCGCCATCGACGCCACTGCCCGGCCGCGGCCTGAACCAGGCTCGCTGGCCGATTTTATCGCCGCCATTCATGCCGAGACTGGCTGTCCCGTACTGGCTGACATCTCCACCGCCGAAGAGGGACGGGCCGCTGCTGCCGCCGGGGCTGATCTGGTTTCGACCACGATGTCCGGTTACACGCCCTACAGCCCACAGCAGGCCGGGCCCGATCTTGTTCTCGTGCGCGACCTGGCCGCCGCCGTCACGATCCCAGTGCTGGCCGAAGGGCGTTATCGTCTGCCCGCACAGGTCCACCAGGCGATCACCGCGGGCGCACTCGCCGTCGTGGTCGGCGGTGCGATCACGCGGCCGCAGGAGATCACTCGCTGGTTCGTCGCGGCGCTGGCGGACGATCAGTGATTCACGCAACACCCAGTGCGCATCACGGATTCCAAAACAAACTCCGTGGAAACGAAAAAAACGATGACAAAGATTCGCATTGCCGTAGTTGGCGCCGGGGGTATCGGCGGAACCCATCTGAAAGCCTACACTGCACTGACCGACCTGTGTGAGGTTGTCGGCATCGCCGATGTGCAGCTGGCAGCGGCGCAGGAACGAGCACAACAGTTTGGCGGCGCGGCCTTTGCCGATTATGTCGAGATGCTCGACCAGGTGCAGCCCGATGCAATCAGCATCTGCACGCCACCCAATCTGCATCTGGCGGTCGCCCGGGCCGCGGCGCAACGCAAGGTCGCCGTTCTGTGTGAAAAGCCGCCGGCGCGCACCCTCGCCGAAACCGAGGCGCTGGTCGAAGCCATGAGCCAGAGCGGCGCGCTGCTCCAGTTTGCCTTCTGCCACCGCTTTCACCAGCCGGTCGTCCAGGCGCAGGAGTTGATCGCAAGTGGTCGTCTGGGCCAGGTCGTCCAGGTCTACAATCGTTTTGGCTTTCGCTTTGCCCGCGCCGGCTCCTCCTGGTTTACCGAGCGGGAGGTGGCGGGTGGCGGCATCCTCATCGACACGCTGGTGCATAGCGTGGACATCTTCCGCGCCCTGGCCGGCGAAGTGGCAACCGTTGCCGCCAGCATCTCGACCACGCTGCCCACCCTCGAGGTCGAGGACAGCGCCTCCATGCTCGTCACGAGCCAGAGCAGCGTGATGGGCGCCCTCACGTGTAGCTGGGTGACGCCGGTCTCGGAAGCGGAGATCCGCATCTATGGCGCCGAGGGTGAGGCCATCATCGACTATGCCCAGACCGGCGGGCTGCGCTACCGCCTGGCCGGCGCCGGTGAGTGGACCCAACTACCCTTCGACCAGCCAGACCGCTTCTACCAACAGGCTCAACATTTTCTCAGGTGTGTTGCCGCGGGCATAGAGCCTACTCTGACCGGTCGCGATGGGGTCGCAGTGATGCGAGTGATCGATGCAGCCTACCGCTCGGCGCAACAGCACGGCGAGATACAGCGAGTGTGACAATGAAGAGCGGCGGCTCACTGGACCAATCTTTACCCGTCCTTGCGCTCGACGTAGGTGGGACAAAGCTGGCGGGCGGCGTCCTGTTGGGGAATGGCGTCCTCGTCTGCCGCCAGGAGAAGCCAACCCAGGCCGAGGAAGGCGCCGAAGCGGTAGGCAATCGTCTGCTCGAATTGGCCCGCCAGGTGTTGGTGGATTTCGCCGTATCCTATTCTGGTTCGCCCGCGCCGGTTGCCGTGGGGCTTGCCAGCGCCGGCTATATCAATTCTGAGACGGGGTCGGTGCTCTTTGCTACTGACAACCTCCCTGGTTGGACCGGTCAGCCATTGGCCACCATGTTGCGCACTGCCTTTGGCTTGCCGGCCGCAGTCGCCAATGATGGGGCCTGCTTTGCGTTGGCCGAGGCGCGATTGGGCGCGGGCCAGGGCTATCGCCATGTGCTCGTGACCACCGTTGGCACCGGAGTAGGGGGCGGGATTGTCATAGACGGCGAACTCTACTGCGGGTGGCAAGGGCGAGCCGGGGCCATTGGCCATCTCTGCATCGAGCCGGTGAACGGGCGAGCCTGCACCTGTGGGTTGTACGGCTGTCTCGAATCCTACACAGCCGTACGGATCATGGTGGCTGAGAGCGGGTACACATCGATTCAGGAATTAGCTGCGCACTACGCTGCCGGCAACGAGGAGTCGGCCGTAGAGGAAGCAGCCATGTGGCTGGGACGCGGATTGGCCTCGCTGGCCCATGTGCTCGGCCCTGAGGCGATCATCATTGGAGGCAGTGTAGGGTTACTGGGTGAACGATATTTAGAGGCGGTGCAGAGCAGCTTTCGGCGCCATGCTATGCCCCTGCATCATGCCATCGCCATTCTGCCGGCGCAACTGGCCGCCGACAGCGGTCTGGTCGGAGCCGGCCTGCTCGCCCGCGAGAGTGCAACTGCATGACCATTATGGTCACTTTGTTTTTGGCACTCGCAATCCCCGCCGTGACGATTTGGTGACCACCACGGCGGAGGAATTGTGGCTCACCTATACCAGCGTTGAAGGTCACACTGTTGCCTTATCGGGCACGCAAGAGTGGGAGCCGATTTCACAGGTCATGCACTGGACAAGCTACCGGCGTTGGTGGCAAAATGGGCAGCAGCAATGTAAGGTGACGCGAATTGCTACTCGCTTCACCTTTCCGCAGGAATTGCTGGCGCTGCTGCATTACAATGGCTTTACGGCGCTCGAACAGTACGGCGACTGGGATCGCACGCCGTTTACCGCTGCCGGCCCAGCATCATTTCAGTCTGCCGCCGGCGTTGACAACTTGGCGGCGAGCAAGGGACGCCGCACATGATCGGTTTTGTCATTGTCTCCCATAGTGCGGAACTGGCCGCTGGCGTGCGCGACCTCGCCCGGCAGATGGTGCGCGACCGCGTCCCCATTGCGGTCGCTGGCGGCGTCGATGACCCCAATGACCCCATTGGCACTGACCCTTTTCGCGTGCTTTCGGCCATCGAGTCGGTCTACAGCGAAGAAGGGGTAATCGTCTTTATGGACCTGGGTAGCGCAGTGTTGAGCGCAGAAACGGCGCTTGAGCTCCTGCCGGCGGAACAACGCCCTCATGTCCATCTCTGTGCCGCACCGCTGGTCGAAGGGGTGGTGGCTGCGGCAGTACAGGCGATGGCCGGCGGCTCTGTGCAAGAAGTTCTGGCCGAGGCCACCGAAGCGCTGAGCGCCAAACAGTCGCACTTGCATCCATCGAGTCTACCAGCGGTCTCGGGTGAGCCAGAGACAGCGGGTTACGACGACGAAGCGACTTTTTCTGTTCGTATTGACAATCCTCTTGGGCTTCATGCCCGGCCCGCGGCCAAGATTGTGGAGACGGTCAGTCGTTTTGATGCAGAGGTGTCGATCACCCGGCACGACCGCACCATCCAGGCCAACAGCATCAACCAGATCCTTACGCTGTCTGTTCAACAAGGTGATACGCTGTTTTTTCACGCTCAGGGACCGGAGGCAGCCGCTGCTCTGGCAGAATTGCAGCGGCTGGCCGCAGCCAAATTCAATGAGCGGCCAGAAGAACCCTTGCCGCCACCGCCCGCTGTCCTTACCACTTCGCTCGACCGGCCAGCAACCTATCAGGGACTGCCTGCCTCACCTGGGATCTGTTACGGCCCAGCCGTTCTCTACCGGCCTGCAGCGGCGAATGTGAGTGAAAAAAGCGTGGCTGACCCTACTCAGGAGTGGACCCGCCTGCACCTTGCGTTGACCAAGGCCCAGGCAGAATTGGAGCAGCTCCAGCGCGATAGCCAGTCGCGCATTGGCGAAGCAGAGGCGGCCATTTTTGCCGCTCAGATTGCGCTGCTTGGCGACCCCGATCTCCGCCAGGCAGCCCGCGATCTGATCGCTGACCATAAACTCAATGCTGAGGCGGCCTGGGTGCGCGTGATCGACACCGTGGCGCAGCGGCTTCAAAACGTGGATCAAGCGTACTGGCGCCAACGCGCAGCTGATCTTCACGATGTGGAGGCCAGTGTGTTGCGGCAACTCAGCGGCGCGCCAAATGAACTGCCCGTGCTGGCTCAACCCGGCATCCTGGTAGCCCGCGACTTACCTCCCACTATCGTGGCGCTGTTGCGGCCAGAAGAGGTGCTTGGGATCGTGTTGGAGCAGGGTGGGGCGACCAGTCACAGCGCGGTGCTGGCGCGCGGGCTTGGGATTCCCCTGGTGGCCGGTGTGGGCGGCTGTTTGAGCCAAATCGGCGAAGGAGAAATCATCGCCCTCGACGGCTACACCGGTCGCGTCTGGTATCCTTGTGATGCTGCGTTGGCTACGGCGATCGATGAGTTACGACTTCGTGTTCAGGAAGAAGAGCAAGCGGCCAACTCAGAAGCGCGGTTGCCGGCTATCCTCTGCGATGGCAAGCGGATCGACGTCTTTGCCAACATTGGGAGTGTTACCGAAGCAGAGCGAGCGGTTGAGCAAGGCGCTGATGGTGTGGGTCTCTTCCGCAGCGAATATCTTTTCTTGAACCGTCCGGCCCCACCCGATGAGGAGGAGCAGTTCCACGCCTACAGCGGGACAGCAGTGATGCTCAAGGGACGACCATTGACTATCCGCACACTGGATATTGGCGCTGATAAAGCGTTGGGCTATCTAGGTCTGCCGGCGGAACCCAATCCCGCTCTGGGCTGGCGTGGCATCCGCTACTGGCTGGAGCGCCCAGAACTGGCGCGGGCGCAGTTGCGGGCTATCCTTCGAACTGGCGCACATCATCCAGTTCGACTCCTCTTTCCGCTGGTCAGCACGTTGGATGAACTACAGGCCGCGCGGGCACTGGTCGCCGATGCACGGGCAGAACTCCGGGCGGAAGAACAGGAGTGTGCTGAGCATCTAGACATAGGGGTCATGATCGAAACGCCCGCCGCGGTGCTGCTTGCTACGCAATTGGCGCCTCTGGTCGCATTTTTTAGTATTGGCACGAATGATTTAACCCAGTATATCATGGCAGCTGATCGGAATAATCCGAGGGTGGCAGGGTTGGCGCACTATCTGCAACCTGCGGTCCTGCGGGCGGTGCATCAGGTGGTGCAGGCCGCCCACCAGACGGGCATCCGCGTTGCTGTCTGTGGGGAAATGGCGAGTGACCCGCGAGCAGCGGCATTATTGGTCGGCCTGGGCATCGATGAATTGAGCGTCAGCGGACCGGCCATTGCGCCTGTGAAGAGCACCTTGCGCCAATGGTCACTGCCTCAGGCGCTGGGGATGGCCGAGACAGTGCTCACGCTGGACACGGTTGGTGATGTGGAACACTATCTGAATTGCTCTGCACAGCTCACACAACTATGACAGCAGCCAGTTTTGGGGCCGTAAAACCGGCCGCTGCCAAAAGTTCCTTTCCTGATAGTGCGCTGTTTGCTAGCGTAACGGGATCGTACCACCCGCTTCGCCGTTGAAGATGAGGGGTAAAAAGACCTCGCTGTCCAGCCCAATTTGCGCAAATGCGCCCTGTTGTGCCATACCGACCCCCGCCAGCGCAATGAACGCCACGAGGAGCAGCAGATAGAACTTCCGCCGGTGTTGGACTGTAAACATCACAGTTGCCTCCTTGAACACAGACTCCGTAGTGAAACCCGTTGGCTTCCTAAAAAGATACGGTATTTTGTGGGCAAGGATACGGTAGCGAGCTGTAATTGCTTACAGGATGTGTTGTAACAACGCGGTACGCTCCATTCCTGCCAGCCCCAGACGCGCCGGTGTGCGCGCCTGGGACCAGAAATCCTGCTGTAGCGTTGCCCCGGCCAGGGTCACCAGCGCCTGCATCAGTGGAGTCGTCACGCCTACCTGTGCGCCGAGTAGACTCCAGGCCGCCAACCCGTACGGAATATCCTCGGTGAGCCAGCGGGTGTTGATCGCTCCAGGCGCCCGCAACTGGGTCAACATGCGGCTGCCGTTAATGGTCGCCCAGAGGTCACCTTTGGGGCCAAAGCCAGCGGCATGAAAGGCGGCGTCCACCGGCGTCAGGTCAAATCCGAGCGCCCGGCCAATCGCGCGGCGTTCAGCATCCACGGCATAGATGACCTGCGCCACCGTGGGCGATACCCCTTCTTCGTAAAAATAGAACTCCCCGCGTGCGTACTCTATGCGCCCGCTGTTCATGAGCACACCTGGCGGATGGACGACCGGGTTCATGGCCGAGAGGCCACAGGCCAGCACGTTGGGATACGGCGTCACGGCTGTGGTGCTGCCGCTGCGCCCGTCGACCGTGAAAATCTCCTGCACCGCTTCGATCACCGTTTCGGTCTCGCGCGCCGGGTAGACGCCCAGCCCCAGACCGCTGACGACACCCCAGATGGTGGCTGTGTCCGGCGCGGTCTTGCGGCAGACATAGGGCGCGGTGTCCGTTTCGGCAAAGAGGATGGCGCTCTGGTTGCCGCTCTCGCGCACCACCTGGGCGAATTCGAGCGCGCCCAGCGTCCCCGGTGTGATCACGATAATATGGCCATCGCGTAGGTGAGGGGCCACAAACTCGGCAAATGGCCGGTGTGCGTAGGCCGGCACAATGAGCAAAAGTAGCTCATTCTCGCAGGCGACACGGGCATCGGTAGTGAGCCGC
>QEUW01000833.1 GCA_003577005.1 Chloroflexota bacterium | reverse complement strand
GGCATCATGCTCTCACCTCGTTGGCGCAAGGTCTGGCGCGACCTCTGGTCGAACAAGACCCGCACGCTGATCGTGCTCCTCTCCATTGCTGTGGGTGTCACGGCCATCGGCATGGTGATGGGTGCGCAGATCATCGTCGATGAAAACCTACCCGAGGCATACGCGGCCGTCAACCCGGCCAGCGGTACGATTTACGCGCTCAACACCTTTGACGAGGCGATGGTGGAGACCATCCGCCGTACCAGAGAAGTGAGCGAAGCCGAAGGGCGACGCTATGTCAATGTCCGCTTTCAGGATACGGCGGGCGAATGGCGTAACCTGCAACTCTACGCCATCCCCGATTTCAACGACATCACCATCAACAAGCTCAAGCCGGAGCAGGGAGAATACCCGCCGAGCAGACGGGGGTTGCTCATTGAACGAGCCTCCTTCTCGCCGGCACTGGGGCTGGGCGATGTGGAGATCGGCGACACCCTGGTGATAGAACCGCCCGATGGCAAAACACGCGAGCTGACCATCGTCGGTAGCGTGCATGATATGAGCCAGTTGCCCGCCTTTATCAACGGCGCCGGCTACGGCTATATCACCTACGATACGCTCGAATGGCTGGGCGAACCGCGTGACTACAACCAGTTGCTCTATGTGGTCGCCGAAAACAAGCTGGACTATGATCACATTCAGGCCGTAGGCAAGCTGCTCGAAGACCGGCTGGAGCGTAGCGGTGTGGTCGTGCTCTTCACCCTGATTTTCACGCCCGGCGAACACCCGGCGCAGAACTTTCTCAACGCCTTTTCGTTGATCCTGGGCGCCATCGGCGTGCTTTCGCTGGTGCTGAGCGGCTTTTTGATCATCAACACGCTCTCGGCCATTATGACGCAACAGGTGCAGCAGATCGGCATCATGAAGGCCATCGGCGCCCGCTCGGGGCAAATTACGGCCATGTACGTGGTGATGGTGGTGGCCTTTGGGCTGTTGGCGTTGCTGGTTGGCATCCCGCTGGGCGCGGCCGGCTCCGTGGGGTTGGCGTCAATCTTTGGTGGGTTGCTCAACTTCGACGTGGGCGGCTTCCGCCTCGACCCGCGCGTCGTGCTGGTGCAGGCGGTCATCGGTTTGAGCGCACCCTTGCTGGCGGCAGTGTTGCCCATTTACCGTGGGGTGCATGTGACGGTGCGCGAGGCGATCAGCGATGTAGGGCTGGGCAAAGGGCGGTTTGGCCGTGGGATGTTGGACCGCTTTATCGTAGCGCTGCGCTACATCTTTCCCATGGACCGGCCCACACAGATCTCGCTGCGCAACACTTTTCGTCGCAAGGCGCGGCTGACCTTGACACTCATCACCCTCTCGCTGGCCAGCACGATCTTTATTTCGATCTTTAGCGTGCGGGCGTCGCTCCAGCAGACGCTCGATGATGCGCTGCAATTCTTTGACTATGATGTGCAGATCGTCTTCGACCGGCCTTACCGCAGCGACCGCATCATTCGCCAGGTGGAGGCGATACCAGG
>QEUW01000263.1 GCA_003577005.1 Chloroflexota bacterium | reverse complement strand
GGAAGGTCTACAGGAGCGCCTACTTTGCGGATACACTCACAACTCACAGATGCCCGAATCCCCATCGACCACGGAAGCCCCCTTCGCGTAGGCTAGTTTTTGTGCCCACGACAGCCATGCCTGGAGGAGCTTGGTTGGGGGAATTGCTACTGACCACAACCCGTCATCGTGATAGTACAGTCACATGACGACATCACAGCAAACACCACAGTTGGGGTTGGTCTGTATTACGGCCTCGCAGGAAATACGCTTTCGCACAACCACGCGCACTCAGTTGATGCGTCTCTCCACGGCAGAACAGGCGGCAAAACTGGCCGCTATTTACCGCTACAATCTTGATCGTTTGTCCCATGCTCTTTCATTTTGTCTGTCGTATGGTATACGGCTCTACCGGATTTCGTCGGACATCTTTCCATTTGCCGATACCCCCCAAGGCAAAGATACGCTCGCCTCATTCCACGCCGAGTTGTGGCGGACGGGCCAACGGGCGCTGGATGCCGGAATGCGGCTGGTCTTCCACCCGGACCAGTTTGTGGTGCTTAGCTCAGATTCGCCCACAGTGGTAGCAAACAGTATCACCATCCTCCAGATGCACGCCGAGATTATGGACTTGCTCGGCCAGCCGCGTTCGGCGTGGGCCACGGTGGAAATCCACGGTGGCAAGGCAGGCCGTGCAGAACAACTGGTGAACGTCATCCGCACTCTACCCGAAGGCATTCGCAGCCGTCTGGCGCTTGAGAATGACGAAAGCGCCTACAGTGCAGGTGAAATTCTTGAAATCTGCCGGGCAGCCGGTGTACCAATGGTCTTTGACGCACATCACCATATTGTTCATGAACAGCTTGACACTTATGAACACCTCAGCATTGGCGAAATGGTCACCGCCTCTCGTGGCACATGGCCCCACCCACAGTGGCAGCTTGTCCATATCTCCAACGGCCGGGCGGCCTTTGCCGACCGCCGCCACGCAGACCTGATCACGGCGATGCCGACCGCCTACCGCACTGTCCCCTGGATCGAGATCGAGGCAAAACAAAAAGAGGTGGCGATCTTCAAGCTCCAACAAGAATGGTTGTCAGTGGCCACCGGTAAAGCATGAGTACGGCTATATCGCTGCTCTATCTCTCTACCTATATGCTCAGCATTCACTGTTCCTCATAATAACCTCAATAAGCCGAATCGTGTGTTTGCAACTCTTACACAGGGGTATCTCATCTCGCGGGGTAAGAGAGCATCGCAAACCAGAAACGCCAGGAGGTCAAATGAAAACTATCGAGAAGTCGATTACAGTTGATGTACCCGTGCGGACGACGTATAACCAGTGGACACAATTTGAGGACTTTCCTCGGTTCATGGAAGGGGTCGAGCAGGTGCAGCAGCGGGGAGATAAATACACCCACTGGCGCGCCAACATCGGTGGTAAGACTGAAGAGTGGGATGCGGAGATTATTGAGCAGACTCCCGACCAGCGTGTGGCCTGGCGCAGCACCACTGGCTCCTATAACGCTGGTACAGTCAGCTTCCAGCCTATGGGCGCAAATCAGACGCGCCTGACCCTGCGCCTGGACTATGAACCCGAAGGTGCGGTCGAAAATGTAGGCGATGCGCTCGGTTTTGTCGAGCGGCGGGTTGAGGGTGATCTGGAGCGGTTCAAAGAGTTTATAGAGTCCCGTGGCGCCGAGACCGGTGCCTGGCGGGGCGAAATCCACGGCGCACAGGTGGAACGTGGAGGCCAAGGCCACTGATGGCTGGAGTAAAGGTGTGGGGCAATGTGGCTTCACACCCATCACCAACCGGCGCGGATTGTGCATAGTTCTGTAAGCAGATCGAGTCGCCACTGGTTTACTCCTGATCTAGACAAACTCGGCGCCAAAAGCGGTTCGCAGAGGACACAGAAAAGACCGGAGTGGGCAGAGAACAGCCTCTGTGTTCTCGGCGAACCGCTTTTGACTTTTTGTTCAGATCACGGGAAAAAAGAGGCTGATCATGGCAGATACCGCCGCAGATGTGTTGATTGAGACGATCCACGATTGGGACGTCGATACGGTGTTTGGTATGCCGGGTGATGGCAACAACGGCATCATGGAGGCATTGCGCAAACGCCAGGAGCAGATTCGCTTTATCCAGGTGCGGCATGAGGAGTCGGCCGCGCTCATGGCCTGTGCTCACGCCAAGTTTACCGGCAAATTGGGGGCCTGCCTGGCCACCTCTGGCCCAGGTGCGATCCATCTGCTCAACGGTCTCTATGATGCTAAGATGGACGGCCAGCCGGTGCTGGCGATCACCGGCAACACTTACCACGACCTGATGCATACCTACGGGCAGCAGGATGTCAATCTCGACCGGCTGTTTGAGGATGTAACTGTCTACAACGCGCGCGTCATGGGGCCGGCGCATGTCGATGGCATTGCCAATCTGGCCTGTCGTCATGCGCTGGGGCGCCGAGGGGTGGCGCACATCACCTTTCCTATCGATCTACAAGAAAAAGAGGTGGACCGCCGCGAGCGGTCCAAACGCAATCCAGGTCCGTTTGCCTCGGATGAATACGCAGTGGGCGCAGGTCTGCCCAATGAACGCGATCTACAGGCCGCTGCCGAATTGATCAACGCCAGCCAACGCATTGCCATCTTGTGCGGTCGCGGCGCGCTGGGCGCCGGTGAGGAGTTGGAGCGTCTGGCTGATACACTTGCCGCTCCAATTATCAAGGCGTTGCTCGGCAAGGCTGCCGTTCCCGACGATAGCCCCTACACCACCGGCGGCATCGGCCATCTGGGGACGGCGCCCTCACAGGAGGCAATCGAAAACTGCGACTTGCTCTTGATGATCGGCACGTCGTTTCCCTACATGGAGTACCTACCCAAGCCAGGCCAGGCCCGCGCCGTCCAGATCGATATCGACCCGGTGCGGATTGGCCTACGCTATCCGGTTGACGTGGGGCTGGTGGGCGACTGCCGGCAGACACTCCTGCACCTTCTCCCTTTGCTCCAGCGCAAAGAGGATCGTAGTTTTCTCGCAACCGCACAAAAAGAGATGCAAGCGTGGTGGGAGTTGATGGCCGAGCGCGGTTCGCGCCAGGACCATCCGATGAAGCCACAGGTTGTGGCCTGGGAGCTAGGTAAGCGCCTGCCGTCCAACGCCATCGTCACGTGCGACTCGGGCACCATCACCATCTGGTGGGCACGGCAGATTCCGGTCAAGCGCGGCCAGTTGTATGGCGTTTCAGGCAACCTCGCCACGATGGGTTGCGGGCTGCCCTATGCTGTTGCTGCCCAGCTTGCTTACCCCAATCGACCTTGCGTTGCTTTTATCGGCGACGGTGGTTTCTCCATGCTCATGGCGGAACTCGCCACCTGCGTCAAATATAACCTGCCGGTCAAAATCATCGTCCTCAAAAACAACACGCTGGGGATGATCCGCTGGGAGCAGATGGTCTTTCAGGGGAATCCCGAGTACGGCTGTGAGTTGCAGCCCATCGATTTTGCCGGCGTTGCGCGGGCATTTGGCGCAACTGGCTTTACTATCGAGGACGCGGCCCACTGCGGCGCCATTCTCGAACAGGCATTGGCGACGTCTGGGCCGGTAGTCGTCGAGGCCGTGGTCGACCCGCACGAACCGCCGATGCCACCCAAGGTCGAGCCAAAACAGGCCCTGCACTTTGCTCAGGCCCTGGCCAAAGGACAACCAAACCGCGAGAAGATCGCTCTCACCGTGGTGGCCGACCGGGTGCGCGAGATGGTCTAGCTCGGAACCTCTCCCTCTAGCCATCTTCGGTTGCAGGTGGGTGTGACATCCTTTTACACGCAGAGGCCGGCGTGCGGTGATTACGCCGGCTTTTCCGTGCCTGCTCTGCCTGATTCTGAACGAAGCAGTTGTTCCGCCTCCTCCTTGAAGCGCTGCCATTCCTCAAAAGAAGGATAGGGAGCCACCCGCCGATTGTGCCGCTGATGATAATCCAGGATGAGCTGGCTGAGAAACTCGCCCAGCGTACGGCGGGTAGCATACCCGTGCCGCAAGGCAAGCTCCAGTGCCTCCTGTTGGAGGCGAAGGGTGACTCTTACTTTTTCACTCATGCTTGCGCTCCTGCGGCCAGTAGAGAACACGGTCGTGGACAGGCTGTATCCATATATGGGGACGGAAATCGGGCCGATAGGTTACGCGTCTATCAGAGACAATAGGCTGGGTCGAAACGCAAAAGCCTCACCTCTCTGGCCCAAAGTCAGATTGGAAATTGCCGAGCAGGGCTGCCAGATGGCTTGTGATCTGACGCGGTAACCGGTATAATCGACCCATGCTATCAAAAGAATACCGGGAAGCGCTCCGACATAGCTTGCAAACGGTCCCTGGCATCTACTTTGCCATTCTTTATGGCTCGGCCGCACAGGACAAAACTTTTCGCGATGTAGACATTGCCCTGTTTGTCGACCGCCGGTTGATCCCGGCTGAAGCGGACTTTGAGTTCTGTTTTGACCTGGAGCGTCGCTTGCGGAGCGTGCTGCCTTTTGCGGTCGATGTGAGGGTCATCAACGAGGCTACGCTTGGTTTTTGCTACAACGCAGCAAAGGGATACCTCTCCTCATAAACGACGAGGAGAAGTACACGCACTTTTTGGAACACACTTGGGATCGCTATCTCGATTTCGCACCGGTAGCGATGGATTACATACGGCAGATGTGACGACTATGCAGACTGTTTTGAGGTGCTTGTGGAAATGGGGTTGATGGAGCGTGGACTCGCTGAACGACTTCAGCAAATGGCTCGCTTTCGCAATCTCCTGGTCCATGTCTATCAGAAGGTGGATAACCGTCGAGTGTACAAGTATATCCACACTTCTCTGAATGATCTCGATACCTACCGTGAATTGGTCGCTGGTCTTATTCTCTAATCTCAGTGGATTACAAAATAGACTCGCACTACAAATTCTTACTCTACTGAATCTGGCAAATTCTTACATCCCTTGACCACTACACTCCTTGTCGACTCGCTTGTTCGTTCCATCCAGGTTGGGAGCCTCTATGCGCTCATGGCGCTTGGGCTGACGCTGACGCTGGCTGTAGTCAAATTGCCCAATTTTGCCCACGCCGAGTTGATCACTGTGGGCGCCTACGTGGCATTGGTTGTATCGTTGGGCCTCTCATCCAGTCCCCTGGTGGTGCTGGCTGCCGCCTCGGCGGGAGGTGCGCTGGTGGCGTGGCTGGCCCATCGAGTGGTCTATCGGCCATTGGCGCGACAGCGAACCTCGACCTACACCCTGATCCTGGCCTCGTTTGCCACGGGCCTGATCCTGCGTTATATTCTCTTTCTGCTGGCCGACCGTTACGCATTGTTCGACAAACGCATCGCCGTCTTGCAGACCATCTGGGTGCAGACACCGTGGCTGACGCTTACAAATATCTTTTTCTGGGTTGTGCCTACCAGCATTGTCCTGGTCATCTTGTTGAGTCTCTTGCTGCGCTACACCCCACTTGGCCGCGAGATGCGCGCCCTGGCCGACAACTTGAATCTTGCCAAAGTCATTGGCGTCCCCGTCGATCGCGTGCATGACCTGACCTGGCTCCTGGCCGGCGGGTTGGCGGGCGTCGCCGGTGCGCTGTGGGGCATTCAGACCTTTGTCAACCCGTTGGTCGGCTGGCTGGCGATCTTGTCGGTCTTTGCTGCGGTTGTGCTGGGCGGCATGACCAGCTTCCCCGGCGCGATCCTGGGCGCCTACGTGGTTGGATTTGCCGAAAATACGCTCATGCAGTTGCTCAATACCTGGGCCGGCCTGGACTTTGGCTTCAAGCCGGTCATTCCATTTGCCATTATCATCCTGGTTCTGCTCATCCGCCCGCAGGGACTGAGGCCTATTTCGTAGATCAACTACAGACCGCGGATTTAGCGGATGTTGCTGATTTGCGCAGATTTTGCGATAGACCTTTATTGGCGCGTCTCCGTGCAACCCGCGGTTCAGTTTCCAGATTGGAGTCAACCGTGTCGCACTCTTCTCAAACCGAGCAACAACTGGGCCGGGTGGAAAACGCCATCAACACTCACTCGCGGCCGACCGACCTCAAGATCACCGACATCCGCATTGCGGTGGTTGCCAGCATTTATGACTATCCGATCCTCCGCATCGACACCAATCAGGGCGTCTACGGTCTGGGCGAGGTGCGCGACGCCGGCCACAAGGAGAACGCGCTCCAGTTCAAGAGCATGTTATTGGGCCAGAACCCGTGCAACGTGGATATGATCTTCCGCGCCATCAAGCGCTTTGGCAACTGGGGGCGCGAGGGCGGCGGCGTCTCTGGCATCGAGATCGCGCTCTGGGATCTGGTGGGCAAGGTCTACGGCGTGCCCTGTTACCAATTGTTGGGCGGCAAATACCGCGACAAGGTGCGTCTCTACGCCGATACGCCCGCACCCGATGAACCGACGCCCGAAGGCTACCGCAAGGCGCTGGCAGGGCGCAAGGCGTTGGGGTTGACCTTTATCAAATTCGACATCCGCCCCAAGCTCTTTGAGACAACACCCGGCGCACTGGTGGGCCAGGCGACGCAAGGGGAATACGAGCTGGGCCGCCGCTGGCGCGCCCCCGGCGCCGGCGCAGGCGCCCGGCTCACCGACAAGGGGATCGCGGCGTCGGTCGAAGTCGTAGCCGCCATTCGCGAGGCTGTCGGCGATGAAATCTCGCTCTGTACCGACCACTTTGGGCACGGCTACCTGACGCTTGACGAGATGATCCGCCTGGGCGAGGCGTGGGAGCCTTATCACCTGGCCTGGATCGAAGACCCCATGCCCTGGTGGGACATCGAAGGTCACAAACGGGTGGCCGATGCGCTGCGCACCCCCATCGCCGCCGGCGAAGAGATCTACCTGTGGGACGGCTTCCGCGAGTGGATCGAACGCAGCGCCATCGACATCCTCCACCCCGACCTGCTCACTTCCGGCGGGATGATGGAGACCAAGAAGATCGCCGACTACGGCGAACGCTACGGCATCCCCACTGCGCTGCATTGTGCCGGCTCTCCGATTGGCTTTATGGCGAATGTGCATTGCGCCGCAGCCATCCCCAGTTTTCTTTCGCTGGAGCATCACGGCCTGGACATGCCGCACTGGGAGAGCCTGGTCACCGGTCTGGCGCCCGACTACATGGCCGGCGGCTATGTCAAGGTGCCCGAAGCGCCGGGCTTGGGTGTAGATCTCAACCTGGAGGCGATTGAGGCTAACCTGCGCACGCCGGGGACGATGTTCCTGCCCACGGACGAGTGGAATACGCCCAAACTCGGCTTCTGGCGACCGGATGATCGCTACAAGGAGTAATCGCGCCGATGCAACCGCCAGATTATATGATCCGATTGGTGCGGCAAGATGAGTTGCCCAAGCTGCAAGTCATCGAAAAGGTGGCGGCGCAACGGTTCCGCGACACCGATCAATCCTGGATCGCCGACGATGATGGCATGGATCTTGAACAGTTGGAACATTGGCTTCGCCACGGCAAAATTTGGGTGGCAGTCGATTCAGCCGGTGAGCCGGTCGGTTTTGCCGTCGCGCACCCCATCGATGGAACCGCCTATCTACATGAGCTCGACGTACATCCGCAACACAGCCGCCGGGGACTTGGCGCACGTCTCATCGATGAGGTGGCAACGTGGGCCAGGGATTGTGGCTATTCAGCGGTGACGCTATCCACCTTTGCCGAGATCCCCTGGAACGCACCCTACTATCACCGGCTCGGCTTTCGCTCCCTCCGCGAGCAGGAGCTTGGGCCGGGGTTGCGCAAGGTGCGCGCTGACGAAGCCGCCGGCGGGCTAGACCTTGACGCGCGCATCTGCATGATCCGGCCTGTCTAAGAACTTGTTTGAAAAGTGGGGTGGCAACCGGTGCGTTGCACCTTTCGACGAAGGCAGCCTCCCAGGTGCATCGCACGCTGGGCGTGCAACGCAAGGCGGCAATTCCCCTTTTCAAACAGCTTCTAACTTCGGAGAACAAGGAGAACCGAACATGCCCCGCTTCACCCATCTCAAAGGCGTCTTTGGCCTGCTGCCCACCCCCTACCGTGAAGATTACGAGATCCACACAGCCGATCTGCGCCGCGCCGCCGACTTCTGCTGCCGCAGCGGGCAGCACGGCATCGTCTGGCCGGTGATGGTGGGCGAATTCTATTTCCTGGGCGAGGAAGAACGCATCCGCAACCTGGACGCTGTGCTCGAAGAGGTCAACGGGCGGCTGCCGGTGGTCTTTGGCTGCTCGGGCATCTCGATCCAACAGGTGCTGCTCTTTGCCCGCGCCGCGCAAAAGGCCGGGGCGGATAGCATCATCGCCATGGCCCCGGCGCGCAGCAACGCCGCCATCGCCATCGAGATGTTCCACCGTCTGGCCGAAGTCTACGATGGGCCGATCATGGTGCAGAACGCCGCCGCCTATGCGCCGCTCACCGGCGAACAGATCGCCAAACTGGTGGAAGATGTGCCAAGCATCGAGTACATCAAAGAGGAGCGTCCACCTGGCCCGAAACATATCGCCGAGGTACACGGCCTGGTGGGCGACAAGGTGAAGACGATCTTTGGCGGCTTTGCCGGTCGCTTTCTGCCCGACGAACTACGCCGCGGGGCCAACGGCTGTATGCCCGCCTGCGAGATCGCCGACCTGCTGGCCAAAGTGATAGAGAAGTGGTGGGCCGGCGACGAGGCCGGCGCACGGGCGCTCCACACCCGGCTGCTCCCGCTGATCAACCTGGAGACGCACCCCTTTATGCGTTACATCCTCAAACGGCGTGGGGTCTTTACTTCGCTGGTCGAGCGCGCTCCGGCCGGCGCCCTGGAATTGGACGAAGAGGACAAACGAGAGATCTCAATCCTGATCAAGGCCATCGAGGACGAAGTCGAACACTATCCCTTTGGGCCAGAGTAGAGTTTGCTACGCTTCCGCTCCATGTTGCTCAGGCGAATGGTATAGAGAAAATCGAGAGATGATAGCTCAGCTTACGCCCGGTTCTGCTGTCGCCAGCCGCTGACCGCCACAGGACTCTCGCACCACCAGATCGCCATAGACAATGCTCTTGACGGCAACTTCCGGCTCCCCCTTGATGATGCGGTGCAGCTTCTGCATGGCAAGGATGCCCATGTTGCGCCGAGGAATGTGAAAGCTGGTCAGGGGCGGGCGGGTGTAGGCGCTTTCGGCCACATCGTCGATGCTGGCGACGGCAATGTCTTGCGGAATACGCAGTTGCGCCTCGCGGATCGCCTCCATTGCGCCAAAGGCGGTCTTGTCGCTGATCGCCACCACCGCCGTCGGCCTGTCCGCCAGCGCCAGGATCTCTTTCATCTGCAGATAGCCTTTTTGCGGATGGCCAGAGTGCGGCTGCGGCATGTATGCGGGTGGAATGAGCAACCCTGCCTCGGCTGCCGCCGCCAGGACACCCCGCAGCCGGTCAACCAGGCTACTGTACTTGACCGGCCCCTGCAAAACAGCGATCCGGCGGTGGCCCAGTTTCAGGAGATGGTGCATCACGGTGTAGCCGGCCGTAAAGTTGTCGCCGAGCACACAGGGTAACTGATGGCCGGGCACATAGTTCTCGACCAGCACCAGGGGCAGATCCGCCTCCTCAAACTGCACCACCATTTCTGGTGTAATATCGCCGTCGTTGGCAACCACCAACCCCTGCACCTTGTTGGTAAAACGCTGGTGGAGCACATCCAGCGATTCGGAGGACCGATCAAACATGTGCAAAAGGACATGGTAGCCCAGCCGTTGCGCCTCGGTCTGAAAGCCGCGGATGATCTCCCCGTAAAAGATATCGACCAGCACCGACATGGAACTCTGCTCGATCAGCAGCCCAATAGCGACGCCCGCACCGTTTGCCCCCCCTGTCGATGGCTCGTACCCTAGTTCGGCTGCCACCGCCAAAACTCGTTCACGGGTTTCGGACGAAATGCCCGGCCGGTTGTTCAGCACCAATGAAACAGTCGAAAGCGAAACATTCGCCACCTCGGCTATGTTTCGCATGTTTGGTTTCTGTCTGCTCATTTCCACTTTCCAGACGTAAGAAGTCGATACCAAACTTTATCACAAAATACGGGCAGATAAGAATTCTCGCCTGGTGCTTTGGCGGATCTTCACTGCCGGGCGGGCCACGCGGCATTCCTGTGGCGTAGATGTAGCAGAGTATGGTAAACTGGCCGCCAACTCTGCCAACGCCGCCAGATTCTGCCCAAATTGCGGGACTTTTCCAACAGGAGGTGTCAAACGTGATGACCCACAGCCCGCTGCTCCACGAGCACTTTGCCGACCCGCCGCGTGAGTTTGGCGTGATCCCCTTCTGGTTTTGGAATGACGATCTAGATGAGACCGAGTTGCTGCGCCAGTTGCGCGAGTTCTATGACAACGGGTTTGGCGGTGTGCTGATCCACCCGCGCATTGGGCTGTCGCGCCGGGTAGGCTACCTCACCGACGAGTTCTTTCGCCTGGTGCGCATCGTGGTGGAAGAGGCGGCGCGCCTCGACATGAAGGTCGTCTTGTACGACGAAGGCTCGTACCCGTCCGGCTCGGCGCAGGGGCGCGTCGTGGCCGAAGACCCGGCCTATGCGCAGCGTTGCCTCATCGCCCGGCAGACCACGGTCCACGGGCCGGCGACCGGCTTCTGGCACCCCAACCCGGGCCGGGCGCTCAACGATGAACTGCTCTGTGCGGTAATGGGCCGCCTGGTTGCGCCGGATACGCTCGACCCCGACAGCCTGACCTTGCTCGAAATCCACGAACCCGAACTGGTGCGCTACGCTGTACCAGCGGGCGAATGGCGGCTGGTGGCGCTCTGGCACGTCTACAGCGGCGGCACGATCCGCGGGGTCTTCGCCGAGGAAGAAGACCAACAGGCCACCGCACCCCCCGCCGGGGATATTCTCAACCCCGCCGCTGTTGTGTCCTTTTTGCGCCACACACACGACCAATACTACGCCCACCTGCAGGATCACTTTGGCAGCACCATCGTCGCCCTTTTCACTGACGAGCCGATGGTCCTGGGGCGCGGGGTTCGCCGTGGACCGGAACCGTGGCCCTTTACCCCC
>QEUW01000009.1:4060-56390 GCA_003577005.1 Chloroflexota bacterium | reverse complement strand
CTCGTTCTCGTTCTCGTTCTCGTTCTCCAAGATCTTTGTCGAGTACGAGAACGAGTACGATGAGGCTGAATCGTGACGTAGGAACAAGGTGTACTGACACATCAGGCTAGACAGGGCGTTACCGGTGCAACGCACTTGAAAAGTGCATCGCACCTCCTACTTCCGGGGAGGTACTATGCTGGCCTACATTACTCGTCGCCTGGGCTACGCACTGGTCATGACGGTGCTGGTTTCGTTTGTCGGGTTTCTGATCATCGAGCTGCCACCCGGTGATTTCTTGACCCAAAAGATCGCCGATTTGCAGGCCCGTGGAGACCGCAGCGCCGAGTTGCGCATCAACGAATACCGGGCGCGCTATGGGCTGGATCGACCCTTGCTCGAACGGTATGTGACATGGGCGACCAATTTCGTCCGCGGTGACTTTGGCGAGTCGTTTGAATTTGAACGTCCGGTGCGCGACCTGATCGGCCAGCGCCTGCTCTTAACTGTGCTTCTGGCCCTGGCTACGCTGATCCTCACCTGGGCCATTGCCATCCCCATCGGTGTTTACTCGGCCGTAAACCAGTATTCCATCGGCGACCAGATATTTACCGTGATCAGTTTTATTGGGTTGGGAATGCCGGGCTTTCTCTTTGCCCTGATCGTCCTCTTCTTTGCCGTCGTCTATTTTGGGCAGGACATTGGCGGCCTCTTCTCGTCCGAATATCGGGACGCGCCGTGGAGTGTGGGCAAGGTCATCGACCTACTCAAACATCTGTGGCTGCCGGCGCTGATCTCGGCGGTGACGGGGACGGCGGGTCTCATGCGGATCATGCGCGGCAATCTGCTGGACACGCTGGGCCAACCCTTTGTCGAAGCGGCGCGAGCGCGCGGTCTCAAGAATCGTGTCGTCGTCTGGAAACATGCGGTGCGCATCGCCATCAACCCCTTGATCGTAATTCTGGGTTCGGAGGCGATCCCCAACATCATCGTTGGCAGCGCGCTGGTCTCCATCGTCTTGAACCTGCCCACCATTGGCCCGCTCTTTGTGCGGGCGCTGCAACGCCAGGATATGTATCTGGCCGGCACCTGCCTGGTCTTCTTTACCATGCTCTTGCTGATCGGCAACCTGTTGTCGGATATTGTGTTGGCGTGGGCGGATCCGCGGATTCGATATGATTAGGGAGTGGGGAATGGGGAATAGGGAGTGGGGTGTAACCATGTCTCCCACCCCCTACTCCCCACCCCCTATTCCCCCCAGAACCGGAGGTGAGTATGGCCGTTGCGGAAGCTGCGGGCGCTGCTGTACGCCCGACACAACAGGCCAAGGCGATCAGCCAGAGCTACTGGAGCCTGGTCTGGTGGAAGTTTAAGCGCAACCGGTTGGCGGTGCTGGGCGCGTTCATTGTGCTCAGTTTTTACCTCTTCTTCGCCGTGCTGGCGGAGTTTGCCGCACCCTATCTGTTGGAGCACAAGTCCGACTATCTCGAAGCGCGCCCACAATGGCCGCGCTTTATCGATGTAGAGGGGAACTTCCATCTGCGGCCTTTTGTCTATGGGCTGGAACAGAAGGTGGACATGCAGTTGCGCAAACGGTACTATGAAGTTGACACCACCAAGCGCTACCCGCTCTACTTCTTTGTCCAGGGCGAACCCTACAAGCTCGCCGGCCTGATCCCAGGAAACCGCCATCTATTTGGGACACATCCCGACGACGCCGAGGCGCACGCCTATATCTTTGGCACCGACCGGCTGGGGCGTGATATTTTCTCGCGCATCGTATATGGCGGGCGCCTCTCACTGCTGGTTGGTCTGATTGGGCAGGTCCTCACGCTCGTGCTCGGCTCGGTCTTTGGCGTGATCTCTGGTTTTTACGGCGGGTCGACCGATAACGTAGTACAGCGCGTCACCGAATTCTTATCGGCCTTCCCGGATATTCCCCTCTTTATGGCATTGGCCGCGGCGATTCCGCCCCAGTGGTCGCCCATCTGGGTCTACTTTATGCTCACGCTCATCCTGGCTTTTGTGCGTTGGGGGGGGCTGGCGCGCCAGGTGCGCGGGCTGGTGCTCTCGTTGCGCGAACGCGAGTATGTGCTCGCCGCCCGCAGCTTTGGCGCCAGCGACCGGCGCCTCATGTTCCGCCACCTGATCCCCGGTGCGATGAGCCACATCATCGTCATCGCCACATTGGCCATCCCTGGCATGATCCTGGCCGAGACGGCGCTGAGTTGGTTGGGCCTAGGTCTGCGCCCTCCGCTCACCAGTTGGGGCGTCTTGTTGCAGGAGGTCTCCAGCGTGCGAGCGATCAACTTTGCGCCGTGGCTCCTTACCCCGGTACCCTTTATCATCATCGCCATCCTCGGTTTCAATATGCTGGGCGATGGGCTGCGCGATGCGTTGGACCCGTATAGCGGGCGGTAACATGCGCCACGCACCACGTTGTGGAGAAACTTCATGAATGACGATTCCGTTCTCCTAGAAGTCAAAAATCTTCGTGTCCATTTTCAGGTGCGGCGGGGGATTGTGCGGGCGCTAGAAGGGGTCAATTTTACCATCCACCGCGGCCGGACGCTGGGCATCATCGGCGAGAGCGGGTCGGGCAAGTCGGTGACGGCGCGGGCGATCATGCAGCTGCTGGCCAAGAACGGCAAGATCGTGGACGGGCAGATCCTCTTCCACCAGCGCCAGCGCGCCCAGGGCGCCACGGCCAGTGAGGAGATCATCGACATCACCAAGCTGCACCCCGACGGCGACAAGATCCGCAGCCTGCGTGGGGGGGAGATCGCCATGATCTTCCAGGAGCCGATGAGTTCGCTGACGCCTGTTTACACGGCAGGGGTGCATATCGGCGAGGCGGTGATGCTTCACCTGACACCTTTCAAAAAAGTCACAACGCAAATGGAAGAGGCCATCCGGGCGCACCGCAATGTCACCAAAGAAGAGGCTCGCGAGATTGCCGTGCAGATGCTCGCCAAAGTCGGCATCCCGCGGCCCGGCCAGCGGGTGGACAGCTACCCGCACCAGTTGAGCGGCGGCCAGCGCCAGCGGGTGATGATCGCCATTGCGCTCTCGTGCAACCCCAGCCTGCTCATTGCCGACGAACCGACCACCGCGTTGGATGTCACGACCCAGGCGCAGATCAACGACCTCATGCGCGATCTTCAGGCCGAGTTTGGCATGGCCATCATGTATATCACCCATGATCTGGGCGTCATTGCCGAGATGGCCAAGGATGTGGCGGTGATGTATCTGGGGCGCATCGTCGAAAGCGGGAGCGTGGATGATATTTTCTACAACCCCAAACACCCGTATACCAGGGCGCTGCTCCGATCGATCCCCAAGATCGGTAAGGTGCGCGGCGGCCGGTTGGAAGCGATCCGGGGCATGGTGCCCGATGTCTTTAGCATCCCCACAGGTTGCCCCTTCAGCGACCGCTGCCCGGAGATGATACCGGGTCTCTGTAACCGGATCGAGCCGGCGCTGCTCACGGTCGGCAACGGCCACCAGGCCGCGTGCCTGCTGTATGATGAAAAGGTGATGAGCGAGGTGAAGCATGGCGCAGCAGTCGAAGCACGGTGAAGTGTTGCTCGATGTCCAGGGCCTGAAGAAGTACTTCCCAATCCAGCGCGGGCTGTTGCGCCGCGTGATCGGACAGGTCAAAGCCGTGGATGACGTGAGCTTTTTTATCCGCAGAGGCGAGACGTTGGGCCTGGTAGGCGAGAGCGGCTGCGGCAAGACGACAGCCAGCCGCACCGCCATCCGCCTCTATGAGCCGACCGAGGGCAAGGTCACGTTTCGCAGCCGGGTGCTGGCAGGCAACGGCAATGAAAAGGAAGTGGACTTTCTGTCACTGCCCAAGGACAAACTAAAGCTCGTGCGCCGCGAGATCGCCATGATCTTCCAGGACCCCATCAATTCGCTCAACCCGCGCATGAGCGTCTCCGAGATCATCCGCGAACCGCTGCAAGTCCACGGTCTGGACATGGGCGCCAAGACTGACGACGACATTGAACAGTTATTGGAGGCGGTCGGTCTGCGCCGCGAGCACATGAGCCGCTACCCCCATGAATTCTCCGGCGGCCAGCGCCAGCGCATTGGGATCGCCCGTGCGCTCGCCCTGCGCCCGTCGCTGATCATCCTCGACGAGCCGGTTTCGGCGCTCGATGTGTCGATCCAGGCGCAGACGCTCAACCTGTTGCAGGATCTGCAGAAGGAGTTTGGCCTCACCTATCTCTTTGTGGCCCACGACCTCAGCGTGGTGGAGCATATCTCCGACCGGGTTGCAGTCATGTACGTGGGGCGGCTGGTGGAAATGGCGACTTCGGAAGAGCTCTACAGCCACCCGTTACACCCGTACACCGAGGCGTTGCTGTCTGCCGTGCCCAAACCCGACCCGCGCAACCTCTCCAACCGTATTCCGCTCGAAGGGCAGGTGCCCGACCCGGCCAACCCACCGCCCGGCTGTTATTTCCACCCTCGCTGCCGCTATGCCCGCGACCTCTGCAAGAGCGAGACGCCCCGCCTGCGCGAGGTCGAGCCGGATCACTTTGTGGCCTGCCACCTGGCCGAAGAGCTGACCTTGCAAGGGGTCACCTAGACTGGTGCGCCCCGGATGAAGTGGTTGCGTTTTGGTGCTGGCCCGCTGGCGCTTCTCCTTTGGTTGGGCAGCGTGGGGGTGGCAATGGTCGAAATCGTCGTTGTGCGCGACCTCGTGCTGCGCCTTTTTGTCTTTATTGTCAGCCAGGGCGGCCAGTTTCCCCGCCGGGTTGAAAATGCCTACTGGTCGGGCGCGACACTGAGCAACATCGTCGTGTTGATCTTGGGCGTGGCCGTAGCGATATTCGCCATTGCCACGGGCGAGTACCATAGCCGCCGTGTTGGCACTTCGCAGTCGTGGAAACTCTTCGGCTGGACATTCGCCGTGCAACTGGCGATCTTCGTGTTGGCCTACTTCCTGTAGCATACAACCAGCGACTCCGCAGCCACCTCCCGGAGGGCCCGTCAGAATTTACCATTGTGGGCAGATCTAGGCTACAATTTGAGTGGCTTTTGCCATTCTGTGCGCCTGTTCGCCTACTAATGATGGTTGTTCATGACACACGGTCATTTGGCTGTACGCGTTCTCATTCTCCGATACTCCTTCCTCCACCGCTTGCGGATCGGTGCGTGGTCGATTTTGCTGCTGGCGGCGCTGCTGCTCGGCGGCTGTCTGCCCTTTGTCAACCGCCAAGCCACGCTCACGCTCGACCTGACCGACTTTCTGCCACCCGACTGGCAACCGGTCGGCCAGTTGCAAACCATCAACATCGATGATGACGACGCCAGCGAATATCTCTTGCTCTATACCTACGACCACAGCGGGGGGGTGGGGCCGGTGGGTGCGCTGATCCTCGACCCACAGTCCGAGGCGGTAGTCACCGATGAAAATGAGCGGCTGGCGATCCGGCCCAGCAGTTTTCTCAACCCCTACCCGATCCTGCCCAACTACTGGACGGGTTCCGGCCAGGGGTTTATCGCAGCGCCTGATCAACGGGATGCGGTGGTTGTCACCCAGGTGGCTTATACGGGCGCCGGTTTTGACGCCACACCGGCCCGGCCCGACTTGCTGATCTTGCGGGGGGGCGATACCTATCTTACCTTTGTCTGGTGGCGGAGCGTCAACGAGGGCTACGGCGTGGCGCAACTCTACGCGCCGGGTGGCTTCGAGGGCGTGGACTGGGCGGCGTGGCAGCGGGCGCCGGCACCCATCCTCTCGATTGTAAGCACAGTGCCGCTCCACGACCGCAACCTTTTCTGTCGCAAAGTTCGCCACGACCTGGTCGAGGCGGAAACTTTTGATCCGGCGGCGTACCAGCAGGCGATCCGTTTTACCGAGACCGACCTGGGGTTGCACTTCTGTCACGGCCCGCCAGCCCACCCCTTTTATCCCGAAGGGGTTGTCCTTGCGTATCTGCTGCATCCTGACCACAGGCTTGCGCTCTCGACACCGGCTCTGCGCGAAGACTCAGCAAGACAGGCGAGCATCAGCCAGCTCATCGGTTTCGACATTCTCGACCGTGTCGAAGAAATCCTCGGCTATCCAACCGTGGCAGTACGCGAGCTTGAGAACGCCAGCCCCAGCTTGGAACGGATTATGCCGGTCTGCGCCCAGGTAGTGGTGAGGCCGGAGGGAGAGCAGGGGCCGGCTGAACAGCGCTGGCTGCTTTTTGAACTCGACCATCAACCGCCGCTGGCGGAACCAGCGACGCCCCACCGTCTCTTTGTGCGGAACGTACTCTCCATTCCGGCATCCCCTGGAGTAGTTGGGTTATCATGCCGGCAGATTCTCGGCCTCTGAACTATCGTCGTTTATCTGTAATCCTAAACGTTGCCATGCTCATTCGTCGCCATTTCGCAGCAATGCCCGAAGTGGAATTGCTAGAATGTCTGAAAAACGGCCCGCAGGATCATATCGCCTTTTTGCCAGCCAACGCCTCTCAGCGGACGATTGCTGAGACGCTGGCGGCGCTGGCCAATGCCAACGGCGGGCTGGTGCTGATTGGCGTGACGGCCAAAGGGGTTCCACAAAAGCAGCATGATCTTTCCAGCGTGCGTGAAGGCGTAATCGAGGCAACGCTGCTCACCGACCCACCGCTGATCTTACCTGCGCCACAGGTGGCAACCAGCAGTCGCGGCAATGTTGTGGTGGTGCAGGTGCCGCCGGGGCTACCCCACCTCTACAGCCTGCACGGCAGCTACCTGACGCGCACTGCCGCCCAAAACCGCCCGCTCACCACACCCGAACTGCGCCGCCTGCTCCTCGAACGGGGCGACGCCGGCTTCGAAAGCCTTCCAGCCGAGGGGGCCACACTGGCCGATCTCGACCCTCAGCAGGTCGACCGCTATCTCGACCGCATCGCAGTTGCGCCGGATGAAGACCCGGTGCAGACGTTGCAAGCGCGTGGCTGCGTAACGACCGCGGCAAACGGCGACATGACGCCCACAATCGCCGGCATCCTTCTCTTTGGCCGCCAGCCGCAACGCTTTGTACGCAGCGCCGAGATCATCTGTGTGCGCTATATGGGTGCGGCCATGGGGGACGAATTTGTGCGCCAGGAGATCACCGGCGCGCTGGCCGATCAGATCCGCCAAGCCGAGGCCTTTGTCGGCAGCAATATGCGCCGCGGGATGAAGATCAATGGCCTGGCCCGCGATGAGACGACCGAGTATCCGCTGGCGGTGGTGCGCGAGGCCATCGTCAATGCTGTGGCGCACCGCGACTACAGCGTGCGCGGGGAAGGGATCCGGCTGCTCATGTTCCAGGATCGGCTGGAGGTCTACAGCCCTGGCCGGCTCCCGGGCCATGTGACGTTGGCCAACCTGAAGGATGAACGCTACAGCCGCAACGAGGCCATCGTCGCCGTATTGAGCGACCTGGGCTATGTCGAGCGGCTGGGCTACGGTATCGACCGCATGATCGCCACCATGCAAGAGGCCGGTCTGCCCGAACCACTCTTCGAGGAGACAACAGCCGGCTTCAAGGTAACGCTCTATTCGGCGGGCGATGTCCTGGTCAGCGCCCGGCCCGAACAACAGCGCTGGGCCCACCACTTCCTCAACGAACGGCAAGAACGAGCGTTGGCGTATATCCAGACGCACGGGCGCATCACCAACAGCGAATATCAGGAGCTGGCGCCCGGTGTCAGCGCCGAAACCATCCGGCGCGACCTGGCCGATCTGGTGGAAAAGAATATGTTGATACGTATTGGCAGTAAAAAAGCGACATACTATATTTTGAAGTAGAACGCAGAATGTAGAGCGTAGAACGTAGAACGTAGTAAGCTGGTACCCAACTCTAAAGGCTTAATAGTCGCGGAGTTCGCACGTCCACGTGCGAATGGGAATGTCCTCGTTCCGCCCCATTCGCCCATGAGGGGTGCCAGCCGAGAGCGTACTCCATACCCGTCCCAAAAAGATTGAGACGGGTCCTAGAGATAAACACGGAGTTTTGTCTTTATGCGCAATGTATCCATCGTCGGGATCGGCCAGTCGCCGGTCGGCGAGTTATGGAATCAATCGGCGCGAGAGATCGCGTGTACGGCGATCTCGGCGGCCATGACCGATGCAGGAATCGAGCGGGCCGGTGCGCTCTTTGTGGGCAATATGTTGAGCGGCAACCTGCTCGACCAGGAGCACCTGGCGACGCTGGTGGCGGACTATTGTGGCTTGCAGGGCATCGAGGCCGCCAAGGTCGAGGCAGCGTGCGCCAGCGGCGGCGCAGCGTTGCGACTGGGAACGATGGCCGTGGCGAGCGGCTTTCACGATGTCGTTATCGTCGCCGGCCTGGAAAAGATGACCGACACCGTCGGCAAGGACACGACAGCCGGCCTCGCCACGGCTGCCGACGCCGAATATGAGGCGCTGCACGGTGTCAGTTTTGTTGGTCTCAACGCCCTGCTCATGCAGCGCTATATGTACGAATACGACCTGCCGCTGGATGCCTTTGCCGGTTTTAGCATCAATGCTCACCGCAATGGGGCCAACAATCCCAACGCCATGTTCCAGGAGCCTATCAGCCGGGAAGACTATATCAAGGCGCCGCTTATCGCCACGCCCATCAATATCATGGACAGCAGCCCGGTCTGTGATGGCGCCGCGGCCGTGGTGCTTGTACCCAGCGAACGGGCGCACGAGTACACACGCGGCCACCACCGCGGCGCGGTGCAGGTCCTCGCTAGCGCCAGCGCCAACGACACCATCGCTGTCCACGACCGCAAAGACCCGCTCTTTCTCCAGGCGGCGCACCTGAGCAGCCACAAAGCCTACCAACAGGCCGGCGTCACCCTTGCTGACATTGACCTCTTCGAACTACACGACGCCTTTACCGTAATGAGCGCGCTGAGCCTGGAGGCGTGTGGCTTTGCCGAGCGCGGCGAGGGATGGCGCTGGGCGCAAGATGACCTGATTGCGATCGACGGCAAGCTGCCCATCAGTACCATGGGTGGGTTGAAGAGCCGCGGCCATCCCGTGGGCGCCACCGGCGTCTACCAGGTCGTCGAACTGGTGCAACAGTTGACCGGGCAGGCGGGCGCCAACCAAGTGCGCAATGCCCGCATCGGCATGGCACAGAATATCGGCGGCAGCGGAGCAACGATTGTGACACACATTTTGGGTGTGTAGGAGCTTGCCTGAACTGTCAAAACCTATCAAAACAAGAAGTTGGCGAGGTAGATAGGATTTGAAGTCCCTGTTAAGCTAGACTGTCATTGTGTAAAATAGAGCAAGTGGACAAATAATGCCCACTGTTTGTTGAAGAATTGTAGAAGCTCAATGTATCGAAACGCTTGAGCAAATTTGGAGATAGTTCACAATGGCGGTTCCGAATCTGTGGCGCACAAAAAAACAACGCTATCGCTTGCAGGCTGAGGTATGCTCGGTCTGCACCCAGGCGGTCTTTCCGCCACGGGAGATCTGCCCACACTGCCGTCAACCGATGCAGCAAGCCGGCGCACCGGTGCTAGTTTTTGCACTACCTACGTTGATCAAACTGCCGGAGGCTACGGCGCCGGTTATGGCCGGAGACGACTAATGGAGACGCCCACCCGCACCGACCATGGGATGCGCTTTACCCAGAACCTCAGTGGGCGAGGCAAGGTTTACAGCTTTAGCACTATGTACAACGCCCCTCAAGGCTATGAGGATCAAAAGCCCTACACCATCGCCCTGGTCAAACTAGAGGATGGCCCAATGGTGACCGCCCAGTTGACCGATGTCGAACCCGGCGATGTACAGATTGGGATGCAGGTCGAGATGGTAACACGCAAGCTGCGCGAGGATGGGCCAGAGGGGCAGATTGTCTATGGGTATAAATTTCGACCGGTGTTTGGGCGAGGTACGTGACGAGCGAGACGTGAGGCGTACAGCGTAAAGGGTGACCGTGAGTCTTGGCTGCTCACGGTCACTTTTTGTTGTGGAACGAGTGACGCCAAGATTTCACACAAAACGAGGAGTTCGCACATGGTGTGCGAACTCCTCGACCTCAAATCACATCAAACCGGTAGCGCCGAAGCGTGTTTAGGAGGAAGCTATGCCAAAGGTGCAGCCACTCTCAGAGGCCGAAATCGAAAGCCAGCTTGCCACCGTGCCCGGTTGGGCGGTAGTCGGCGGTAAACTCCATCGCGAGTTCAAGTTCAAAGATTTCGTGGGCGCGTTTGGCTTTATGACAAAGGTCGCACTGCTCGCCGAAGCAGCCAACCACCACCCCGAATGGCGCAATGTCTACAATCAGGTCACAATCGACCTGGTAACCCATGCCGCCGGCGCCGCCCTCAGCCAGCGCGATTTTGCCCTGGCCCAGGCCATCAACCGGCTGGCAATTTCTTAGGCTGATCGGTTGCCGGCGAAGGCCGGGCGGCGCCGTCCCCGACGTGGCGCCGGTGCGCCGGACGTGGCCGGGCGACTTTCGTTGCGACCATTACCGTTAGGCTCCCGACCCACCGCGCTCCATCTGGACTGGCTTGCGGCCACACCGCCGTTCCCACGATGGGTGCGCGAGGATGCGGCGTTGCGCGGCCGTGATCCGGTACCCTGGATTGTCTTGGGGGCACTCTCTACCGCAAAGCCACCGTAGTCGAATCCTTCCAGGCGTCGTCGTTCGATGCGAGCGCCCAGTACCTTTTCGATGTCGCGCACCATGAGTTCATCCGACGGGGTGGCAAAGGTAAAGGCTTCGCCGCTCTGGTGTGCCCGGCCCGTTCGCCCGATGCGGTGGGTGTAGGCGTCGGCGGTATCGGGCATGTCGAAGTTGATGACATGCGAGATCTCACTCACGTCGATGCCGCGGGCGGCGATGTCGGTGGCAACGAGGATATCGTACTTCCCATCGCGGAAGCCATTCATGGCAGCCTGGCGGGCATTCTGCGCCATGTTGCCCTGGAGCGCAGCCACGCGATAGCCCTGCCTGTCCAGATCGGCGGCCAGGTTGCGGGCGCGGCGCTTGGTGCGCGTAAAGATGATTACACGCCCGGTGGCAGTCCGTTCCAACATGACAAACAAGAGTCTGCTCTTTAGCTTGTCCGGCACCGGGTAGAGTGCATGAGAGACCGTCTTGGCCGGCGCGATGGGGTCCACCTGTACTGTGACCGGCTCGGTGAGGATCTGGTCGGCCAGGGTACGGATCTCATCCGGCATAGTGGCCGAAAAGAGCAGCGTCTGCCGTTGGGCTGGCACATATTTGAGGATGCGGCGCACGTCGGGCAAAAAGCCCATGTCGAACATGCGGTCAGCCTCGTCCAACACGAGCACTTCGATGCGCGACAGGTCGATAGTTCCGTCGCTAATGTGGTCGAGCAGCCGGCCAGGACAGGCGACGAGGATCTCGGCGCCACGGCGCAAGGCTGCCACCTGACCAAACTTGCTCACACCGCCGTAAATGGGAACGCTCCGAATCTTGGTGTGATGGCCCAAGTCTACGATGCTCTGGTGGATCTGCTCGGCCAGTTCGCGTGTCGGCGCGACAACCAGCGCCCGCACCTGGCGGAGTGGCCCTCTGGTCAACCGTTGCAAAATAGGCAAGACAAAGGCGGCCGTCTTGCCGGTGCCGGTCTGCGCCAGGCCCAGTACATCGCGCCCTTGCAATATAAGAGGAACGGCCTGTTGTTGGATAGGGGTCGGTGTAGTATAACCAACCGCGGTGATGCCCGCGCCGATGCGCGGGTCGAGGGAAAATTGTTCAAACTGCATTGTGAGTACTCCTTGACTTCATTGAGCCAAGTCGCACTCTCAGCCCGATGCTTTCTTTGAATTGCCGCCAAAAAGGCGTTGCGAACCCATTGTTCGCAGCAACAAGATTTGAGTATACCCGCCAGATCTGGTTATGTCAATTCTTCAATCACGCCACGCGCCCTTTACAGGCAGATGATTGAGCCTGCGCGCAAATTGTGCTATACTCCTTGCTGCCGCCGCAGCAGCTTCATTGATAAAACCACCGGTACGTATTGACCAGTCTTTCCCATGCAAGGAGACAAAGGAGATGGCCTCATTCAGCGTGTGCCGGCTTAGCTTTGTTCTGATTGCAGTGCTGCTTGTTCTTGCGCCAGCCTCAACAGTACACAGCCAGGACCCTGCCGGTGTGATCTATTTGCAGACCCGCACATTCGACCCTGTTTACGACGGCCCAGCAAACGGCGCCGCCATCCAGGCTGCACAGGTCAACGCCAGGGGCCTGGCCTACTATCTGGTCCAGTTCCACGGGCCGGTAGAACGTTCCTGGGCGCAGCAGGTGGAGGCGCTGGGCGGCCAGGTGCTTGGCTATGTCCCGGAGAATACGCATGTCGTGCGCATACGGCCAGACCAGGCGGCCAACGTTGCCTCGCTGCCGGTGGTGCGGTGGGTTGGCCCCTACCTGCCCGATTACAAACTGGCGCCGTCCTTGCAGATGCAGAGCGCAGCGGCCAGTCAGGATGGGGATGCCGAGTTCTATGTTATGGCCTTTCCTGGTGTGGCGACCGCCGCCTTGATCTCCTTCTTGCAGGCGCAGGGTGCAACGATCCAGGAAAGCGCGCAGTCGGGTTTGGGCGTGTTGTTCCGCCTCCGGGCGCCAGCGCACAGCGCTGCCGCCATCGCCCAGCACCCCGATGTGAGTTGGGTCGAACCTTATCTTATGCCGACGGTGGCCAACAGCCCAGGGCGCAAGATCATTGGCATCGAATCGGTCTGGGAGGACTTTGGCTATTTTGGCGCCGGACAAATCGTGGCCGTTTCGGATTCTGGCCTGAGTGTGCAGGGCCAGCTTTCCACCGATTTTGGCAACCGGCTGCTGCGCGGCTTTGCCCCCAGCGAGATGAACCTCTCCAGCCCGGCCTGTCGCGCCAAGACCAACTTTACAGACTTGAACGGCCATGGCACGCATGTGGCTGGCTCGGTGCTCGGTGGGGGTGTGCGGTCGGGCAGCAACCCGGCCAACCATCTGTATACCGCATCCCATGCCGGTGTTGCGCCCGAGGCCCAGATGGTCTTTATGGCCTTAAATACCGATGGCAGCACCGGTATCCAGTGTATCGACCTCAACGGCGACTTCCTGGCAAAGGGCTACAACGAGGGCGCCCGGATCTCCAGCAACAGTTGGGGCGCCAATGACAATGGCGGCTATGGCTTGCTTTCCAGCCTGGTCGATGACTATCTCTGGCATCACAAAGACTATCTGGTGCTCTATGCCGCCGGCAACGCCGGACCAGGGCCGCGCACCGTCGGTTCGCCCGGCACAGCCAAGAATGTATTGACAGTCGGGGCCTCCGAGAATAACCGGCCCGACCAGGGGAGCCAGAGCGACAACCCAGACACCGTGACCAATTTCTCCAGTCGCGGCCCGACGGCAGATGGGCGCATCAAGCCGGAAGTGGTGGCCCCAGGTTCGTGGATCCTCTCGGTGAAGGCGGCCCAGGCGCCCATCGAGTCCTTCTGGGGGCCGTTCAATGATGACTATGCGTTTATGGGTGGCACTTCCATGGCCACGCCATTGACGGCGGGTGGCGCTGCGCTTATGCGCGAGTGGCTCAACAAGACGCGCAATATCCCCAACCCCAGCGGTGCGCTGATGAAGGCGGTGCTAGTCAACGGCGCTGTCCAGTTGCCGGGCGCTGACCCGTTCAACAATGTAAGCGGCTTTGGCCGGGTCGATCTCAATAACACGCTCAATGCCCACTACGCCATTATCGACGACCATGTCCAGGGCTTGCAGACGGGGCAGTCGGTGACGTACACCCTGCAAGTTGTAAGCACTGATGCGGGTCTCCTGGTGCAAACGGCAGGGGCGAACGCCAGCGCAGCAACCGTGCAGGCCGCGGCCGCAACGCTTCATCTGGACTTGGCAACCGCGCCGGCAGCCACGGCCCCTCTGACCGATGCGACAACGCTTGCGATAGAGGCGTTGCCGGCCAACCGGGACGCACGTGTCACAACGCCTATCCCAACCGTCGATAGCAGTGGCAAAGAGGGTCTTGCGCCGTTAACCAACCCGGTGCCGCGCCACGCCTCCGGCCTGCCAACCGCTGCGGTGCGTGGGTCCGGTTTTGAGCCCGGCCACTCTCCTGCTGGCCCGTCGGTGAGCACCTATTTGCAACACCTGGTGGGTGGTGGAGATTTTGAGGATCCGGATTGGTCGGACTACTGGAACCAGGTATGGCTTGGCTCGGGTGTCCCCGTGCGGACGAGCAACCCCAATCTGGTCATCGATGGGCAATATTCGGTCTGGTTGGGCGGAACTCCTTCGGACGACGCCATCTGGTATCCGCTGGCCTTCCCCGACGTGATTGACACCAGCAACCCCAGCTATCTGGAGTTCCTGGTCGATATCTATGACGAGGACCCTGGCTTCGACCAGTTCTGTGTAGCGCTGGTGGATGCATCCGGCTACTTTATCGGTCCTTTTGCGCCCGACCAGCCACAGTGCGCCAATGCGGATGGCAGTTATACGTATACACACCCTTTCAGCGCAGCCGAACTGGCCGATCTGGCCGGGCAGACGGGTTATCTCGTCCTCTACAACGAAGGCGATGGCCAGGAACCTCATCTGTCGGCCATCGTTGACAACATTGCGCTGGTCATTGACTTCCCTAATGTCACCCTGGAGAGCACCCCGACCTCCGGCCCGCCGGGCACTACCTTCCTGCTGACGGGCAAGTACAACGTGCCATATGGCTGGGTCGATATCTGTACTGAGCCTTGTAGCCAGAACACGTACATCAAAACAGTCTACGCTGACGACCGGGGCGAGATCGCTGCCTTTGTGTACAGCAGTGCAACGACACCCCCCGGTCTCTATCGATTCCAAACTTACAATGTAGGTGGGCGCACCGCCGAGACGGCCATCACCATCACCAGCGGTGGGGATGCCGTGCTGAGCGTAGCTCCCACCACCGGCTCGGCAGGGACGACCTTCGCCTTTACCGGCAGCGGCTTTTTGCCCAACGACAACCAGATCGCCGTGACGATCAACGGCCAGCCACTCGGAACCGCCGGCAGCAACGAGCAGGGAGAAGTCGCCTTCACCATCAGTACCCAGTCCAATACCCCGGCGGGTAGTTACACCGTGCAGGCGACTGACAGCGCGGGCAACAGCGCATCCGCCACCTTTACCGTGACACAGATAGATGAAGCTGACCCAACCCTGGTGGTGACGCCTACGGTGGGGGCACCGGGCGCCACCTTTGCCTTTACGGGCCAGAATTTCACACCCAGCCAACCTGTGACGATTACCCTGGATGGTCAGGCTGCCGGCCAGACTGAAGCGGATGCGGAAGGCGAAGTCCAACTGACGCTGGAGACGGCGCCCGAGATTGCGCCGGGGGTCCACACGTTGCTCCTGCGCCAAGGGAACAAGCAGGCGTCCGCCCAGTTCCAGATCACGGGCGACGATGGAGGCGGCGGGACGCAGAGCGGCGATGGCGTTTATCTGACGCTTGTTTGGACAGATCCACCGGCGCAAAGCGCTGCCGGGAAGACCCTGGTCAATGACCTGGACCTGATTGTCGACGGGCCCGGTGGCCGGCGCTTTGGTAACGGCGGCGCCAGCGCTGACCGTACCAACACCATCGAAGCCATCCGTCTGGAAGATCCAGCTGTGGGGACCTATGTGGTGACTGTGCAGGCGCACAGCGTCAACGGCACCTTTGGCGCCCAGCCCTTTGCCCTGGTCGCTACGACCAAACAGAGCTTTGCGGCGAATCTCAACAAAGTGGCGATTTCATCGCCGTCGCAAGTGGGCTCACTCAGCGGCGTCATCTTTGTGGATGGGAACCAGAACGGCAGCAAAGATACGGGTGAACCGACCCTGGCCAATGTCCGCCTGACGTTGACCAGGCGTGATACCGGCTTTGTGCGCGAGACAACCAGCGCCGCCAACGGCTCCTACCAGTTCGCTAACGTGCCGGTCGGCAGCTATCTCTTCACAGCGGACCTGCCCGCGCCCTACGCACCGTTTGCAACCACGCTGCAAGTAAATGCGGGGAGCAACCCGGCCGCCAACATCGTTGCGCAGGTGAAGGTCTATCTGCCTGCTATCCAACGTTAGCGTGTTTTCGCCACCGGGCGAGCCGTAGGTGATCCGGCGCCGGACAACTTGATACCACGCCGATGGCTCAGCGTGGCACAACTACATGAAACGTCCCCGCATTTTCAACAATGCCGGGGACGTTTCAGTTATACAGTTGCTGCGCCCAGAAGACGCCCGCTTGCCGGCGGTCGCTGGCGCTCCCAATCTGGTAACCCCTTATTTCTGTGTATTCATTTCGGCCTGAAATCTGATCTAGCCCTCCCAGACGGTCAGCCCGGGCGCCGGCATCGGCACAATGCGGGACTGTTGCGGCGTGCTGGCCTTTTGGTCCCGTGCGCTATGGGACGCTGTGCTGCGATTAGACCGGCTGCGCCACAAGAGCAAACGTGCCATCTGTGTCTTCATTACGGTTGAGGTTAGTTTTTGCTGTGCCGTCATCTTCATTCTCCCTGTTGATACCGGATTTGCAATTGCCGTTCCTGGCCACAGGGTAGCAGGGGCGGCGTTTTCATCCCGTTTTTCAACCGTTTCTGAAGAAACAAAGATGAATCGATAAGGGTCACACGTTGCGATAGACGACCCGCCCATCACAAACGGTCAAAAGCGGCCGCACGTGTGCGATCTCCTCGTGCGGCGTGGCAAAGATATCTTCGGAGAGGAGCACCAGGTCGGCCAACATCCCCGTGCGGACCATGCCCTTTTCGTGCTCCTGGAACTCGACGTAGGCGGCGTCGCGTGTGTAGCCGCGAATGACCTCTGCCAGTGTCTGCCGCTGGTCTGGATCGCCTTGTTTCCACGGTTGTCGATTGAGCGCTGTGTGAAATCCTAGCATGGGATCGAGCGTGACTACCGGCCAATCGCTGCCAAAGGCGAGATGGGCGCCAGCGTCGCGCAGGGTGCGCCAGGCAAAGCTGTAGGGCCAGCGCGCTTTGCCGGCCCGGGTGGGCCAGACATCGCTAGCATGGACCGTCTCCGGGCTGTGGAGCGGCTGCATAGACGCGACCACCCCTAGCTCGGCAAAGCGGGGAATATCGGGCGAGTCGATGACTTCGATGTGCTCGATACGGTGGCGGCTGTCGCGACGGCCATTGCGCTGTAGCGCGTGGGCGTAGCCATCGAGCGTGCGTTTGACCGCCCCATCGCCACAGCAGTGGACCGCGATCTGCAAGCCCAGCCTGTCGGCCTCGGCAGCGATGCGGTTGAAGTGCTCAGCCGTAAAGAGCGCACTGCCCCTGTTGCCCGGCGCCCCGGCATACTCATCCACCATGAGCGCCGTATATGATTCGAGCACGCCATCCATAAAACATTTAATGGCCCCAGCGCGCAGGTGGCTGCTTTGAAACTTACGCTTCCATTCGGCGGCCTCTTGCAACGCCTCCAACGGTGTCTCCGGCTTGACATCGTAGGGGACGTAGAGACGCAGGGTCATCTCGCCCAGGTCGTCAAGGGCGGCATAGAGGTTGATGCTGTCGTCCCAGGTGTCCATGTTGTGGGCGCTGGTGATGCCGTGCTGAGCGCAGAGCGCCAAGCCCTTGTGCAGCAGCGCCCGTTTTTCCGCATCATTCTTCTTGGGGAGCAGCTCACGGATGGACCGGAAGGCCTCCGGCTCGCGTAGCTCACCGGTAGCCATTCCCGTTGCCGGGTCCATGACAATCTCGTGACCTGACGGAAGTTCACGCCCGTAAAGAAGGCCACCGCGCCGCAATGCCTCGGTATTGACCCAAACCGTGTGCCCGTCGTAGGCGGTCAGGTAGACCGGGCGGTCCGGCACAAGCTGGTCGAGAAAGTGGCGGTCGAGTGGCCGGTCCGGGCTGATGGCCTTGTAGCGCAACTGTGACCCAATGATCCACTCCTGGTCAGGGTTAGCGGCGGCATGGTCACGGATCAGCGTCGCCAGTTGCGCCATGTCCTCGGCATCCCAGAGTTGCAGATCGGCCAACTTGAGCGATCCCCAGAGCAGATGAAAGTGGCTGTCGATCAGGCCGGGCAGCAGCGTGCGTCCCCCGGCGTCGATAACCTCGGTCTTTGCGCCGCGCCACGCCGCGGCATCGCTGGCGCGGCCCACGTAGACGATCCGGTTGCCGCGCACCGCCACCGCCTCGGCGTGCGGCTGGTCGTCATCTACGGTGTAGACTGCGGCGTTCGTGATGAGTAAGTCGGCTGGTTGGTTCATGGTAGGGAGTAGGTGTACTGACACATGAGGTTAGAGAGCTTAATGGGAGGTGCAACGCACTTTTCAAGTGCATCGCACCTGTAGCACCCTCTCTAACTTGATGTGTCAATACACGTAGGAAGTAGGAAGTAGGCGATCCCGACATCGGTATCAGTCACTTAACGAGACTGCCTTATCCTTAATCCCTAATCCTTACTACTGGTATCTCCAATGCTGCACATCCCACGTCAGGCTGCCCCACATGTTGACCTGATAGCCGGTGAGGTTGGTGGCGGCGCCGTAGCCTTCGGAGAAGAGGAAGATGCTGATGAGCGGCAGTTCTTCCTGCATCAGTTGGGCCAGTTCGCAGTAGGCTTCCTGGCGCGCTGCGATGTCCACGGTGCTGCCCGCCCGTTCGATGGCGGCGTCGGCGGCCGGGTTGACCCAGCGATAGATGTTGCCGCCGGCCGGGTTCTCATCGCTGGGGATACCCGACGAATGATAGTCGCTGAGGATCGAGGCGTGCGGCTCGATACCCAGGCTGTCGTCGTAGATGAGCATGTCAAAGTTGCCCACCTGGCGGGGTGAACCTTCCTCATACGAGCCAAAGATGATGGAGAAGTCATCGTTCTGGATGGCGACTTCGATCCCCACGGCCCTGAACATCTCCACCAGCGCTTCCTCCAGCCGTTGCAGGGGTTGAAAGTTAGTGTAACCTTCCATCTGGAGCGCCATCCGTGTGCCGTCGGCGGCATATTCGGCGCCTTGGGCCACGCGGATGCCGTCCGGCCCTTCAACCCAGCCGGCCTCTTCGAGCAGCGTCCGGGCCTGATCCGGGTCGTACTCGTAGGGCCGGGGCAGGTTGCACTGATACCAGCCGTAGGCCAGCGGGCTCGTTGCCGGGAAGGTGCCGGGATTGACATCGTTGAGGATGGTCTCGTAGTCGATGGCATGGGCGATGGCCTGGCGTACACGCAGGTCGCCCAGAATGGGATGGGGCGGCTGCAGGCCAGGGTCGTTGTCAAAGGGCTGGCTCAGGTTGAAGCGCAGCGCCATGTGCCACTGGCCAGGGATCTCCTGGAGTTCGGCGAGGCCGGCGGTGGTCGAATCGTAGACCTCTTTGTCCTCGCCGGGCCAGAGATGCACTTGCCCTTCACCCTGCACCATCATCGCCAGTTGCGCACCGGGGTCGGGCACAATGCGGAAGATGAGCCGGTCCAGATAAGGCTGGCCCTCCAGGTAGTAGTTGGGATTGCGGTCCATGATGATGTTGTCGCCCGAATTCCACTCGCTGACGATAAACGGACCGGCGCTCACCGGCTGGCGGTTCCAGGCCCAGGTCTGCATCTCCGCCGGCTCCCCCGTGGCGTGGCGCGGCAGGATGCCAAACATAAACTGCTGCAAGTAGGCCTGGTTGATGGCGTTGTACTTGACCACCGCCGTCAGCGGGTCGGGCGTCTCCACATCGTCGATCAGATCGAAACCCAGCGACAGGACGGCGCCACTCTCCGGGTGCGAGACGGCCTCCCACGTGAACTTAAGGTCGTCCGAGGTGAGCGGTTCGCCGTCGGACCACTTGAGGTCGGGCTTCAGTTTCCAGGTGACGGTGAGGTAATCTTCCGAGACGCCGCCATTTTCCACCGTGGGCAGTTCAGCAGCCAGCACGGGAACAAAGTTGCCGTCGGCATCCACCGTGGTCAGCCCGGCGGTGGTGGCGTCGGCCACCTGGCGCACGATGGCAGCCACGGCCAGGTATTGATTGAGCGTGGCTGGCTCTTCGGGGATGATCAGCACGACCTGGCCGCCGCTGGCCTGCGTCGCCGGGCCAGCATCGGACGCTTCAGTCGAAGCAGGTGCGGACACGCCACAAGCAGCAAGCATAAAAGAGCTCAGCGCCAATAGCGTCCACCATCGAGTCATCACAAGTTTCATATCGATCTCCTCTTTTGGTGTCCACCAAACGTACCCAAGTATCGTCTTCAGAGTTACTATACTGCGTTCAGTTTGAAACCCGGATTTTCGCCAACCTTTCGCATTCCGGGAAAGGGCCACAATGCTTCTCCGCAGCGTAGGCTTGCTGGCCCTTTCCCGGAATGCGGGTGTAAAGTAGAACTCCGGTTCTCATTCTGATTTGACTATAGAATGTCAGCTAGGCGGATGTCATTGCCTCGTCTCATGGTCATTTTGACGGGCAAAAACTCCCAAGGATCCAGCCTAGATTTTCGCAAAAGATTTTGGGAAGGTTATCAAAATCGGCGATAGGAAGATGAAAGTCTGGCGCCAAACCGCCAGCCAGATCCAGGGCGAAGGGAAGCGTCTGCTCATCTGGGATCTCCCCCCAGGGCGTGTGTACGCTTTGGCTGGCAACTGTGATTGACTCATCGCACGCTCGCAGCAGATCCCCGACCGTCCAGCGTGAAGAACCCCGTTTTTTGTCGAGACGGAGAGCGTGTAGCCGCAACGACTCATCCTCCAGCACACAGTCGACAGCTTCTTCCAGTTCATTGCGAACTTCACCGAGCGTAATGTAGGTGATGGCAGGCATCGACTTGAACGGTTGTCCCATCTGTGAACCGACTATCTGGCTAAGATATTGGGTGCGCGGGTCTTCAGCAGCCTCTATATAGTCACTCAACTGTTTGAGTGCAACACCGCGTTTCTGTGACTCCCTCCCCTTTTGGAGAAATTCAAGGGTTTTCTTATGGATATAGGGGCGAATGAGAGACGGCGGATGCTCGGTGTCGGCAGCGCCCGAGTGAGGTCTAACCGTGGTCATAACAAACACAGCGCTATAGAAATAGTCGTCTCCCACCAGCGCGCAGCCGATCAGATCAGCCAAAATCTCTTCCAGCCAGTTGGCAATCATACCATAGAGCAACCGCTGACGTGCGGAGGCAGTCTTGGCCCGCTTTTCCAGTACCTTGGGGAGCTTTTCTTGTAATTCGGAACGAATCTCAGGCACCTGGACGAGGATGGCGTGGGCCACCTCATGGGGGATAGCCTGGCGTATATGGTGCGAATTGCTACCCCCTTCCGCCTCTGGTAGGTCGACGGCGCCAAACGGGATCGATAACACCAATGGCGCCCGCTGGTTATAGACGGTGAGACCAGCCAGGTTGCCAAGATAGACAATCGGCGCAAAAGGAGCGATCGGCCTATCCTCCCGCTCCCGCAACGTCTCCGGCAGAGCCATTCGTAAACGGTGATAATACTGTTCGGCCATACGATCGAGCTCGGTCAGCGCACTTGAGTAGGGGCTACTCTCCATGCGCTGCAAGGCGATCTGGCGCAACAGCGCCCAACGCGCTGAAAGGATGCCTATGACCAACATTGTAAACTCAAGTTCATCCACATCATGGTGGCCGGTCAAGCTGGCAACGCCAGCTTGGGCCGTGCTGTGCGCCATGCTGGCATGAACTTGTGCCTGCAACAGGTTGTAGGCGTGCAGGCTAAAGTTCACATATTGTTCGATGTGGTGGGCGATCACCGGCTTGGATTCGGACTTAGCTTGTTGATTACGAAAATACGCCAGCCAGCGATTCATATCTGTGCGCAAACTCTTCCACGCCAGATCGAGCCGCTCGCGACTAATTCGCTGAGCCTCATCAACTTTGCTCGTTGCTGGGTCGATATTCGAATTCATGTCATCCCTCCTTCGGGGTAGTCGAGAGTGCATCCAAATGCGCAAAGTGATCTAGAACTAAGGTATGGACAAAGCGATAGCCGCCACCGACGCGCTGTAACAGTGCAGCCGATGTGACAAAATCCAAGAATGGGCGACACTGCCACGGCCATTGGCGCCGTAATGCAAAGATTAGCCGCAGCCAACTATGTTGCAGACAGGCGACTCCACCCTGGGTGAACAGGGCGACCAATCCCAGGGGAAAGCCCAGCAACAGACCAAAGACCATGCCGCCGCTCAGATTGTCATTAACCAAAAACTCCACCAGAGTAGAGAGCAAAAAGACAGTGCAGAAGGTCAAACCGCCGGCAAACGTTGCGTTGTAGGCCGAACGCCGAATACCCTGATTGGGAACCGTGGATGGCAACACCTGGTCATAACGCGTAAAACCCAGGAGAATGACCATCGCTGGCGCCACCACAACCGCAACGCTAAACGCATCGTATAGGTCTTGCCCTGTAAGCGTAAGAATTGTCCCTGCCAACACACCAATGCCCACACCGTAAAGCCCGCGCCGCCAGGACCAGGCCAATCGGTCGGCTAGCCGAATGGTAGAGCGGGCGCCAAATACAACACCGCCAATCGCCGCTGGCAAGCCAGCCACTAGCCCCAGCAACAGCCCTCCTTGCACACCACCTAGCACTGTAAAGAGGACGCTACCAATCAGTAATAACAGGACAACAGCAGCAACGGCCAGAAAAGCTGGTACAATGAGTGCCAGAAAGCTGGCGACCGCAAAAGGAAGCCAGAAGAGCAGCCCAAACATCATGCCAGCGAACAGCCCATCGTCCACCGTGGCAGTGGGCGACACCAGCGCCGCCGCCACACCGATGGCAGCGCACCCCCCGACAAAAATCAAACCACCGCTAAGCCGAACACCTACCTCATAGACCACGCGCATGGCTTGGCTGGATAACCAACTCGGTTGTAATCCTTCGATCAAGAACTCCGTTTGTCCATGTTGCCGCAACTGTTGCGCCAGCCAAATAAGTTGGCGTTTTGTCTGCTCAGGCGGGTACTCTATCTTGTGCGCCTCGCGCGCCAGCACCTGTTCGACATAGCGCGCAATCAGATGGGAACGCCGTTCGGCCAGAGTTGTGCCCGCCAGGTTGGACGGTTCCCCCGCCGCCGGGTCGTAGGTCAAACACATGATGCTCAGCAACAGCGGCGTCTGTGCAAGCTCACGCAACGCATCATCGTGCTCGATATCTCTGGCCAGTTGTGATGTCTGCAGATCGGCCATGGCGAGGAATTGGGCAATCTGCTCCGATGTGAGAGGCTGCAATACAAGTGCGCCCTGAAGTTGGAGTGACTCACTCATGCGTGAATACTCGGCCGTGCGGCAACAGACCGCTATCTCCACGTCATGATGCTCGATAAAATGGTTGATCGCCACAGCGCACTCGTTGCGGTAACGTTCCTGGACCTGGTCAAGACCATCCAACAGAAACAGTAAATCATCAGCCAGCACCCACTCTTTAGCGACTTTGCGCGGAATGTTATATTTCAGCCGCAGTTCCTCCACTACCCATTCACCCAGAGGACGGCGCGCTTCCGACCAGGAGGTCAGGCTCAAGATGACAGGCATCGCCCGCGTGACATCATCCTCGGCTGCCTGGAGCGCTTCATGCGCAAGTTCAAGCAGTGTGGTTGATTTTCCGCTGCCGGGTGCGCCCAGGATCAACACCGAGCGCCCCATCTGTTGGAATAGCTCACTAATCATCACGTCAGGCGGTAGAAGAATATCCGGCCCCTCCGCATTCCTTGCCATCAAATCCCATAGATGTGGGTGGACCGCGTTACCACGCATGGCCATCCCCAGGCGCAGCAACACACGCTGATGGAGCGATTGCTGGAACACCCCCTCGATCCAATATTCACGCACCAATCGTAACATATTGTGCCGGTTACGCACGCTGCGCCGGTCTGGCTGGAGCGTCGCAGCGGACGGGGAGCTATCTGGGGTTGGTCCGGTGTAGGGAGGCGCCGCTATCACAGCGACGGAGCGTTCGTCACATGCGTCCCTTGCCAAGGGGGCCGGCTTCACAAAGCTTAAGGTTGCCGGATCAGAGCGTAACGCTAGAAGTTGGGGCGTCGTGTCTGCTGCAAGATTGACGAGTGCGATCTGTGCACACCCCAACTCGTATGCGCTTCGGACGCTACGACCATATCCAAGCGCCTGATAGAAGGCTGTAGAAAAGTGACGAGCAGCCTGGTCACCGATGGCATCAGGAACACCAATGACTGTATCGATATATTGGGCGATGACCCTGGCCTGGCTGTAGGAGTAACAGGCATTTAACACGACGCAACGGATGGTGTCCTCAAAGAGGCCGAAAAGCTGGCCCAAGGCGGTGGCTGAAACCAACTGGGGGTCGCCCGCCTCATCCAGCAGGATGAGTTCATTATTCGTGCTGCCATGTCCGCTAAAGTGGACGATGTCCGGACGATGGCGTAGCAGAATCCCCTGTAGCTCGCTGGCGCGGACCGCCCAATGCTGGATCAACTCATAGTGGCTCCGAAATTGCGCCAACTGTAACACCCGGTCGATCGCTCGCGCTTCTTCGTCTAACCGGAGGGGTAAAATAATGATGGGATCAGCGGCCAGGAACAGAATCTTGACCGGCCTGGCGGGCGGCGCCGGCGCCAAAGAATGGATTGTAGATGGGCAACCACGTGAGGGGGAAGCCGTAGCCAAAGGCGCTCCTTGTTGTCAGGACTTAGGGTTGCACGGTGGGCAAGAGTATAACATCAATGCACGAACGAGTCAACGCATACCGCATCGGTCGGGTTCGTCCAGAAAAAGGAGCACGGTTACAGCTGTATCTAGCAGGAAAATCATGCGCACCCGACGCTTAGGTGTCGCCCGAAGCAGGTATAGCGCAAACTGCCAACTTGTTACTCGTCTCCCCCAAAAGTCGGGCACCGTAACGCAGATCGGCTAGCATTTACTACGGCCCACCGCCGTTGGAATTGATCACCTGACCGGTGATCCACCGGGCGTCGTCCGTCGCCAGCCAGGCAATGAGCCGCGCCGCATCGTCCGGTTCGCCCCAACGGCCCTGGGGGTTGAGCGAGCGCACCGCCTCATAGAGGTCGGGGGTAGCATAACCGGTGTCGGTGGCGCCAGGGTTGACTGTGTTGACCGTGATGCCGCGCGGCGCCAGATGGGCCGAGAGGCTGAGCGTCAACTGGTGCAGCGCCCCTTTGGAGGCGATATAGGCCAGCTCGTCCGGCATGGGTCCCAGGTGCTGGCCCGACGTCATCAGCACAACCCGCCCGCCGGGGCGGCCATCGTGCTGGGCGGCAAATTCCTTGACCAACAGCAGGCTGCCGCGCACATTGACCGCCATGTGCAGGTCGATCTGGTGGGCGGTCACCCCCTCCAGCGCGCCCATGGTGCTGTAGGCGTGGTTGGCCACCAGAATATCCACATGGCCATAGGCGGCGACAGCGGCGGCCATCACCCGCCGGGGCGCATTGGGGTCAGTAAAGTCCGCCTCGACCAGTTCCACGCGGCGGCCATGCGCCCGCAACGCCTCGGCCAGCGCAGGAGGGCCATCAGGGTCGGCGCCCCAGGGCTGCTCTGCGTCATAGGGGGCGTAGGCGTGGATCAGGAGATCCGCCCCGAATTGCGCCAGCCGGTCGGCTACGGCAAAGCCAATACCGATGCGCCGGCTGACGCCGGTGACCAGCGCCACACGGCCAGATAACACTGTCTCAAGCACGACTTTGTTCTCCAAAAGTGAGCGCGACATTCGCGCTCAACGTCTCGCAAACGGGTCAAATGCATCGCGTAGCCCGTCGCCGATGTAATTTACCGCCATGCTGGTGATGAAGATCATCAGGCCGGGGAAGATCATGAGCCAGGGCGCGCGCAACGCATAGACCTGCGCCGTCGAGAGCAGATTTCCCCAACTCGGCGTGGGCGGCTGGACACCAAAGCCCAAATAGCTCAGCCCCGACTCGGTAATGATACTAAAGGCAACCAGCAACGTCCCCTGCACGATGATCACGCTCACCGTGTTGGGCAAGATATGGCGCAAGATGATCCGCCCGTGGCCAACACCGGTGGCATGGGCGGCGGTGACAAAATCACGCTCCTTGAGGCTCAAGAACTCGCCCCGCACCAGCCGCGCCGGCCACATCCACTGGAGAATGGCAATAACGACGATGACGATCACCACGCTGTTGCGCAGGTTGAGCGCCGGCATATCGCGCAACATGGTGCTGATGAGGATCAGCACAAAGAGCGTCGGCAAGGTCAGAAAAGCGTCGGTGATGCGCATGAGGATGTTGTCGATCCAGCCGCCAAAATAGCCGGCTAACGCGCCGACCACCATGCCGATGAAGAGCGAGATTCCTGTGGCCAGCAGCCCGACGGTGAGCGAGATGCGACCGCCATAGAGCGTGCGGGTGAATACATCGCGGCCCAGGTCATCGGTACCAAACCAGTGCGCCGCCGAGGGCGCGCGCAAGTTCTCCCTGGGGTTCTGCTCGGTGGGCGAGTAGGGACTGAGCGGCGCCAACAATGCGCTCAGCGCCACCAACAACAACACGCCAATCGAGAGCACCGCCAGCCGGTGACGCAGAAACCGGCGCAACGTCAACTGCGCCAAGCTGCGGGCGACCGGCTGGACTCGTTCGGTTTGCCGCGGCAACGACGGCGCCAGGGTTAACTCGCTCATCACAACGTACCTAGAGTGGGAATGAAAAACTGCGGTTCACAGAGAACACGGAGAAGACACAGAGATACACAGAGTGCGGCGCTGTGTATCCATCATACCAGAGCACAGAGGTTTAACTGATAATCTCAGTATCCTCTGTGCCCCCTCGGTGCCCTCTGTGTTACTGCTTTATTCATACCGCACCCGCGGGTCAACCGCCCCGTAGACCAGGTCGGCGATGATGTTGCAGACCACGATCAGAGCGGCGTTGATCAGGATCACGCCGAGTAGCACCGGATAGTCACGCCCGCGGGCGGCCTCCCAGAAGAGTCGTCCCATCCCCGGCCACGAGAAGATCGTCTCCACAAAGAGCGCACCGGCAAACATGGCCGGGAAGTCGAGCGCGATCATCGTGATCAGCGGCATGATGCCGTTGCGCAGCGCATGGACGTAGGTCACCCGACGCTCGGACAGCCCCTTGGCGTGGGCCGTGCGCACATAGTCGGCGTTGAGCACCTCCAACATGCTGGCGCGGAAGAAACGCGAGTACCAGGCGATCCAGGTCAGGCAGAGGGTCCCCACGGGCAAGACCAGATGCCAGGCCAAGTCGCCCCACGTTTTGGGGCCACCGGCTGTATACATGCCGCCGGCGGGCAACAACGGCTGCCCGGTGAGTGGATTGCTGAGCCAGACATAGAAAATCAAAATAAACATCAGCCCCAGCCAGTAGATGGGCACCGACTGCCCGGCAAAGGTGATGGTGGTTACAAGATAGTCAAACCACGAATACTGCCGCCGCGCCGAAATGGCCCCAATGGGGATGGCGAGCACCAACGTCAGGCCAAAGGCAATGCCAACCAGGAGCAGCGTGTTGGGGATACGCTCGCCGATCATCTCGGCCACAGGCCGGTGGCTCTTGATCGACGACCCCAGATCGCCCTCAAGCACGACTGCACCCAGCCAGCGGGCATACTGCACATAGAGCGGCTGGTCCAGCCCCAACTGGGCGCGCAACCGCTCGACCTGCTCTTTGGTGATGTTGGGATTGCGCGCCGCTTGCGCCAATGGCCCGCCCGGCGCTGCCCGCACCAAAAAGAAGAGCAGGATGCTCAGGATAAAGAGCAACGGGATCGCCTGTAGGGTGCGGCGGAGGATGTAGGTTTGCATAGGAACGTAGAACGCAGAACGTAGAGCGTAGAACCTGTTCTGCGTTCTACGTTCTACGTTCTGCGTTTTCTACTCGCCTTTCACTTCCGTCCACAGTTGATCGTAGAGCGGCAGCGCCTCACCTACATCCACGATGCGGAGACCCTTCTCGATCTCTTCAGCCGGCGTGTTGGTGATGTTGGAGGCCATGTACGCTTCATAGAGCGCCGCCGGTGTGGTCTCGTTGCCGTCCATATCCTCGATACCCATCTCGCTGGTGCGGGCGTACTCCAAAGCAGCCAGGTTGGGATTGGTGTAAGGGAAATCGCGCAACATGAGCCAGAAGAGATCAGGCTGCATGGTGTAGTTGATCCACGCATAGGCGGCGTCAAGATTGGGTGCATCGGCCGGGATGGCGTAACTATCTTGCCAGAAGACGGCGCCCTCTTCAGGGTAGATATACTGGATGGCAGGGTTCTCCTGTTGCGCCAGGAACGCTTCGCCCGTCCAGACGATGCCCAGGTCGGCGTCACCGGCGATGAGCGCGGTCTTGGGGCTGTCGCTGTCGAAAATGCGGATGGCAGAGACGAGTTCAGCGAGCCGTGGCCTGGCCGCCTCCAGCTCTGCCGGGTCGGTCGTGTTGATGTCATAGCCCAGGGTCAACAGCGTAATGCCGATCAGGACGCGAGCGTCGTCGATGGCAACCATGCGACCGGCGTACTCAGGGTTCCACAGATCGGCCCAGCTCGTGGGGATAGTCTCCACGGCGTCGGTGTTGACCACGATGGCGTCGGCGCCGGCCTGGTAGGGAATCGTATACTCGTTACCGGGGTCGAAGGGCAGGTCCAGATAATTGGGGTCGAGGTTGTCGAGGATAAAGAGCTGCTCTTTGTCGAGCGGCTGCAACAGCCCCTGACGGATCATCAGGCTGACGATGTAATCTGTCGGCTGCACCAGGTCGTAGCCAGCGCCACCGGCCGAGAGCTTGGCGTACATCTCCTCGTTGCTCGAATACTCTTCACGGTTGACCGTCACGCCATAGATCTCTTCAAAGCAGTCGATCATCTCCTGGGGGATATATTCGGTCCACACAAAGAGATTGAGTTGCGTCGAGGTGACCTCCATGCGGGGTGATGGCTCCGGGCAGGCAAAACCCTCTGCTGTGGTGGGAGCTTGCGCTTCCCCAACCGGCGCGGGAGTAGCGCCTGGGGCAACAGCGCCAGCACAGCCGGCTAACAGCAGCGCAACGACCAGTCCAAGCGCCCACCGGCGCCAGGGGCTTGTGGTAAGTTGGGTCATGGGTAGTTCTCCTTGTGTATCGTGCGAACATCGTTTAACGGCGAAGGAGCGGTTCAATGGCTCCGGCTCTCCAACCGCCGCGAAAAAAGGACAACGACAAAAACCACCAGAATCCAGATGGTCGAGAGCGCGTTGACTTCGGGGGTGACGGTGCGGCGCAACAGCCCGTAGACATAGATCGGTAAGGTCGTCGAGCCGGGGCCGCTGGTAAAAAAGGTAATGATAAAGTCATCCAGCGAAATTGTAAAAGCCAACAGGGCGCCGGAGAGCACACCCGGCGCAATAATGGGTAACGTGACCCGACGGAAGGTCGTCCATTCGTTGGCGCCCAGGTCCATGGCCGCCTCTTCCACGCTGCGGTCGAACCCGGTGAGCCGGGCGCGCACGACCAGGGTCACAAAGGGCACACAAAAGGCAATATGCGCCAGGATAATGGTGGTCAACCCCAGGCTCAACCGCTGGTTCCCCACCAGGGCAAAGGTGCTATTGGCCCAGCGAAAGAGGGCGCTAAACATCACCAGCGCGCCGATCCCCATGACGATTTCGGGGATGACGATGGGCAGATAGAGCGTCCCTTCCGAAAGCCGCTTCACAGGAAATTGATAGCGCTGTAAGGCAATCGCTGCCATGGTGCCGATCACGGTCGAAACAACCGTGGCGGCAAAGGCAACGATGAGCGTGTTACGCGCGGCGTTGAGCACATCGCGGTTGCTGAGCAACTGGCAGAACCAGTAGAACGGGCCGCACGGTCCCCGGTTGACGACGCCCTCAAAGACGATGTTAGTGCGCGACGAATTGAAAGCAAAGACGATCAGCACCACAATGGGCGCATAGAGAAAAAAGTAGACCAACCAGGCTGCCAGCGTGACCCAGGGCGAACGCCTGTTGCTCATCCGGCTGCAATCTCCTCGCCAAAACCAAAGCGGCGTGTGTAATAGAGCGTGACCACCAGCGTCAACACCATAAGAAAGACAGCCGCCGCCGAGCCAAAGGCCGGGTCGCGGGCGTCGAGAAACTGGCGCTGGATCAGGTTGCCCACCAGGATCACCTGGCGCCCGCCGAGAATGTCCGAGACGACAAAGGTGCCGATCACCGGAATAAAGGTGAGGATCGTCCCGGCCACGATGCCCGGCAGCGCCAGCGGGAAGGTAAGACGCAGAAAGGTGCGCAGGGCATTGGCGCCCAGGTCGGCGGCAGCCTCGTAGAGGGAAGGGTCGATCTTTTCCAATGAAGTATAGATGGGCAGGATCATAAAAGGCAAAAACTCGTAGATCATACCGATCAACACCGCTCCCTGCGAAGGGTAGAGATCCAACGGCTGAAAGGGTAACCCGACCAGACCGGCGCCAAATCCCAACAGCGAATTGAGCACCCCCTGCGTGCGCAGGATCATGACCCAGGCATAGATGCGAATGATAAAGTTGGTCCACAACGGCACCAGGATCAGCAAGAGCAACGTGTTGCGACGGCTGGCCGGCGCCCGCGCCACAAAATAGGCGATGGGAAAGGCCAGCAGAATCACAAAAAAGGTCGTCTGGATCGCCAGCCAGACCGAGCGCCAGATGATGCGCAAGTAGAGCGGGTCGAATCCCCGTTCGGTGAAGCCCAAGAGCCGCAGGTAGTTGTCCAGCGTAAAGGTGTAGATCACATTGCCGTCCACATCGCGGCGGCCAAAGCTGGTGATCAAGGTGAGCGTGAGCGGGATCACCAGCAGCGCAATCATCCACAATAAGGTGGGTAAGATCAACAGGGTTCCTTGCAGCCGTGGGTCGTAGCGGAGTCGTTTGATCATTTTTGAAAAGGTGATCGCTGTGCCGGTGCGTTGTGCGCTTTGCGTGCGATGCACCTCCTTTGGCCATCCTCGCCCACGTGCAACGCACCCTGCGGTTGCATCGCACGAAGAGGCTACCCGGGCAGCTCCGGCAGAATTTCGTCTATGGCGAGCTGGCCGATCACGGCCCCATCTACAACCACTGGAATCTGTTCACCCCGGCGATAGACCTTGTGCCGCCGGTAATCGGGCGGTGATGCAGCGGGGTCGGGCTCGGTGTAGACCACGACTGTCTGGTTGACCAGATTGACCAGCCAGTAGACGGGAATGCTCGCGCGGGCATAGATGCGCTTTTTGATCCCGCGATCCCGTCGCAAGGTGGCTTCGGCAACTTCGACCACAAGCGCCGTATCTTCTGGGCCAGGATGGCGATCCAGATAGTCCGTCGTGTCACCTCGCACAACAGCAATATCCGGCTCCGGCTCACTATCCATCGTTGTGATCGGCTCTTGTGAATCCACATACCAGCCAAAGCTGATCAACCGCTCCAATGCACGACGCACGAGGAGAGTCAGAGCCCGATGAGAGGGGTTCTTTGGCATTTTATGAACAAGCCATCCTTCCAGTAGTTCGATTGGGTCATCATCGGTGAGGATGCCGGCCTCGATCATGGCGTGATAGTGTTCCACGCTCATGCGCCAGATGGGGTGGTTGGGGATGGCTGCCTCCTGTGGAGGCGCAGCCGCGCCGGGTCGATCCAGAACTGTCATTGCTCTTACTCCGTCAAAACACGGGCAGCGTCGGCCGAAAAGTTGACCGTTACGCTGTCGCCTTCTTGGGCCAGAGGGCGCGAGCCGGGCAAGTGATTCTGTTCACGCACCCGCAGCCGTTGCTCTCCGGGCAAACGCATATCATAGTGGGTGTCGGTGCCGATATAAACGACACTTTCGACACAGCCGCTGAACTGGTTGTCGGCTCCCTCGCGCACACCCAGATTCACCTTTTCGGGCCGGACGGCCACCGAAACGGCTGCCCCTGGCTCTAACGGTGTTTCGGTTTCGGCATGCACCTGCAAACCGCCGGGCAGCGCGACTGTTGCCAGCCGGCCATTTTGTAGCGCCAACTGGCCGTCGAGAAAGTTGGTTTCGCCGATAAAATCGGCCACAAAGCGACAGTTGGGCCGCTCGTAGATCTCGTTGGCGTCGCCCACCTGAAGCGCTTCCCCGCCCGACATCACCGCGATGCGGTCGCTCATGGTGAGCGCCTCCTCCTGGTCGTGAGTGACGTAGACAAAGGTGATGCCGACCTCGCGTTGAAGCCGCTTGAGTTCGAGCTGCATCTCTTTGCGCAGCTTGAGGTCGAGCGCGCCGAGTGGTTCGTCGAGGAGCAGCACTTCGGGCCGTTTGACGAGCGCCCGCGCCAGGGCGACACGCTGTTGTTGGCCGCCCGAAAGTTGCCGGACCCGGCGATGTTCGTAGCCCGGCAGCCGCACCATGTCCAGCGCCTCTTTGACCCGGTGTGCGATCTCGCGCTTGGGCACCCTGTCCATCTGCAAGCCAAAAGCGACATTTTCACCGATGGTCATGTGGGGGAAGAGCGCATAGCTCTGAAAAACCGTATTGACCGGGCGCTGGAACGGGGGCGTGCGCCCCATGGGCCGGTTGTGGAGATAAATTTCACCTTCAGTTGGCAATTCGAAGCCGGCGATCATGCGCAGCGATGTAGTCTTGCCACAGCCGGACGGGCCAAGCAGAGAAAAGAATTCGCCATCAAAAATCTGTAGCGTCACGTTGCGCACTGCGGTAACGACTTCACCCGCTGGGCCAGGGAAGCGCTTCCAGACATTCCGTAATTCTACTGCGTAGTCAGCCACGAGGACTGCCTCCGTGAGAAGTTGTCGCGAGGATCATCTTCTGCATGTCGCTTTAGGCTCGTGCGCACCCGCTGCACGTTGGGGATACCAGAGTACCTGGCAGGTGGGGCGCCGGTGTAACGCTCGAGGTATGCAAATCTTACCATGTTCAGAGGTGCTGTCAAAAACAGGAGCTTTCAGGTGGGCGATCAGGAGTAATAGCGCCGCATTTGAGCTGCTACCCCACTGAGATCGGGGAAAAGCCGGCGCTCATCGACACTGGCCATGTCCAGTTGGTCACGCAACAGTGGAACGCTCTCTGGAGGGATGACGAACCGGGTCAGCGTCGATTCCAGCCCGTGTTGCGCGAGGAAACGGTCAAACGATTGCGACGTGTCGGTGCAGAGCGTAAAGACCGCAGCCTGAGAGACGATCCGTGTGTCGAGCGAGGGTGGTTCGAGCATACAGGCAAAGGGAGGAAGCCGTTTCTCGTCCGTATCAAAGAGCACCCAGGGCATGAATTCCCCATCGTAATCAAAAAGCTCTTCAAGATCATCAAGCGAGAGTGCGAGTTCGGGCAGCCCAAAGGCGGTGTGAATACGCTTCCAGTCCAGCCGCCAGACTACGCTGGGGGCATCCGAGTGGATGCCGACGGTGGCAAAGTGGGCCGCCACCAGGGGCGAATAGGTCCAATCCAGCAGGCGGGTGGGCAGGCCATAGTGTTGCGCTGTCACCAGTAGCTCCCACTCGCTGGGCGGCGGTGACGGCAGATGTGGGCGCGAATAGCGAATAAAGTTGCGCAGGAGGTGCTCTTCCAGGTCGGCTTTGGTGTGCGGTGGGTTGACGCCACCCAGCCGGTCCAGACTCGTGAGTAGCGGGCCAGGCACAGCCGAACCGCGAAAGACGCCACTGTAGCGCCGGCGCCCGGTCTTCGGGTCGGGCTGGGCGGGTGTGACCTGGTCGAGTAGATCCCCCAGACTTGTGATGGTGATTTCAGAGATGTTCATGCCACAACCGTTCTGTTCTGCAACCAGTGAGCGCCCTTTCTCTCTTTTTATCACAAGTTGCACTCGGCGCGTGTAAGCCTGTATGATTTTGCTGGATCAAAAAGCGAGGATTCTGGGAGAAGTATCGCTTTTTGATCCCAACTCACGCTGTGCTTGCCCGCAACAGCCAGACCAGCACGGCTCCGTGTATGGCGCCTACGAACGCGCCGGCCACGGCCAGAACGCCCAACAAGGTCAAGACGAACGCCACCGTCACCCCGGCTGCGGGGGCCAGACTCATACCGAGAAAGACGGCAGGCATCCCAACCGCCCACGCCAACATGTTGGCCGGAATCCACCAGCCAGCGCCTGGCAGATGCCGGCGCAGCACCCACCATTGTGGCGCCCCCAAGATCGCCCCCAAGACAAAGCCCATCCCCGTCGCCAGGCTGTAGATAAGAAGATCGCTCATCTCCGGCGGCGGTTCGGCGGTCGCCGCAGCACTCATGGAGAACACCGTGCTGGGGACCATGCCCAGTGTCCATGCGATCAAGGCGCCAGTAGCGGTCGCTACCAGCCAGGACTGCCAGGTGAGGGTAGGTAGACGCTGCCGCAGCACCGACCACTGCGCCAGACCCACAGCGCTCCCTTCGATGGCGGTGCTGCCCACTACGACGATCAGTGCCGCAAAGAGAGGGCCGATCCGTCCTTCCAGGCCAAAGACAAAGATCCCCCACAGCAACAACGAAGCGCCCAGACCGATCATCTCGGCCAGGGCGTTTGCCGCCACCCAGCGTCCCCAAAAATTCCACGGCCAGGTGCCACTGGGTCGCTCCACCTCAGGTTGTAACATAAATTGACTCACCTCTGCCTCCCGGCGCCGGCAAGCTACGCCGCAATCCCCTCAAATCGCTGGTGAAACAGAAGATTTTTACCCTAGCCCCAACGCCCGCGGTAGCGCCACAGGAAATCGTGGCATGCGACGCACGGGCCGGTGTCACTCCTGTACGACCACTCAGTTTCCGGCCCGTGCGTCGCACGCTGTCGCCCCTCCACGCTATGCTGTGGTGCTACCAACGCCCGCAGTGTCGTCTTCATTTTCATCGCTCGGTGGGAGATTCAAAACGCTCCCAGAAGAGCAATCCGCCGTGCGCCAACACCAACAGAAGATTCGGTAGGCCGTAGAAAAACCAGAAAGGTATCAATAGCAAATTGAAGATGAGACCAGCCAACTGACCCAATTGCGCCCTCTGCGGGCGCCTGCTCACCATCAGCCAGCCGGCAGCCATCTCGAAGATCACGAGCAGCACCACCAGCGGCATGAGATTGGGAAGTACCAGATTGTTCCACAAGGTCTGGTAGAGGGGCCAAGCTTGATCAGCAAGCATACTGTACAGGGCACGCTGCTGCGTCATAAAGTAGGCGTGAATCAATGGCCCACCGACCAAATAGAACAAGCCTATCGCGTATTTGACAAACTGAATGAGGTAATTCATCACCTTACCCTTTCGGTGACTGGACATCAGGCCCGTCTGCGCGCCTAGCGTGACTCTTCGCCATTACATCCCATCATACAAAAAATACTCCCCAGATGGATTCGCCATCTGAGGAGTTTATTTCCTGGTCAGCCGGGTAGTTTACGTTCATTTTGTCTTGGTGGAGAGGCTGGCGTCCGCATCTTTTCGCCTTTCAAAGCGGCTGCGCTGCGGATCAATAGGACCGTGGCAAGCAAGGTTAGTGTCGCCAGCAAGCTGAACATCACGGTTGGCACCCAATCACGCTCCTGAGCAAAAACACCGACCGTCTGCACGGTGGCGTACAACATCGTGCCCAGAAAGACGAGCAGCCACTCACGCCCCTGCGGCTTGACCAGCCAGCCGAGGACACCACCAGTCAGGGCAGTAAAGAGAACAAACATGGTAATGAAGACCGGCTCTTGCTGTTCGATAAAATAGCCGGCAGCCTGCAATACGGCGTAGAGCAAGAGCCCCATTGCCACCAGATAGAGCGGTGCGGCCCACCAGCGCTGCGCCGACCATCCCCGGGCGGCGATGATGCAGGCCAGCGCTGTCAAGCCTTCAGCGACCAGGTGCAGCGTAAAGCGGACCGGTGTGGTTTTCAGCTCGGGTGTCTGCCCTGTTGCCAAAAACATGGCCCACATCCCCAGGAGGGCCACCCCCATCAGGCCGGCATAGAGGGGCGGAAACATCCGGGAAGGAGACATGATTCACCTCGTTCTGTTCAACGTTTTGGTAAGCGCAATCACCCCACCGGCTCGCTCCGTTCGACGGGATGGCGGAGAATTGTTTTCAGCTTTTCGGGAGCCGTGCGCCGTGGGTCGCTCAGGTAGATTTCGTGGTGCTTGCGGTGAAACAGATAGCCTTGGTCGCGGGCAAACGCTTCCATGCGGGCGACAGTTGCCGGCTCGGTAGCGTAAGGCCCGATGTGCAGGGTCTGGACGCAGAGCCCTTCTTCAAAGCTGGCAAAGCGCAGGTCGTGGAGGATAGGGGCATCTGCTTTCTTGCGTTGTCTGGCCAGCGCCTCGGCAAAGAGTGCGCCGGTGATGTGCTCCGGCTGCATGATCATCGCTGTAAAGTGCCAGTTGTCCGGCCTGTCGAAGTCGAACTCACCCTCCTCGATCCACCAGAGCGCTTCCAGCGGCATGACGCCGTAGTCGATGGGGTTCTCCGCCTGTTGTTTCGACATAAACTTGAGCGTGTAGGCAATGCCAAACAGGACAGCGGTCGCCGCCTGAAAACGCGGCGAATCACCGGGCCGGTGTCCCGGCTCGATCTTGCCGTCGATCATGGCAAATTGAAGGCGGGGCACCTGGACGATCTCCACTGTTCTGGCAGAGGGTGCATACAGATGTTTGAGTTGCTTCTTCAGGTCGAGCTTTTGCATTGTGCTTGCTCCATGCTTCCTTTGCTCAGTGGCGACCGCCCCTGGATGGTCGCCTCTATTGAAGATTAAAACGCACCACCACCCTTTTTTGCGCCGCCCGCACCAGGTCTTCCTCCACCGGCTCTCCTTCTTCGTCGAGCGCCACGTCAAAGTGTTTGGCGAAACTGGGCGTCAACGTCAGGTAGTAGTACAATGCGTCGGCCACTTCGTCTTCGTCTTCGAGTGCCTCGGCCCTGGCTGGTCGATTTTTGCCACGCAGACGCAGCGTGACCAGTGCCTCCCCACGCAGATTGCGCCACCAGGTGCGCTTGCGCAGACTAGTTGTCCAGAGAACATTACCATCTTCGTCGTCGCGCACATAGCTGACCGGCACGCTGATGGTGCGTCCGCTTTTGCGCCCGATGTAGGTGACCACCATGATGCCGCTGCTGAGCATTCCGTGCAGCGGCGAACGCAAGATCAGGGCGATGATGGGGTTGTACCACACTCGACTCCTCCTTGTGGATCAGGCTTTGTACTTCTCTGCACACAATACTTTACCACAGGCTGGCATCAAATACGACGAGCGTTGGAACGCAAAAAGGAGGCCCGCTCTAGCCCTAGCGCCCAGTTGGTGTCCGTTCTATAGGAGGGTAAACAGTCTTTGTCTGGTCAGAAGGGTCTGCTCAGAAGGATGGGGGCTTGTGAGGGGGAGCAACGACTGGTCGAACGAGTTGGAGACACGGCGGAGATGCGGTACAGCAATTCCGATATCTAGCCAACGGATCTTACTGGTTTCGAGGGCTGCTATCGTCGGGACGTTTGACCGACGATAGCAGATCTTCGGTTCCGGAAGCTCCGCTTGAAACCACACTAAATGTCCCGTCGGTTTCCAAAACGACGGCTTCGACATCGCTAGGCCCGGCCAGGCCCGCGCTGCGAACCGCCGCCTCGACTTCTTCGCGCGTGACTCGCTCTTGCCGCATGGCAGCGGCCAGAAAGTGACCCCGGTATAGGAGCAACGTTGGCTCATTTTTGACCAATGACTGTGTCCAATCGGAGCGGACGCTCAGCCAGGTGACCACAAACTGGAGACCAATTAACAGGGCAAATGCCAGCAACCCTTCAGCCAGGGTAATCTCTTTATTCAGCAGGACCGTCGCCAGCGTGGAGCCTAGAGCCACAGTGACGACAAAGTCAAAAGCGTTCATCTTTGACAGCGTGCGCTTCCCCGATATCCGCAAGAAGGAGACGAGCGCAATATAGGCCAGCACGCCAACCACCAACGTGCGCAACAGGCTGGACCAACTGTCAAAGAAGAACTGGTTCACGTTGCATCTTGGGGCAGGGTCACCCGGAACAAAGCTGCGCAGATCGCACCATGCTCAGAAAGAATTGGTGCCAGCGCTCGTCGTCGGTCAATTCGGGGTGAAAGGCCGTCGCCAGGATCGACCCCTGGCGCACGGCAACGATGACATGGTCGCCCGCCGGTGTATCCAGTTCGGCCAGCCGTTCCACCCCGTTGCTCGTCTCGGTGATGGCCGGTGCGCGGATAAAGATGGCATGGAATGGCTCATCGCCCAACGCTGGAACGGCCAGGTCTGCCTCAAAGCTATCCACCTGGCGGCCAAAGTAGTTACGGTTGACTGTCACCTCCAATCCACCCAAGAGCGGCTGCCCGCCCTGTTTCTGATTGGTGGCGCGCTCGGCCAGCAGGATCATCCCGGCACAGGTACCCCAGGTAGGGTGACTGCCGCGCACCCACTCCCGCAACGGTTCGACCATTTCCCAGCGCTCGGCGATCAGCCCCATCGTGGTGCTCTCGCCGCCGGGGATGATCAGCCCGTCGAGCCCGGCCAACTGTTCCGGCTTGCGCACTTCCACCGCCTCCACGCCCAGGCGGCGGAGCATCTTGATATGCTCAACAAAGGCGCCCTGGAGGGCCAGGACGCCGATGGTTAGCGACTGTTGGTTATTCATACCAGTTCAAAATTGTGAATTGTGAATGGACGGTGGCTGGACAAAGCAATTAACCATTCACAATCCTCCATTCACAACTCACAATTTACCACCCGCGAACGGCCATCTTTTCTTGTTCGGCGAGCGTGTCCAGGTTGATGCCGACCATCGGTTCGCCCAGGTCTTCGCTCACCTCGGCCAGCACGTCGGGGTCGTTGTAGTGGGTGACGGCCATGACGATGGCCTTGGCGCGCTTGGCCGGGTTGCCGCTCTTGAAGATGCCAGAGCCAACAAAGACGCCGTCTACGCCCAGTTGCATCATGAGCGCGGCATCGGCGGGTGTGGCGACACCGCCGGCGGCAAAGTTGACCACGGGCAGACGCCCCAATTCAGCGGTCTGCTTGACCAGGTCATAGGGTGCGCGAATCTCTTTGGCGTAGGAGAAGAGCTCGTCCTCGTCCATCGATTGGAGGCGACGGATGGCGCCGTAGACCGCGCGCGCATGGCGAACGGCCTCTACCACATTGCCGGTGCCGGCCTCCCCCTTGGTGCGGATCATGGCTGCGCCCTCGGCGATGCGGCGTAGCGCCTCGCCCAGGTCGCGGCAGCCGCAGACAAAGGGAACCTTGAACTTGTGTTTGTTGATGTGGTGCTCTTCGTCGGCGGGGGTGAGCACCTCGCTCTCGTCGATATAATCGACGCCCAATGCTTCGAGGATCTGCGCTTCGACAAAGTGGCCGATGCGCGCCTTGGCCATGACTGGGATGGTCACGGCGGCGATGATCTCCTTGATCTTGCGTGGGTCGCTCATGCGCGCCACACCCCCGTCCTGGCGGATGTCGGCGGGGACGCGTTCGAGCGCCATCACCGCACAGGCGCCGGCCTCTTCGGCGATACGCGCCTGTTCTGCCGTCACTACATCCATGATCACGCCACCCTTGAGCATCTGGGCGAGCCCCGCCTTGACAGCAAATGTGCCGCTAGCGGCCTCGTGCTGGCCGTTGGCGCCGTTGACTGTAGCCATACCACCCTCCTTGTGCTGCTCCCGGAAATAAATCAGAGATTGGTTGAGATTTACGTCACATTCTACTGTATAGGTGGAAATCCAAACAAAACCTTAGGTAGATTGGCGGCGGAAATGGGACTACCACCAAACTGCGAAGCATCAAACCGAGAGGGGTTTATGTTTGATCAGCCCTTGCTTCCAATACCAGGCCAGCGCTTTGGGCAAGCCCTCTTCCAATGGAGTATACTGCAAACCCAGTTCGCGCACAGTCTTGGAGCCATCTACATGCTCGCCATGAACCGCCATTCGAAATTCATCGCGCGAGACAAGCGGTGGGCGGCGCGTGAAGTAGGAGAGGGCTTCACCCCCCCACACAATTGGCAGAAAGAACGGCGCCGGCAGCGTAGGCGGCAGTTTGGCGCCTGTTAGTTTGCAGGCCAGACCAAAATACTCTTTGCCCGTCACAATCCGTTCGCTCAGGAGGTAGCGCTCACCGCTGCGTCCTTTTTCGGCGGCCAGCAGGTGCCCCTGAGCCACATCGTCGATATAGACACAGCTCCACGACATAGGAAACAAGATCGGTGATTTTTGGTTCATCACCTTGATGAGACCCTGTCCCGCCGTCTTCAGATCACCTGGCCCATAGACCCCTGAAGGGTTCACGATGACAACCGGCAGGCCTTTGTGTATATAGTCCCACACAAGCTGTTCCGCTTTGTATTTTGCCTCTTCGTAGGCCGTTAGAAAATAGCCTCGATGTGAGGTTGTTTCATTTCCTGTCTGGCCTTTTGGCGTGCCAATGGTGACATAAGTGCTCGTATACACAATTTTGTTCACGCCTACTTTTTGCGCTGCCTCCAATACGTTGCGTGTTCCCTCCACCGCAGACCGCATCAATACCTCTTTCTCCTCCCAAAACTCAAAGACAGCTGCAACGTGATAGAGGAGATCGCAACCAGCAAGCGCTGCCTCGATAGACGCCTGGTCAAACAGATCACCATAGGCGATCTCCACACCCAGAGCGGTGAGCCCATCGAGCTTGCTGGTGCGCCGGGCGAGGACGCGCACCTGCTCGCCTCGCTCAACCAGCGCCCGCACCACGGCGCCACCCACAAAACCCGTGCCGCCGGTTACTAAAACAGTCATCGGGCTGTCTCCTGGTGAAGATTGCTGGAATCTATGTCTATGAGCAAAGAATAGAATCGAATAGTCAACATCGAGTTCACTATTGAAATGTATCCCAAGATAGGCTACCTTCGTTGCAATACCGCTGTTACAATGAGCACAACAGGCGCTGTGGCTCAGGCGCCAGGAGGTTGTATGGAACAAGAAGTAATTAAATCACCGGGGCGGATTACGATTGAACTGGTAAGGCCCAAAAAACAACATCCCCTCCGCGGGCTTTTGCGTATCTGGGGGATCTACTTTATCGTCGTAGGTGGGCTGAAGCTGTTGAGTCTGTTGTTTGGGTAAAGGACCAGGTGACAGCCATCCTGGAGATAATTGTCACCTGGCTTGAACTTACTGGGGCGTTCCGTTCTGGCCGGCGCTACGGGTGTGTTGCAGCAACGGCTGTAAGAGTGTCGTAAACTCCATCGGGAGCACATATTTGGTGGCCTCGCTCTGGCCAAGGTCGCGCAGCGTCTGCAAGTATTGCAGGCTCATGGTGTTGCTCTGCACGGTTTTGGCAATCTCGTCGATGCGTTCGAGCGCCAGGGCAAAGCCTTCGGCGCGTAAGAATGTTGCCTGGCGTTGCCCTTCGGCCTCCAGGATCTCGGCCTCACGCTGGCCCTGTGCCTGCAGAATACGCGCCTGCTTATCACCCTCAGCCACCATAATCGCTGCCTCGCGCTTGCCGTCAGCCTCGGTCACAACGGCACGGCGATGGCGCTCGGCCGACATCTGGCGACTCATTGCCTCCTGGATCTCTCTGGGAGGGATGATCTCGCGGATTTCGACCGCAGTCACTTTGATGCCCCAGCGGTTGGTAACATCGTCGAGCTTGGATTGCAGCATCTCGTTGAGTTGATCGCGGCGCGCCAGCACATCATCCAGAATCATGTCACCGACCAACGCACGCAGCGTGGTCATGGCAATGCCTCGTGAGGCGCCGGTGAAATCGGCCACCTCCAATACCGAACGCATGGCATCGACGACTTTCATATAGACCAGAAAGTCAATCGACAAGGGTGCATTATCTTTGGTGATCGTCGTTTGCGGCTCGACATCGAAAAAGATCTCACGCAGGTCGACAGTCACGCCCCGATCAACAAACGGGATGAGCAGGATCAGCCCCGGCCCGCGCGCACCCAGTGCGCGCCCGAGACGAAAGACAACCAGCCGTTGGTATTCGGGCACGATGCGGATGGCGATCGCAGCAATGATCAGCAAAAAGGCCAAAATCGCGGCCATCGTAATGAGGGTTCCCAGATTTTCCATTGTCTTTCCTTTCTTGGGCCCCCGCGGGGGCTGGTTGATTGCTACCTACTTCTCTCCTCCCCAGATGGCACAGGTGCGCCAGGCGTACCCGGTTGTGAGGTGGGCGCCGGTTCGACGATCAAGGTCAGGCCATCCACACCGATGATCCGCACTGGCTGTTGGGCGGGCACTGTCTCACCGGTCTGTACCACGGCGTTCCAAAGCTGGCTCTCAAACCAGACACGCCCGCGCGGAGCCAGTTCCTGGTAGGTGGTGGCAAGTCGGCCCACGTACTGTTCAGCACCGGTGAGCAGCGGCGTCTTGCGGGTGCGAGCCAGTTGGGTGATCACCAGCATGAGAAAGCCGGCAAAAAGAGCGGTTGCCGCGGCCAGGACCCACGGGTTGACCGAGAGATCGGGCATGGTCGGCGAGACAGGGCGCAGCGGGCGGAAGAGCAACAGACCCCCCAACAAAAAGGCAATCGTTGCACCTGTCCCCAGCACGCCCGTTGCATCGGTGTTCAATTCTGCTATTAATAACACAACGGCGAGCACGATAAAAGCGACGCCGGCCCAGTTCGTCGGCAAATTACCCAGGGCAAAAAAAGCAAAAATTAGCGAAATGACACCCACAATCCCTGGGATAAAGGTTCCCGGATTATATAGTTCTGCAATCAGGCCGATGGTGCCGATGCTCAGCAGGATAAAGGCAAGGTCGGGTGTGCTGATGATATGAAGCAACTGCTCGGCAAAGTTCATCGAGGCATCATACAGCGGGGCGTTGGCGACGTCGAGGGTAACTTCGCCGGCCGCGGTCTGGACTGTGCGGCCATGCAGCTGTTCGAGCAGATGGTCGAGGTCGCGCGCAATGACATCGATGACGTTGAGTTCCAGCGCCTCATATTCGGTGATCGAGACGCTTTCGCGGACAGCCTGCTCGGCCCATTCGGCATTGCGCCCGCGCGTTGTAGCCAACGCCCGAATGGTGGCGGCCGCATCGTTGGTCACTTTATCGACCATCACCGGGTCGGCTTGACCGTCGCCGCCCAAGCCGACAGGATGGGCAGCACCCGTGTTGGTGCTGGGCGCCATGGCGGCCACATTGGCCGAAACCAGGATAAAAAGCCCGGCCGATGCAGCACGCGCACCCGCCGGCGTCACATAGACGGCCACAGGCACACGCGCAGCCAGGATTGCCTGGGTGATCTCGCGCGTCGAACTATCCAGGCCACCAGGTGTGTCCAGTTGAATCACCGCGAGGCGGGCGTTCTGCGCGGCTGCATCTTCCAACGCACGGCGAATGTAGTTGGCGACAGGAGGGTTGATTACGCCGCGCACCTCCAAGATATGGACAGCGTCCTGCCCTGTGGCCCCATCTTGAGCAAAGAGCGCAGCAGGGGCACTCAGCAAAAGACCAAGATGCCAGAGCAGGAGAAAGAAAAAGAGACGAACTTTGGCGGCCCGGTGGATGGTGGTTTTCTCCCTTCGCCATTATGGGGCAACGCGGCCAGCAAAATGAGATCGGTTCCGGGCTCATGACCATTTAACATGATGCGAGAGCCACGGAAAGGATACTTCCTTCGCCCAGGGTGGGAATCAACTGAATATGACATCCATATTATGCCATAAAAAGGGCTACCCAGAAAGCAAGCCAGGTTCCGAGTTACCGGTGAAAATGTCCAGTTTTGTTCCCCGCGCCAACGCATTGAGCACAGCGGCGAGCTATTGCCCGGCCATTCAAGCGACGGCCGCAACATCAGCAAAGGGTCCGACCTGCTCCGTAGTGTTAGCAGTACCGAAAATGCCGATGGGGTTTGGCAGGGCCAAACCCCATCGGCATTTTCGGTACCCATTGATCGACAATCTAGTGGAACAACCTCTTCTCTTGGCTATGGAACAGCTGTTGTCTGACGGGCTGCGCCATAGTAGCCAAAGAAACCAGCAAAAAACGAGGTGATGGCAACCAATGTCAAAGCCCATCCTAGGTCAGCGGTCGGAAAGAGCATCGCCACAATCCAAGTCACGATGAGGTTTACGACCAGCGAGATGATGCCCGCAAGCACGGCGCCTCCCATCGGGTTTGCAGATGTTGCGGTAGGGGTTCGGGTTGTCCGATCTGTCTGCATCGTCATTTTCTCTCCTCAGATCCTACAACTAAAATTGAGACTGAACACGCTGGCTTTTTGACAGCTGGTAAAATACCGGCCTGGCTCCTGTCCAGTGCTCAACTTTTCCTTCGTCGACTAGCCAGGTTGCCCAGTTGTGGGATGGGTATCGGAACTCTCTGCATCATCTAGTCGCTATACAATTACTGTAGCGAAAACTACTGTATCTAAAACGTCTTGGCGAATCAACCACAACCCAAATTCTGGCAACTTAACCGTAAACTATACCCATCTAAAATAGGAATGTCCTTATATCCAATAATATGATACCGGTATAGGATAAGATATAAAGGAAAGGAATTGTACGATGAATCCTATAGAAGGGCGTATTGGTCATTTGGCAACGCGATGGCGTGGCTGGTATCGGCTGCTCTTATCCGTCCTACTAATGCTCAATCTATTGCCTATTCCCACACTTGCAATGATCGCTACGACGAGCAACGAACAGACAGAAAAGGCCATACTAGAGCAGCATAAAACGCCCAATGGGCTGCGCGTTACTGAACGGATCGAGGTGACCAAAGATGCGTTTCTCTCCTCGCGCCAACCAGACACCAATTTTGGTGGCGATACCACGCTCCGTCTCGGCTGGAGTGATGGCCAATTCGATGCTGTACGCATCCTCATGGAGTTCGACATTGACCAGCTTCCCCGCCCGGCACTGATTCTCAAGGCCGAACTTCACATCTATCAGTGGTCTGTTATTCCAGAAGAAGATCCTGACCTCATGATCTTTCACGCGCACTATTTGCGCTCACCGTGGGACGAACTGAGCGTGACCTGGGACAATACGAACAATCCAGACGGCGACCTCATTCCGGGCGAGGCCTTCCCTGGCATCGGCTGGAAAACAGTAGACGCAACCGAGCTAGTCAAGCTTTGGTACAGCGGTGCACGAGCCAACTATGGTCTGCTCGTTACCGGTGACGAGACGCCTTCCGCCAATCGGCAACGGACGTTCTATGCGCGCGAAGCAGGCGATCTGCGACCCTATCTCCTGGTCGAGTACACAGCTGTCTGCGATAACACACCGCCAGCCACTCGAATCGAACCGCTGCCATCGTTCTCGCCGGACGCATTTCTCGTTCAATGGAGTGGAACGGATCTAGCTCCGTCTGGCTGCACTCCCACGGGTGTCGCCTGGTATGGTGTAGACTACCGCATCAACGAAGGTGAATGGATTACCTGGCAGAGCTATACCAGTGCGACCTCAGGTCAGTTCGAAAACAATGCCGGAAATGGCGACATCGTGGAGTTTCGTACCCGCGCCGCTGACCACGCCGGCAACTTCGCTGTTTCTAGCACTGCACAAGCCAGTACCCGCATTGACACCGAACCACCGCTTGTTACCGTCAACCCGCTGCCCGCGGTGACGGCGGCAACCTCCTTTGAGCTTGCGTGGCAGGCTGTGGACACTCTTTCCGGCGTAGCCCATTACGATGTGCAGTGGCGTGAAAATGGCGGGCCGTGGCAAACGCTGCTCGAGACGACGACACAGACCAGCCATCAGTTTACCGATGCGCAAACCGGCGTCACCTATGACTTTCGGGTGCGTGCGACCGATCTGGTCGGCAATATCAGCCCGTGGGGCGATGATCCCCAGGCGAGCACAAAGGTGATCACCGCTTACGCCACATCACACGTCACACCCTTTACCCCCAACGTTCTCAAACCGACTGCGGCGGTCACAACAAGCTTTACAGTTAACTGGGTAGGCTTTGATACACCGGAGGCGCCCATCGCAACCTTCGAAATCTATTATCAGCACAACCAGGGTCCCTGGCAGCTTTGGCAAAGCTTCCCGGCCGGGCAGACGAGCGCGCAGTTTCCGTTGCAACAATTGGGGCTTGGGGACGGAGTGTATGGCTTCGAATCGGTTGCAGTCAACTCGCTGGGCATTCGGGAACCAGCGAGCCTACAGGCCGAAGCAACTATCATCGTGGACCTGGCCGACATGGTCCAAGTGCGCGCTCATATCCCGCTTGTCATCTCTCAGGCCAGTGGGGTGGCCAACCAATAAGCGCCTAGGCGGCGAGGGTCAACCTTTGATGCCCGACATGACGATCCCGCGCACAAAGAAGCGCTGACCCAGAAAGAAGATGATGATCACAGGCAGCATCGAGAGCACGCAGGCCGCCATGATCAGATGACTCATGGGTTCGCTGCTGACATCGGGCGCCGTGTTAAAAAAGCGTAGCCCCACCGAAACGGTAAACTTTTCAGGCGAGTTGAGATAGATGAGCGGGCGTAGAAAATCGCCCCAGGCATCGATAATCGTAATAATCCCCAGCGTCGCCAGCGCCGGTTTGCAGAGCGGCAGCAAGATCGACCAGAAGATGCGAAAGAAGCCGGCCCCATCGATGAGCGCGGCCTCATCCAGGTCGCGCGGCAAGGTCATCATAAACTGGCGCATGAGAAAGATGGCAAACCCGCCACCGCCAAACCAGGCTGGCACCCATAGCGGCAAAAGCGTGTTGACCCAGCCAAAGTTGTAGAAAAGCACAAACTGCGGGATGATCGTCACCTGTTCGGGCAACATGAGCGTCGCCAACGTGATCAGAAAGAGCAGATTCCGCCCTCGGTACTCGAAACGAGCAAACGAGTAAGCCACCATTGATGCAGTGATCAACACACCGGCCGTCGTCAACACGACCACAATGGTCGAATTCCACGCCCAGACCGTCACCGGAATGCGCGGGATCTGCAACAAGCGCATGTAGTTGCCCCACTGCGGCACTGCCGGCACCCACGGCGGCGGAAAAGTCATCATCTCTTGCGGTGTCTTGAGCGAAGACATCAACGTCCAAAAGAGCGGAAACCCAAAGAGCACCGCCAACACCATCACAAATAGATAAAGCAGCACTCGCCCTGGCTCGACCTTCACGCCAAACCCTGCCGGCTGCTGCGTCAATGTCTGTTGCGCCATACCCCTCCAAAATGGTTAATGGTTAACGGTTAACCATTAACCATTAATCGTTGATCAGCCGCCTTCGTAATGGACCCAGCGGCGTGCGCTGCTTACCTGGATATAGGTGAAGAAGAGAATGATCACGGCCAGCACCCAGGCTAGGGCGCTGCCATAGCCCAGCCGGAAATATTGGAAGGCCTGGGTGTAAATGTGTAAAGCAAAGAACCAGGTGGCGTAGGATGGCCCCCCCTGAGTCGCTACCCATGCCGTCGTAAAGACTTTGAGAGCGGCAATGATGGCGAGCACCAGCACCAAGAAGATGGTAGGTGTCAACAGCGGGATGGTAACGTTCCAAAATTTGGAGAAGGCAGACGCGCCATCCATATCGGCGGCCTCGTACAACTCCTGGGGGACGCCCTGCAGCCCGGCCAGAAAGATGAGCATGGTGTTGCCGCCCATACCGGCCCAGATGGTGATCAGCGTGACCGCATAGAGCGCCGAGTTGGCCGAGGCCAGCCAATTTGGCGGGCTGCTGACGCCCAGGTCGCGCAACATCATGTTGATGGGGCCGAGCCGCGGCTGCATCAGGTACGTCCAGAGCACGGCAATCGCCACGGCGGGCAACAGATGGGGCACAAAGAAGATGGTGCGAAAGATGTTGGTGCCCTTGAGTTTCTGGTTCAACAGGATGGCAAGCATCAGCGCGCCACCCACGACCGCCGGCACGTTGATGATTGAAAAGGTGAAAGTGCGCCCCAATGACGGCCAGAAGAGGTCGTCGCGCGCAAACGCCCGCGTATAGTTCTCCAGACCAATCCAGCGCGCAGTGCCGATGACTTCAAAGTTTGTAAAGCTAAAATAGAAAGAGGCCAGTGTCGGCCCCGCCCAAAAGAGGATCAACCCCAAAATCCACGGCAAGGCAAAGAGATAGCCCCAGAGGGCGCGTCGGATCTGGAACTTGGTCTTGGCGCCTACCAACCTCCCTAGCCACCCGGCATCGGTCGTGGGCGGTGAGGCCTTGATTTGGTCTTGTGCAATTGCCATCTTCACCTCCTTCTGGCGGATAGGCGTGATGCGTGATACGTAATCAGTGTGCTCGCCATCACGCATCACGCATTACGCATTACGCATCACCTTTTACCACGGCAGGCGCCAATAGGCCTCCGGCGCGTCTTGCCAGCGCGGCATGCTCAAGCCGGTCGGGTCAAAGACGATCTTACCGGCGCGCAGGGTCATGGCGCATTCGAGCTTTTTGTCGCCGTAAATCTTGGCGCGGCCACAGTCCACATAACTAAATTCGCCCGTCAGCAGCTTGAAGACTGCCACATCTGCCTCGGCGCCGGTCGTCAGGTTGCCCAGTTCGGGGTGACCGATCTCACGCGCCGGGGTGACGGTGGAGCGGTAGATCACCTCTTGCAGTGGCATGCCCAGGTTGAGCAGCTTGTTCATGGTCGTCTGCATATCCACCACCACGCCGTGGACATTGCCTGTGTGAAGGTCAGTGCTGATCGAATCGGGCATAAACCCGCCCTCCATTGCGGGCTGGGCGTTGCGGAACCAGAAACTGCCCGCGCCGTGGCCCACATCGAAGATGACTCCTCGTTCGCGTGCCTCGAAGAGGATAGGGTTGGGCTTGCCCTGATCATCCAGCACGGGGAATTGTTGGGCAAAGACATGGGTGTGGATGTCGCCGGGCCGCATCTTTTTGAGGATCAGTTCGTCGTAGCTGCGTTCGGGCGGGCGCGGCCAGAAATCGACCATCACCGGTTTCTGGCAGATGTTGCCGGCCTCAACGGCCCGGTCCACGGCGGCCCATGGTGGATGTGCCTCGTCAAAGGGTTGGCGTGTCCAATAATGGGCCGTCTTGATGCCCACACAGACATCAGGATAGGCCAGCACGATGGAGGCCGCCAGTTCCGGGTCCATGGTGCGGATGTCCTGCTCGAAGTCGCCCAACATACCCAGGTCGACAATGTTGATGTAGGCAAAGATGCGCGTCTTGACGCGGTCGATGACCGTGCGCTTGAAGTGGAGAAAGTGCTTGGCGCCTGCCGTCCCCGTATCCACCATGGTGGTAACGCCCGACCGGAACGAGTGCGAATCGGCCATCACACTCAGCCCTTCCGGCTCGCGTGTGTGATAGACATGGACGTGGATGTCGACGATGCCGGGCGTCACATAGTGGCCGGCCACATCGACTACCTGGGCGGCCAGCGCCGGGTTGAGGTCGGGGCCGACTGCGGCAATGTGGCCGCCGCTGATGGCGACATCCATCTTGCCATCGCGGTTGTTGGCCGGGTCGATGACGTGGCCGTTTTTGAGCAACAGGTCGTATTGATGAGAAGTGGTCATTTGCGTTCCAAACCTGGATGGGCTGCGGTTTTTATTGTTGCAAGGCGCGCTGGTAAAGCGCTACCCCATAGAACTCGTACGACGCCGCCCGGTCGGGCACATCCACCACGTGGACGGTAAAGCGGGCGGGCAGACCGTTGTCCGGGCAGTGTTCCTTGAAGTAGCCAGCGTACGCTTTGCGGTAGGCTGTGCGCAGACGGTCCCACTCCTTGACATAACCTTCAGGGTCGACGAGCGGGTTGGGTTCCTTGGGTTGGCAGCCAAAGGCATGGATCTCGATAAAATCCACATCGGCCAGCCGCTGGCAGATGCCGGCGTCGCGCAGCCACTTCTCCCAACACTGGAAGACCAGCGGGATCTCGATCTCAGGGTCCATAAAGGTGATGGTCTCCAGCCCTAACACGCCGCTGGCCGAATAACCGCCCGTCAGGCCGGAGAAGTAGATCTTGAGGTCGCCATCGGGCTGTTCTTCGGTGACCAGAGCAGAAAGCACCGGTTCGTCGCCTTCGTAGTAGTAGGTGAGCTTACCGCGTTTTTTGACCTTGAATGGCATGGCGTTTGCCCTCAATCGTGGTATGATTTGGATTTGTGTTCGACGCGGCGCCTGGAGCGCCGTTCTTTTGTGGTAGGGGCAATGCAAACTGGCGAAACGACGGTTTCATTATACAGACAATCGGCTGTAAGACAAATGGCAATTTCGCCCATGTTGAGCAAACGGCTTTTTGTTCATACTTTGTAACTGTGCAGACTCGAAGGCAACAGAGCGTCATGATCAACCAAACAGTCAACCAGATAGATCGTTTAGCAACACCTGATGGCGGGAGCATGGGCGGCGCGCGGCTCGCCTATTTTTGTTACTTTGCCGCCATGGCCGGTTTTATGCCCTTTCTCTCGCTCTATTATGCGCAACTGGGGCTAAGCGCCAGCGAGATCGGGCTGCTGGTGGGCATTCCGCCAGTGGTGACCTTTGTCGCGGCTCCGCTGTGGGGTGGGCTGGCCGATGCCACACACCGGCATAAGCAGATCTTGTCGGGGGCCGTTGTCAGCGCCATGTTGGTAGTGCTGGTCTTTCTGGTCGCGCGCGGGTTGCCGCTGTTGATCCCAGTAGTGGTGGCCTATGCGCTTTTTTCGGCGCCCATTATGCCGCTCATCGACAACACAGTGCTGGCCATGCTCGGCGAAGAGCGCGCCCGCTATGGCCGGGTCCGTCTCTGGGGTGCGTTGGGCTGGGGTGTCGTGGGCACGGTGGGTGGGGTGTTGGTAGACTGGGTTGGGCTGCGTGTCTCGTTTCTCAACTATTTTGTCTTTATGCTGATCCTGCTGCTGATCGTTCTCCGCCTGCCCGTGGCGCAGACGAGCATCGGCAGCCGCTTCTGGCAAGGGGCGCGCAGCCTCTTTGCCGAGCCGCAGTGGGTTGTGTTGCTGATCGCCATCTTCTGTAGCGGTGTGGCCATGAGCATCACCAATAGTTTTCTTTTTCTCTATGTGGATGAGTTGGGTGGCAGCCGCACCTTGATGGGCCTCAGCCTGACCGTCGCGACGGTCAGCGAAGTGCCGATCTTCTTCTATGCCGAGCGGCTGTTGCGGCGTTGGGGCGCGCGTGGCTTGTTGGCGATCGCCCTGCTGGCGCAGGTCGTGCGGACTTTTGCGTATGCGCTCATCCCCGCAGCATGGCTGATCTTACCCATCAGCCTGTTGCACGGTTTCACCTTTTCGGCCATGTGGTCAGCGAGTGTGGCCTATGCCAGCGAACTGGCGGCGCCCAAGGGGCTGATGGCCACGGCGCAAGGGCTACTGGGCGGTGTAAGCATGGGGCTGGGTGGCGTGATGGGCGCCCTGGTTGGGGGGCTTGTCTACGAACGGTACGGGGCGGTAGCGCTCTTTGTTGCGGTAGGGTTGGTGGCGCTCGCCGGGTTGGCCTTCTTCGTGGCAGCCGGGCCGGGCGCAACAGAGCAGAGTAGGCTTCGCCCCCGTTATCCTGGGTGACGAATTCATCACGTGTGACCTTGGTATCATCCTCCATACACGTTTGAGAAACGCCCTTGAAACGCTACATCCGCTATTTTGGCGAAGCACAACAATCAAGGAAGCGGTACGTCAGGAGGATGAATCCAATGAAACAACATGCAATTGTCATCGGGGCCAGCATTGGTGGGTTGCTGGCGGCGCGTGCCCTCGCCGACCACTTTGTCCAGGTCACCGTGCTAGAGCGAGACGTTTTCCCTGCCGCCAGCGAAAACCGCAAGGGGGTGCCACAGGGCCGCCATGCCCACGCGTTGCTCTCCTCGGGACGTGAGGCGTTGGAAGGCTTTTTCCCGGGCTTTACCGACGAGTTGGTGCAGCGGGGCGCGATTGTGGGCGACCCGACGCTGCACGCTCGCCGCTTTATCAGCGGCAGCTATCACTGCCAGTTTCGCAGTGGCGCTAAGAGTCTCTGCGCCAGCCGGCCGCTGCTCGAGGCCCACATCCGTGCGCGCGTGCGGTCTTTGCCCAACGTGCAGATCATCGAGAACGTGGCTGTGGCTGGTCTGGCCAGTAGCGACGACCACAGCCGTATCCTGGGTGTTCGCCTGATGCACCGGACTGCAGGCGACGCAGAGGAGACCTTAATGGCCGACCTGGTGGTGGATGCTTCTGGCCGCGGGTCGCGCACACCGCTCTGGCTGGAGACGCTCGGCTATCCCCAACCAGAGGAAGAAGAAGTGCGTGTGGGTGTAACCTACGTAAGCCGGGTCTATCGCCGCCTGCCGCACCACCTGGGCGGTGCGTTGATGGCGAACATCACGCCTCTGCCACCCAACAAGCGCGCAGGCGTGATCCTTGCTATGGAAGATGATCGCTGGATGGTGACGCTGGTGGGCTATCTGGGTGACCGTCCACCCACCGACCCGCAGGGTTTTACCGAGTTCGCCCGGACCCTGCCGGTGCCAGACATCTACGACGTGATCAAAGAGGCCGAGCCGCTCTCCGACCCGCTGCCGGCCAAATATCCAACCAGCGTGCGCCGTCACTACGAAAAGTTGGAGCGTTTTCCGGCCGGGTATCTGGTCTTTGGCGATGCCATTTCCAGCTTCAA
>QEUW01000009.1:0-4052 GCA_003577005.1 Chloroflexota bacterium | reverse complement strand
GTTGGCCGAACGCTTTTTCCAACAAGCCAGCCGGCTGATCGACATCCCCTGGCGCATCGCCGTGGGCGGCGATCTGCGTTTCGATGAGGTGGACGGCAAGCGCAGCCCGGCTAGCCGGTTGATCAACCGCTACCTGACAAGCTTCCACCGGGCAGCCCAACATAGCCCGGAGCTGGTCATGGCCTTTGGCCGGGTTGCCAACCTGAAAGCGTCGCCGGCCAGCCTGCTCAAGCCTAGTGTAGTGGCGAAGGTGTGGTGGACAAACCTGAAGCAACGCCTGGCCCAGCGAACGAGCGCACGCTATCCACAACCGGCGTGGGAGGGAGGAACAGAATAACCGGCGGCTGGACAATAGGAGCGAACAGATCACAAGCCATAGTGTGCCACCAGGTAGGCCTGCCAGCCGGCCTCGAATTCGGCAGCGGACACACCATAGACCGCCGGGATGAGCGTCGCCCAGCGGTCATGGCTGCGCAGCCCCGCCACCAGCGTGGGCAGCCGCTCGCGGCCGTAGGTGACCACTGCATACTCGATGAGCGTAGCCATCGCAACTGCCTGGCCAGGATAACCGATTCGGTGTACAGAGTCCGGCTCCTCGATATATTCACCTGGGCGCAAGGGCACGGCGAGTTGGTCCAGACGTATCAAGGGGTTGTATGAGCCCCACGGTGACAAGATCAACTCTTCCCTATGCGGTTCTGCACACAGCAAGGGGATGTTCATCTGTGCAGGAGAGGGCATCCAGAGCGTGTGCGCAGCGCAGAGCGCTTCGTAGCGCTCTGGTAGTATGATCGCCTGACCGGGGCGGCTGGCCGGAAGGTCGCGATAAATCCACGTCACCACCACCTCCCGCCAGACAGCCAGGGGTAGGTCCAGGTCCCACACTTGCCACAGGTACAAACCGTTGAGTAAGGGCTGCCAGGCCGATCCAATCGCTTGCTGCTCGCTGGCCTGCGCCAACACCTGAGCGATCAAGGGGAGTGCGAGAGACTGCGCCAGCAGTTCGGCGTCGGTCAGTTCGACCGGCGCCCGATAGACGGCCGGCGAAGGCACCAGAAAGCGACCAGGTTCCCAAAACCAGGGCATTACGTGGCCAGGCGTTTCGGTTACACTCACTTCGATGATCCGCTTTTCTGGTGCCGGGGTGACCGGCAGCCCAACGTCGCGTCGCAAGGTGGTATAGAGTTCCTCGATCCGCGGCGCAACTGCAATTACGACCGCTGCATCGTTTTGCCGAAAGTGAAAGACGAAGGACGGCGTCTCCAGGCTGCCCACTGGCCCCCATAAGTTGACATCCGGCGCAACCACTTGCCACCCCGTGGAGGTGCGCTGGTAGAAGCGCGTCTGCCGGTAGGCCAGCGCGCCGTCCCTACCATACAGGACCACATCAGCCACCGCCTGGCCGCCCTGAAACTTGATGTTGCGCAACGCTGCATCTAGAGGCTCCGCTGGATCAGCGGTTTGCGTGGCGGCGAGTAACCCATCATACTCCTGTGCAAGCTGATACCACCAGTCTATATCACCCTGGCCGTCCTTGCGACGGATTGCCAGACGGTTGTCGCCCTGGGCCACCGCTGCGATTTCCCACGCTGCCCTTGCGCTCGTCTCCACTTCGCGCTGCTGCAGTCCTGCCTGAGTGGTGCGCCACCACCAGCCACCGGCGCTCACCAACAAAAGGAGCATCACCGACGCGCCCCAGAGAACCTGGGGCGAGAACAAGCGCTCCTGGCTGGCCCACCCCGCGCCCGGCGGACCCTCCGCACTCGATGGCGCGCAGGCGCGCGCCCAGTCTGCATCATTCTCCATCACGACCCATTCGAGTGTGGGTGCCTGCTTGCTCATTAGCGGATCCTTGGGCATGAACCGCGTAAAAGATAAAGATGGAGCAGCCAGCCTTTGGTGTGCTGCTCCATCGGCGAGCGCGCCGCCCTTCATTCATGGGCAGTCGTCGCCTGATCTACGCTTGTGCCCCACTTCCTGCATCTTGGTGAGGAGATAGCTCACCAGCAGCGACCCATCTCGAAAGTAGCGTGTCTCGCCGCTCAGGACGTGTCTGACCTGCATGCGTATCTCCTCCTGGCCGTGGCCCAACGTTTCTACCCACAAGCGCACGGTGAAGAGGTGTGACTGGGGATGCCGTAGCACGGGTTCATGGTTGTCCATCCGGTTCGCCGCCAGCCGGTAGATACGAGAGGTGCATGAAACAATTGACCCAGCGACAGGGTGAAGGGGTGACAGGGTGACTATCATCATGTCACCTTGTCACCTTATGGCTACGGCATCGTCTGCGAGCCATCCTCCCTGGCACGCGCGATGACGAGGTTCGCCACCGCGTGACCGAGCACCGTGCCGGCCTCGATATCGCTCCGGTAATGAATGCCCGCCCAGATGCGCGATAGACCCGCTTCCTCGGCGTACGCCGCAATGGCCTGGGCGTCACTGGGGAAGAGATAGGCCAGCACATCGGCCTTGGCGGTCGAATTACAGCCGTGGGCGGCCGGATAACTGGGATGGGGCGGCGGCGGGAAGAGCAAGGTGAGCGTGGGGTCCAGCTGCGATGGCCGGATCATCCAATAGGCATATTTGCTGTCCCAACAGGCGATGACCGCATCCTCTTGGGCAACGCTCAAGAGGGCATAGGCGCGGGCGGCGCGCGGGGGGTTGGCGTCGAGCTTCTGCTCAAAGAGGCGCCGGCTGGCCCAATCGAACCAGAAGGTATTGATGCCATCGAACGACTGCCAGAAGAGCGCTTTGGTATTACTCGGCAGCGTGCGTGTATACGTGCGCAGCTCCTCCAACTCGGTCTGAATCTGTGCGGAGTCGTAGGCCGGCGGCGGGTCGACTCGCAGTTGGTCGCCGCTGCTGAGCACCCACGGTCGCCACGTCGCGGCCCCTGGCTCGTGGGGATTGTCGCCGATCCATCTGCCGGGTCCTGTTGGCACGGTGCCAGTCCATTGGGCATCCGAACCGTCGGCTTTAGCCTGCTCGATCACCTTTGCTGCGACCGCGCGTCCCAGTTCTAACCCTGCTTCGACATCGCTGGGATAATGTACGCCGGCCAGCAGGCGCGACTGCCCAGCCTCTTCGGCCAGGGCGGCAAAGCGTTCGGCATCGTCAGGGTAGATATAGGCCAGAATGGCGGCTGCCGCCCCCGCCGCCACCGCGTGTTCAGATGGGTAGGAGGGGCTGGCCGCGTTCGGCAAGACCGTAACCAGCCGGGGGTCCATCTCGCTGGGGTGCTTGCGGTTGTAGGCATATTTGGCATCCCACGCCGCCACCATGCCATCGTAGATGGCCACATTCATCAGCGCAAAGAGGCGAACCGCACGCGGGAAGGAGAGCGGCTTGCTCTGCGTTTGTTGCAGCGCGATCTCGACCCAGCGATAGTTGGGCGAGCCGGCATCCCAATAGACGATCTGGCTGAGGGCTTCAGCGTCGCGTTGGGCGACCAGCGCCCGCAGCTCCCGCAGCTCGGCCAATTCTCTGCGGGTGGCGGCTGTGTTGGGTGGTGCGGCGGGGCGCAGCTCGTTGCCAGAGTCGAGCACCCAGGTCTGCCACGTGCCCGCCTCTGGCTCGATCAATTCTGGCTGAGTCGCGGCGGCCAGGAATGCGCCGGACGCCGGGGCAAGGGTAGCGAGCAGGCTGGCGAGCAGCAGCCAGGAAATGAATCTGGGCCAGTACCATTTTGCTATCATTGATTCCTCCTTGTTACTGAGGTCGAGGCAAACAGGTGGACAGGTATGTAGGTTCAGATCACCTGTCTACCTGATTCCTTGTCTACTCTCTACCTATAGAACTGAATATAGAAATTGCCACGGCGAAGCACCTTGTTGTGGCTTGGTCTGGGAAGGCAAGTTCACAATAACAGAGGAGACGATCCAAAAGCGATCGAAGAAGCGTTATATGAGGAGCAATTTGGGGATCAAAATGGCGCAGAAGCGATCCAAACCGCAATGGGCCTGTGGAAAAGGTTTGGGGTTAGGACAATGCTTCGAGCAAAGCTCTGGCTTCTTGCAGATCCGCGGTGTCGAAGCCTTCGGTGAACCAGCCGT
>QEUW01000008.1 GCA_003577005.1 Chloroflexota bacterium | reverse complement strand
GCCGCCAAAGCCGCCTAATCTCGGCTCGATTGTTCATTTGTCAAGGTACTGACTCATCGCATCACTCGTTGAGATACTTTCATTTTGTCAAAAGTCGAACGATCACAGAAGAGAAGTTTATTGGCCTGTGGCAAGATCGTGAAGATATGCAAGATAGCCATACCTATGTGCGTAATCTCCGTCAACGCGAGTGGGCGTGATCAATCATGCTTATCGATACCGATATTTTGATTGATGCCGGACGAGCTGTTGGCGAAGCTGTTACGTTTCTCCTGAGCCACGGCCTGTTGATTCCAGACGCCCTGATTGCTGCAACCGCAATTGTTATCAACGAACCCCTGGCAACCAAAAATCATCGTGACTATCGCTTTATTACAGGGTTAACGTTGTCAGCCTACCCCTAAAACCCTCGACTATCCGAGTTCTCCCCATAGAACGCCCTATAGAACGTTTTTAGAACGCCCCGCCCCCTATCTTACCACCATCAGCAGTTAGTCCACAGCACCGTCAGCCTCGCAAGCGATTGGTTCATACACGTTTGAGTTATGTATCCGTATTGTGAGGGCAAGATGCCGTCCGATCAGCCGCACCCGCGCACGCATCTCTTCACAGTGCGGTTGTGGGTTGAACGGTATGGCGATGACCAGCGCGAGGTGCGGATGCAGGTCAGGCATGTGCTGAGTGGCGAAACCCGCTACTTCCGCGCCTGGTCTGAGGTCGTGGCTTTTTTGCTGGCAAAGATGCAGTCAGTGGATGTCGAAAGCCGTGAGGAAAGAGGTGACCATCGTGAAGGAGAAGCACAATGATGCCCACCCAATATACTGCTGGAATGAAGTGCGTTCAACAACATGAAGGAGAGAAAGAGATGAAATACCAATATTTGCTCTGTGTGCTGTTGGCGTTGACCCTGGTCGCCTGCCAACCAATTCAGCCCGTCGGGACGATCACCCAGCAGACAGTGACGATCCCGCAAACAGAGGATGACAAGATTGCCAATGCCATGAGCGCCGCGCCCCTGTCGATTGCGCAGGACGCAACCATTATTGATTGGCCTATCGACCCGACCTTAGGCGAGGGCAAAGTATTGCGCACAGGCGCCAATGGCTGGGTCTGCCGTCCGGATGATCCTACGTCGCCCACCAATGATCCGCGCTGTCTGGATGCAAACTGGCGGAATGTGTTTGGGCTTCAGTTTGGTCCTGATCGGGAAGCTCAGACTGCGCTGGGTATTGCCTACATGCTCCAGGGCGACAGCGTGGCTGACAACGATGACCCTTCGGCCCTTCAGCCGCCCCCTGGACAGGAGTGGCAGGTCGACCCGCCACACCTCATGATTGTCTCTTCGCACCCGTGGGACCCAGCGCTCTTCTCGAGCGACCATCAGTCAGGCGGTCCGTGGATCATGTTTGGCGGTACACCCGCCGAACACTTGATGGTGCCGGTGACTGAACACGGTCATTAAGTGGCTGCCCACAAGGACCTGGTTGCGGCCATTCCAGCAGGGCGGGTGGAGCTGTTCTTTGCCTCTACCCACCCTACCGGGATGAAACGGGAATAAGTTGAACCTGGTTTGGCCGTCATTGCTGCGACACGCCAATTGAAACTCCGATGAGCAAGCAATCCTCTCTAATCGAATGGCAGGTGGTCGGGAACGAGGCAGACTGGGAACGCTTGTGTGCGCCACTCCCGCCGGATGGTGCGCTAGCGGCGGCGCCGGTCGTTCCCACTCGCCTTACTGCAAAACGGTGCCTGAGCAGGGTGGTGGCGCTGCTCCTCGTGCTGGCTAGTGCAGGGGACTGGGGGGACGCACGACCCGAGCCGGGTCGCAGCCGGTCGCAGCGAACCTGTCCGCGACGATGCAACAGCAACACGAAGCAGTGGCGTCTGGCGCAGACCCGTTGGCCGCTAGATCCATCGACGGCTCCCCAGACGCCGATGGGTGGCCCCCGTATGCCGGGGAGGAACATGGTTTGCACCCAGCTTTCCAAAACATGGAACCAACGTCTCCATGGGGTACCGCTCTCTATACAGTCGATGAGCAGGGCGACCAAAAGGTGACGCGTGTCGTTCTGTACACCGACCATGGTGCGGCGGCGTACCGGCAGACTCGCTTCTACCGGCGCACTGCCGGCGGCTGGCAACCGACGGTACCGGATGCTACCCTCTGGGGGCCGGAACGCAGCCTGGCAACGCCTTATTTTATCTATCACTTTCGCCAGACCGACGCGCCAGCTGTCATTGCGGTTGCGCCACAGATGGATGCGCTGTATGCAACCATGCGGCGCAACTTTGGGCTGCCCATCAAACCTACTCCGGAAAAGCTGCTTATCGAAGTGAGCGTGACGCACCCCCCCGGACGGGCAACTCCCTGGTGGCTCGTCCGGGACCGGTTGATTGTCCCCTCTCCCGCGGTCTACTGGGCTCCGACCGAGCTATCCGACAGCGAATTGCTGGCGCAGTCGCTTGCCCTCCCGCTGCTCGCACAGGTGTTGGCGCAGGCGGATGAGCAACATCACATCGGTCTGACCTGGCAGCCACTGATAGGTGGTCTATACTTATGGCAAGTGTGGGAGCTGGACCTGCCCTTGGCGGTCTGGCGTGAGGAGGTGGTACACTGGCTGTATGTGGACCTGCCTGCCGCTGCCCCCGGTGCAACGGTTGTCGTACCAAAACGCTACCAGGCCCTCTGCGATGCGCACAAGCTCTGGATGTCATCCCCGGTGCAGATCGAGATTCCCTTGTTGTGCCTGGACTGGGAATGGGAGAGGTTGTTCTTCGCATCCCGGCGTCCACGCGGTTTGTTTACGCGGTTGGACCAGCTCGCCGCGTCGGTGCATGATTTTGATTTAGCTGAAGCCAAACCTCCGCGGGGCCGAAGTGTGGCGCTGGCCACCTTGATCGAGTACACCGTGGCCGCCTACGGGCGCGAGCGGCTGCCTGCGCTGGTGGCCGGCTTGGGTCAATATGACAGCTGGGACACGCTCATCCCGGCGATCTATGGCGTGTCGCCTGCGGACTTCGAGGCCGGCTGGCAGGCCTATCTGGCGGCGCATTATGGTGTATCACCCGACATCCTCAAGCAATGACAACCCGGCCTGATCCGAGTAAAGGCGGTAGAGGATGAGATAATCCTCTGTTCCCGGACGAACTCATGTCGTCCCTTCAATCGAAGCAGACCTGTCTACATGAGGAAAGCTACTTGCGCCAAATATGACTGTACGATATGCTTGGGCAGACTCACAACTCGACGACGCCATGTGCGCGGTCGACACTCGTCGGGTCCGCCTTTGTTATAGGCTTAACCGAATCACAAATAGAACAGGGTCAACAGGAGAAAACTGTTGGCCTTGTTGTTTTGTTATGGGTTTAGGTGCGAACGCGGGCGCGGGTTAGACACAGTATCTCAACCACATTCTCATCCTCGCCGTCCACACAGGCTCTCTTCCACAGACTTGCATCCAGCCTCCTGCACCGGCAGGTAGCCATATTCTCGTGACCCAGAGAGATGACCAATCGTCTTGCCGGTGGCACCCATGCCTTGCAAGGCAACCGTAGGGACATTGGTGAGAGGCAACGCATCCAAAACCCAAAAACCATGTTGCCACGCCAACACGTCATGGATGGCCGTGTGACTGACAATCATTGTCTTCTCGGTCTTAACTCAAGCGTGGTGTGCGGCCATTTATGGCCTAACTCTTCATTTCACCTCTAGGAGGGCGTTTCTGGGGCGTTTCTGGGGCGCTTGTGGGGCCGGTGCCGAGTATCCTGTGGAAGGAATTCCAAACGAAGAACCGTTACGGTCACGCTAGCCAAAGGAGGTTCTGATGTCACTGACTGGAAAGACCGCCCTGATCACAGGCAGTTCCCGCGGGATCGGCAGGGGGATTGCGCTCAAGCTGTCGCAAGGGGGTGTGCGCATCGCCGTCAACTATCTGCAGAACAAGACAGCCGCCGAAGACACGCTCCGCCAGGTGCGCGCCGCCGGCAGCGATGGCTTTCTCATCCAGGCCGATGTCTCGCAACCCGATGATATTCGTCACCTGTTCAACACTGTACAGGCCGAGTTTGGCCAACTGGATATTTTTGTCAGCAACGCCCGACCCGAGGCGGCCACCTTTTTCTATCCACCACTGGAGATCACCCTCGAACAGTGGGACACGGCGGTCGATTCGCAGGCCAAAGCCTTTCTGGTGGCTGCACGCGAGGCGGCGCGCTTGATGCCCGACGGTGGTCGCATCCTGGCCATCACCTATGCCACCGGCAGCCGCACCGGCAGCCTACAACCGTGGGTGGGGATGGGGTCGGCTAAGGCCGCGCTCGAATCGCTGGTGCGCTACTTTGCGGTCGCCCTGGCCGGGCGCGGCATCACCGTCAACGCCATCAGCCCCGGCTGGACGGAGGACAGCGTGCTCAACAGCCTGCCCGAACCAGTCCAAGAGTTGTTGCGCAAGTGGCACCGTGCCGGCTGGACGCCCATGCGCCGCCTGGGAACCCCCGCCGATATCGGCAACGTGGCGGCGCTGCTCTGTTCGCAAGATGCCGGCTGGATCACCGGCCAGGTGATCAACGCCGACGGTGGGGCGTCGTTGATGAACCCCGAAGTAGCGCCGGAGATTCAGTTGGGGTAGCGAGGAGATACGCGGAGGTGCGTGGCATGCCACGCACTCCCCGGCTTTGCGTCACGCCCCCTAAGGGCGACAGTTGTCAGTATCTCGAATGATGTCTCGTCCACAACCAGTTCACAGAACGGTGGTAGTTTAGGGCAGCGAAGAGGAAATCCATATGTCAACCGCCAACAAACAAATCCTGCGCCGTTTTTTTGAAGAGTTATTCAACCACGGCGACCTGAGCGTGGCCGACGAGATTGTTGGGGCCAATTATGTCAACCACAATTCCGTTCCCGGTGAAATGCCTGGGCGGGAGGGGCTGAAAGCCTTCGTCACCTACCTGCGCACAGCCTTCCCCGATATTCACTTTACGATTGAGGATCTGATCGCTGCTGAGGACAGAGTGGTCACCCGCTTCAGCGTCACCGGCACACAGCAGGGCGAGTTTGCCGGTATTCCCCCTACCGGCAAATGGGTCCACGTCACGGGCATCAACATCCATCGAGTTTGCGACGGCCAGATTCACGAAGCCTGGCTCAACTGGGATGCGCTGGGTATGATGCAGCAGCTTGGCGTTGATCACACGCATGAGAGCCTTTGAAAGGTGTCCATGTTCAGGAGGTATTTGGTATGTCGCTTGAAGAAAACAAGGAGCTGGTTCGCCGTTGGGTTGAGGCGCGCAATAACCATGATTTGCCGGCGGCACTGCCCCTCTGGGTCGATGAAATGCATGAACGGTTGACCCGTGGATTCAACCGTTTTACCGAAGCATTTCCCGATTTGCACGTGACAATTGAAGAGATGATCGCCGAGGGTGACAGGGTCGTTCTACTCTGGACACTAACTGGCACGCATAGCGGTCTCTATCGTGGCATTCCCGCCACGGGTAACGTAGTCCGGTGGCGGGTGATTGATATCTATACCGTTGCTAATGGGCGACTCACGACAACGCATGTGCGTGAGGCGGACAGCTTGCAACTATTGAAACAACTGGGTGCTACCGTCCACTGGCAGGATATGGTCATCGAATAAGTGCGCAATCGCCGGTCTACGAGAGGAGTTCTTCCATGGCAACACAATCGGATCCCCAGTCGGTCATTGACCGGCTGCAAGCGGCCCAGAATCAGCACGACTTGGAGGCGTTTTTGGCCTGTATCGCATCTGATTATCAGAGTGAGCAACCGGTGCATCCGGACCGAGCTTTCCACGGGCGTGAGCAGGTGCGCAAGAATTGGTCCGTCATGTTCAGCGGAGTGCCGGATTTTCGCTCAGAGATGCTCCGCTCCGTCGTTGAAGGTGATACGGTGTGGACAGAGTGGCATTGGTCTGGCACCCATACCGACGGTAGACCCTTTGCAATGCGGGGCGTGACGATTTTTGGGGTACGGGATGAGCGGATCGTTTGGGGGAGGCTGTACATGGAACCTGTGCAGCAAACCGGTGCTGGCATTGACGCACAGATAGAGCGTTGGGCTCAAGGCACCCCGACGGAGAACAAGTAGCTCGATCCGACCGATAAGAGCACCTAAAACCGGTCGCAGTGGCAGAGGTATTGACGCAACTTGGTCATTCATCAGGCAGTCTCGATTTCGAGAGCTACCTGAGAGAACAGTAAGTAGCAAAAGGAGCGCACGATGAAAATCACCTTCCAGACTGCCTTGATTACCGGGAGTTCGCGCGGCCACGGTCGCGGAATCGCGCTCAAGCTGGCCCAAGAGGGCGTCAAGCGAATTGCGATTCATTATCTCGAACGCAAGGACGAAGCCGAGCAAACGCTCGCCCTGGTCAGAGCAGCAGGGGCAGACGGAGTGCTCGTGCAGGGTGACGTCGCCGACGCCAGCCGCGCCGAATCGATTGTCCACGAAGCTGCTGAACAACTGGGCGGTTGCGACATCTTTGTGCATAGCGTGATCCCCCGCCTGGAAGCCATCTATGAACACGCCCTGGCGACCGCAGTGCCGCTCGCCAAATGGCAATTGGCCTATGATACCCAGGCGCGGGCGTTCTTCGTCGGCGCGCGCACTGCGGCAACGTATATGACTCGTGGTGGTCGTATCTTGGCGTTGTCCTACACACCCGGCGGGCAGACGGGCGGCTGGCAGCCCTGGGTGGGCATGGGGGCGGCCAAGGCCGCGGTCGAAAGCACCTGCCGCTACTTCGCCGTGGCGCTCGGGCGGCAGGGCATCACCGTCAATGCGGTCAACCCTGGGGTCAGCGACACAACCACCGTCATCGGCCAGACTCCTCCGGCGGTCCAAGAGGCCCTCCGCCAGTGGATCGAGGCTGGGTGGACGCCCATGCGCCGGGCAGCAACGCCAACCGACATCGCCAATGTATGTGCCTTGCTCTGTAGCGAAGAAGCCAGCTTTGTCACCGGTCAATCCATCGCCGTCGATGGCGGCAGCTCGCTGATGAACCCGGATTTCCCGCTGCCGCTGCAAGTGCCGCTCTAGCCGTTAGTTCAGCAACCAAACGCATATCATCAGCATCGATCAACCCTTTCCAAGGAGCACGCTCATGTCTACCACAGAAAACAAAGCCTATATTCAACAGTACCTGGCTGCCCTGAGCGGCAAAGCCAAGCCGCCAGCGCTGGTCAATCAATACATTGCCGATACCGACGATGCCTTGCGCCAGCACATTGCCGGCGCCGAAGCAGCCTTTCCCCACTATGAGATGATAGTCGACGATCTGATCGCCGAAGGCGACAAAGTGGTGGTGCGCTTCACCATGCGGGCGACCCACCAGGGTGACTTTATGGGCATCCCGGCCACCGGCAAACAGGTCAATATGCCGGGCATCATCATCTATCATATCGCCGATCACAAGATCGTCGAGCACTGGATGCAGTTCGATGCTATGACGCTGATGCAGCAGCTTGGGGTGCAGCCGTAGCAGGGTATTTTTACCTAACCCCCGCAAAGATATGATCGCTGGATGATGAATCTAATTCTGACGAGTGACTTTCCTTTGACTGGCAACGAAGTCGTTCTTGCTCGGATGCGGAGCAGCGGGACGAAACCGAGGATTGCGTGGGTCTCCCCAGCCCCTGACGCCGGTGGCGAGCGCTTTCGGCGAGCCCAGGAGCAGTTCGGATGGTACGGCTTCGACCGTTTGGAATCCTGCGGCATCGAGGCCGAGGCGGACGAGAATCGATGGTCCCAGCTTGAACAGTACGACATCCTTTATCTATCCGGAGGAGATCCAATTAGATTTCGGCGCACCATGATTCGCACAGGATTGTCCCAGCAGTTACGAAAGTGCCTGGCTGCGGGACGACTGGTGGTCGCGGCAAGCGGTAGCTCCCTGCAACTGACCCAGAACGTGTCACTCTTCCGACTGCAAGGAGCAACCATCGATGACGTGTTCGCCAGTCGTAGCGAGTATGAGGCGCTCGGTGTGGTTGCGTACGAGCTTCTTCCTCACCTGAACAGATGCGAGCCAGCATTCTTGGAGAAAGTTCGCCAGTACTCCAAACGAGCAGCTTGTGACATCATCGCGCTTGCTGATGGAGCCGCCGTGTTGCACAGCAGCCGGGATGACTATCGATGTGTCGGACAGACGGCGATCTTTCGCCAGGGAGTGATGACTCCGATTCACGCGGCGGCATAACCCCAATTGCAGCCTACGTCTGAACTATACCTTTACGGGGGTATGCAAAAATACCCAGAAAATAATCGAGGATGGACATACGGCAACTTTTCCTGGACAGACATACGGCAGTTCATTCGCGTGCCATGTATCCAAATGGCTGGTGAAAAGAAGAGGACACGATTTGCTCCGACATCACGGAGGAGCAGTTGCGTGAGCGGCCCACACCCCAGCACAATTCGATTGTCTGGTTGCTTTGGCATATGGCGCGCTGTGAAGATGTGGCTGTCAATACGGTGATCCGGGGTGGTGAGGAAGTGTTGGACCGCGACCGCTGGCTCCCCAAGCTCGACATCACATCCCGCCATATTGGCACGGGCGCCACTCGTGCCGAAGTGGACATCATCAGTCAAACAGTCAACCTAGCGGCGCTGCGCGTCTATCGCGCGGCGGTAGGCCGTGAAACCCAAGCCTGGGCGTCCACCCTGGACTTTGCTAGGCTGGACAGGCTGGTTGTTGCCGAGGAAGTACAACGAGCCATCGCCAAAGGCGACTTTTGCGAACAAGGCGCCTGGGTGGGGCCATATTGGGCAGAGGTCGCCTGGACACACGGCACGTTTCTCTTCTGGCTGGCTGTGGAACACAATTGGCTTCATATTGGTGAGATTTGGGTGATCCGTAATTTACTCAACTGTCCGGGCTACTAGAATGGCATGGTCCACGATTCGATCATCATCGATTGAAAGCTCGCGTGCAGTCCACCCAATTGACGCCGCCGCCTGGGGGAGTTTTCCCAGCCCCTACATCAGCCTGTTGGTACAGTCTGGTGAACATCTGATTCTGACCGGTATGGGTGCAGGCGCTGGCAGCCTTTGACTTCGTCAACGTTCAACGCGGCCACGCTGTAGGCATGCTCAATGGGTATCCGCACAACAATGGCGTCAATTGTGGTACTTCGCAATGAAGATCGTCTTGTGGAAAAGGAGAAACACTCGATGAAACACGGACTGATCCTCTTCTGGGTGGGTGTGTTGCTCTTCGCACTCACCACGCCTGCAGCGGCAACGCCGGTAGCACCGGCAGATGGATCGTTTAGCGCCGAATTGGATTTCCCCAGTTTGCGGACAGAACCGGTCGGCGCCAACTGTCTGCTCACCGTGCAAGGGACACTCACGTTTACGGGGCGGCTGGAGGGCGAAGCCACCGCAACGACGCGTGCCCTCGTTTTCGGCGAGTGTCCCGCCGTCGAGACCAGTGTACCGGGAACATTTGCGGATATTTTTCAGTCAGAGCTTCTCTTTACGGGTACAATCGATGGGGTTGCTGTGTCCAACCTCGAGATCATCTACCAGGGGCGCACCGCCGTCGGTGGCGCCATCACCGGTCAGATGCGTCTGGGCAATGGCCGAGGGGGCATCTTGGATGTGCTGGGCAGAGTGGCGCAGGGCGGCAGCTACTGGTTTCAGACACCATGACGTGGTCCGGGAGCAGGAAAATCACACAGCCAAGGAGAGCAATATGGCGCAGAAAATCTATAAGCTCTGTTTGATTCGAGGGTATACGGAAGCCTACTACCAGCTTACCGAAGCGGAGAAGAAACAACTGTGGGAACGCGTTGGCAGTGCCATCGACAAGGCCGGGGCGAAAATGGCAACACCCTACTACAACTGCCGGTGGTCGAATGATCAATATCTGATCTTCTTCACTATGGAATATCCCAACATCGAAGCAGCAATGATCGACACGGCCGGTGTGGAGGAGGCGCAGTTATTCCGCTATCTGGTCACCGAGACCATTTTGGGCGTTGAAGCGGCTACTATGCCCGCTTAGCGGCTAAGTGTACTGACAAATGAAGTGAGGTTATGCAATCCAGGTGCAACGCACTTGACAAAGTGCGTTGCACCTCCTGACTCGCTACCCAACTTGATGTGTCAGTACAGCTAAGCACTGGTCGCCGGTGAACCATTACTGCTCAATTGCCTGATGAGGCGTCTGCGCCGCCCCATCAGGCAATAGCGAACATATGGCAGTTCTGCTGGGCGCGGCGAATCGTAACCAAGCTCAACAGCCTGAAATCCCACCGCTCGGCAACTAGTCGTGCAGATAGGCAGGAGGCGAAATGCGCACGATCTACTTTGAGAAAAACATCCCCAAGGTCTTGCTGGCCAAGGCCTTGCGCCCACTCTGGCCCGGTGTTGTCTATTCTCGCCTCTCGCCCACGCGTTTTGCGCACCTCCCCGACGAACCCCTGCCCGGTGCGCACTGGCTACGCGTCCGCAATCGGCTTTGCGGCATCTGTGCCACGGATTTGCATCTGTTGTTCGTCGAGACTGATCCCAAAATTGCCGCGGCCGCGCTGCCGGGCACGGAACGGCTCTACCTGGGGCACGAAGTGCTGGGCGTCGTCAGCGAGATCGGGTCAGGGGTTTCATCACTCAAAGTCGGGGATCGGGTCATAATGGATTCGCGGGCCGTGTTGAAACCCACCTGCCTGAGCCAGGAGATCGACCCATTGTGTCGCCACTGTCGCCAGGGAAACGTTCAGCTCTGCGAAAACGCTTCGCTGGGGCGAGGGCCTCTCGGTGTCGGCGGCGGCTGGGGCGATTCGTTTACAGCGCATCAGACCGAGGTATACCGCGTGCCTGATGATATCGATGACGAAACCGCCATGATGCTCGAGCCGCTCTCCGTGGGCGTGCGCGCTGCCCTGCGTAGATTGCCCCAGGCGGATGAACAGGTGCTTGTGCTCGGGTGTGGCATCGTCGGTCTGAATGTGTTGCAGGCGGTGCGTGCCTTATCCCCTGACTGCCGGATTACAGCACTCGCCCGCTATTCCCAGCAGATCGACATGGCGCGCAAATTGGGCGCAGTTGAGGTGATTTCCACGGATGATCCGTATCGGGCGACTGCTCGGATCACGGGCGCCAAGCTCTATACCGGCCCCTTGAACAATCGCATGCTCTTGGGCGGGTTCGACGTGATATTTGATTGTGTCGGGTCGGGGCAATCGGTGCAGGAGAGTCTGCGCTGGACACGCGCGGGCGGCACGGTGGTGCTGGTGGGGGTCAACCTGGCGCGGATGCGGCTCGACCTGTCGCCGGTCTGGTATCAGGAGGTAAACCTGGTCGGCGTCATGGCGCACGGGCAGGAGGAGAGGAACGGCACGCCGCAATCCACCTATGATCTGACCTGTGAGCTGGTGCGCCAGGGCAAACTATCGGCGGAAGGTCTGATCACCCACTCCTTCCGGCTCGACGACTGGCAGGAGGCGATCAACTGTGCCGTAGACAAACGCACCGGTGCGATCAAGGTTGTGTTTGACTACCGTAACGAAAACACAACCTGAGGCACTACGCTGCACAAGTGAGGCAGGTTGAGGTGGAGGTAGGGGCTATCGTGCTTGCAAAGACAGCGCCGTCAGCAGCTCCCTGGCTTCTTGCAGATCAGCTGTGTCAAACCCTTCTGTAAACCAGTGATAAACCTCTGTCAGCAGCACATGTGCTGTGGCGGTCTTCCCCTGGGCTTGCCACAATCGGCACAAACTCACGGTTGCTCGTAGCTCCAACGACTTGGCCTGCTGCTGCTGGGCAACGGTCTGCGCCCGTTGGAAGAGTCTTTCTACCTCTGCCTGATCGGCACCGGCCAGCCAGCGCAACTCGCCGTGGAGACGGTGCAGCTCAGCTTCGTACCAGCGCTCACCCGTCTGTTCGACCACAGCGAACGCTTCAGCCAGGACAGTGAGCCCTGTCTTGACCTCTCCAGCGCGGCGATAGGCCTCCGCCAGCAACGCCAGAAAATGCGGAATGCCCGTCCCAGCCCCGGTAGCCCGCCAATCGGCAGTGGCCTGGCGTATGTGGGCAATCCCGGCGACTGTCTGCCCCTGCTCGGCGAGCGCCCAGCCAAACAGGATCATTCCCGAATTGATCCACAGCGGGAATGTATGCTTGGTTGCCAGATCAAGGCCTCTCTGTGCCAGCTCCTGGACTTGTGGCGCCTCCCGGCGTAACTGGTGAAGGATGGCAGCGCCAAAAACCAGCGCATGACACAGACTAAGCGGGTGAGACAGATCCTCCGCCAAGTGGAGCACCTGCCGGCGCCATTCCTGTGCTTGGTCGGGATAACCCAGTAGCCAGAGTGTGTGCGCCAGATAGCCCAGACAGCTCACCGCCGGGTCGTGACCGTAGAGAAAGGCATGGGCGGCATGTTGCTGCCGGTCATAGAGCGCCAGTCCCTGCTCCAACAGCGTATGCGCGGTGACCAACTCACCTAGATGAAGAGCGGTGCTACCAGTAGCCCGACAGGCTTCCAGCAATAGTTCGGTGTCTTGTGCGCTCCGGGCCAAATCCATCAACTCGTCGCTCAGTGTTTGTGCAGCTCGTAACTGTCCTCGAATCATGACCATTCGCCAGAGACCGTATAAGGCTGGAAAGAGTTGGGCAACATCACCCAACTGTAGACATAACGCACGGGCGCGGGTATAGACCAGTTCAACATCCGGGTGGGCATACCCTCTCATTGCGGTTACCGGCACACCGAGGGCGACCTGGAGGTTGAGCTCGCGACGGGCGCGTTCCGGCGTGTCGGGGAGGTCGTTGAGCAATGCCAGTCCGGCTTGAAAGTGAGTGAGCGCCTCCTGGTTGGCCGAAACCTTCACCGCCTGCTGACCGGCGAGCAAACGGTAGTCGATTGCCTTCTCGGCCAGCCCTGCTGCTTGAAAGTGGCGCGCCAGTTGCGCCGCAATCAAGGCGAGTTGTTCCGGCTGATCATGGTGCAAATTCTCCAGTGTCGCGCCCACTGTCTCGTGTAAGTACGCCCGCTCGACGGGGTCTAAGCTGTCATAGAGATATTTCTGGAACAAGTGATGGCGAAAACGATAGAGGGACAAGCGCCGGGCGCCCAAGGGTCGAATCTCTTGGGCGCGCACCAGATGATGGCGGCGGTCTAACTCGCTGCCCAATACCTGCACCAACTGGCGCTCGTCGAGCGACTGTACCCGCGCCACTACCTCGGCGGTAAACTCCTCGCCCTCGACACTGGCGATCGTCAGCGTCTCCCGCAGCCTGGCGTCCAAGCGACCGATACGCCGGGCGATGACGCCCTCCACGCGCGCCGGCAACGTCTGCCAGTCGAGGTGTGGGCTGGCGATCCACTGGCCATTGGCATCTTCTATCAGGATGCGCCGCTCTTGCAGGTCGCGCAAGAGCTCGGTGGTGAAGAGGGCATGGCCACCGCTATGCCGAAACAGCGCCTGCCGAAACGTTTCGTCAAAGCGGTTTGGCTCCACATCCAGCAGCGCATCGACAAAATAGCGGCCTTCCGCGCTTGCCTCATGCAGGCTGACACAGATTTCGCCGCTCTGTCGTTCGAACTCATGAATGACCTCGCTCAACGGATGCGGCTCCCCATGCCAGCCCAGGGCGACATCCTCAGGCCGGTATGAACCGACGATGAGGATACGGCGGCCGGCCAGGTGTCGCCCCAGATAGAAGAGCAGGCTGATCGAGGAAGCATCCGCCCAGTGGAGATCGTCAAGCATCAACAGGAGCGGGCGCGCGGCGGCCAGCGTGCGCAGCACCTGGGTGTACTCTTCAAAGATACGATTCTGGTCGGGTCCGCGCCCCCAGGGTTCCCGCCTCGGGGCGCGGTTGTCCTGCGCCAGTTGCGCCCGCAGCCGGCCTCCCCAATCCCCTTGCGTCAGGGGGTAGGCCGCTGCTCGACGAGCCAGCGCCGAGCCGGAGACAAAGGCGCCAATCATGTTTGGACCGTGTTCGAGCAGGGCCTCGACGGCGTCAGGCAGCAAACGCCACAGGCGCAAGGCTTGCGTGCGCGAGATAGCCCCAGCCTGCCAGAGGGCATCCACATCGCCGGTAATCATCGCCATGATCTCGCGAAAGGGAAGATACGGGTCGCCCACCCCCCCATAGGCATTGCAGACGCCCGTGGCGACAATGAGATCTGGAACGGCCTCCTGGGCCTGGCGGGCGAATTCGTGGAGCAGCGCCGTTTTGCCACTACCTGCCTCGCCCGTGACAAAGACCACCTGACCCTGACCCGCCAGCATCCGCTGCAAAAAGCCACGCAGTTGCGCCAGTTCCTGCCGGCGGGCGACAAAAATGATCTTGTCGACAACCGAAGCTGGGGCCTGAGCGGTGAGGAAAGCGGGCAAACCAGCTTCAGAAGTGGACAAAGTCGGTGGCGACGCGGTGGCCTGATTGCTGCCGATTAAGGCCGGGCTGTGCTGCGTCGTCTGCTTGCCAATCGACGGTGTCTGCCCCGCCTTGATCGCCTCAACCAGTGCATCCGTTTCCTGGGTCGGCGACAGGCCCAATTCGGCCTGTAGCATGTGGACACACTCGGCATATTGGCGGTGCGCCGCGGTGGGCTGACCAGCGTGGGCATAGAGGTGAATCAGCTGGCGGTGCGCGGCTTCGTGCAGGGGGTCCAACACCACGCGGCGGCGGGCGTAATCGAGCGCAATTGAATGCGCTCCCTGCGCGGCATGACCCCAGCCCAGACGCGCCAATACGTCATCCAGCTCGCTGCGCAGTTGCTCGCTCTGGCTGCGCTGCCAGTCGTCAAAATCAGGGCTATCGGGCAGGGTAAAACCACGGAGAAAGTCATCGGTATAGAGCGCCGCCGCTTCGCCAAGCGCAGCCAAACAGGGGGTGCAGGCCTCTTCCGGCGCATGGTCGTGGCGGCGTGTGCTGACCAGGAGGTGATGAAAATGGCTGACATCCGCCCACAGTTCTGCTATCGGCGGCAGCGCCACACTGACCCGGTCTATCTGGAGCCAGGCATGGTTGAGCTCGCCATGGAGCGACGAAAGAATACGGCGGAGATTCTTCCGTGCGCCGGTCTGGTCATACTCAGGAAAGAGAAGCGTGGCCAGCGCGTCGCGATGGTGGGGCCGTTGCGTGACTGCCAGATAGGCCAACAGCGCCGCGCCCTTGCGTCGCTGGATAGCGAGCGGCTGATGATCCAATTCGATGCGGGGTGTCCCAAAGAGATGCAGCACCAGGCGAGCCATGCGGGTCTCCTTTCACTGCGCCCATTATAGCCGAAACGCTCACAATGCACCACCTGTTGATAAACATAAGTCGGACATGCGACGTTTGTGCGACGATTCTGTCACGCCCATTCGTTACACTGAGCATAGAGCCTCACAGACCCTATCGACGGAGGATAATCATGAACGCCCATGTTTACCGATTTCACGTTGGGACCTTTGAGTGCGCCATCGTCAATGATGGCACATTCTTCTATCCGCATCCGGCTCAAGTATTTTTCGATGATGTTCCCGAAGAGCGTGTGATGCAAGCCCTGCAAGAACATCAGATCGATCCGGCAGCCTGGGAGACATATCCCAGCCCCTATCCAAGTCTCCTCGTCAAGACCGGCGACCGCATCGTTCTTGTCGATACCGGGGCCGGTGGGCTGGCGCCGACGACCGGCCAGTTGCTGCCCAATTTGCGCTTGATCGACGTGGCGCCAGAGGAGATCGACACCGTCATCCTCACGCACGGCCACCCCGATCACATTGGCGGCAATCTGGATCACACCGGGAAGCCAACCTTTCCCAATGCACGCTATTTCATGGGCCGGACAGAGTGGGATTTTTGGGCGACAGACCCGGATCTGGCCTCGCTCAAGATCCCCATGTTCATCGAAATCATTCGCAGTGTGGCCCGGACCCAACTGCCACCCCTCCAGGATCGCCTGACGCTGGTCGAGGACGGTGACGAGGTTGCGCCGGGCATTGCAGTGGTAGCGGCGCCAGGACACACGCCCGGTCACATTGCGCTCCGAATCACCTCGGAGGGTGAGCAGTTGTTGTGGGCCGTCGACACCGTCCTCCATCCCATCCATGTCGAGCATCCCGACTGGGTCAGTAAGGCCGACTATTTGCCCCACGAGACGGTGGTGACCCGCCGCCGGTTGCTGGGGCAGGCCGCGGTTGACCGGGCACTGGTCCACATGTACCACTTTCCGTTTCCCGGTCTGGGGCATGTAGTGCTGCACGATGGCGGCTGGCGCTGGCAGCCCCTCGTATTACCATCCGCAAACGCATGAGTCGCAGTGGGTCCATTTTCAAAGGAGGTAGCAAAATGATTCTTGTCGTTGGCGCCACTGGCTCGTTGGGCGGGCGTATCACCCGCGGGTTGTTAGCGCAGGGCAAGCCGGTGCGCATATTGGCCCGGCACAACTCGCCGTCGGAGGAGCTGGCCAAAGTAGGGCGCGCAAACACGGCGCGATCCTTGATCGAGGCCGGCGCCGAGGCGGTCTATGGCGATCTCAAGGATCGCGCGTCGCTGACTGCGGCGGTCGCTGGTGTGGAGACAGTGGTCACCACAGCCACGGCCACGCAACGCGGGGGCGATGACACGGTGCCGGCCGTCGATCTGCACGGGACGCTTGGCCTGATTGAAGCAGCCAAGACGGCAGGCGTCAAGCGCTTCATCTACACCTCTGCCTATGGCGCAGTTCAGGGCCATCCTGTGCCGCTGTTCGACATCAAGGGCACCTGTGAAGCCGCGCTCGAGCAGAGTGGGATGGAACAGACGATCCTGTGGCCTTCCATCTTCATGGAGTTCTGGATCGGCATGGTGGTGGGGATGCCGCTGATGGCGAATCAGCCGATCACATTGATCGGAGAGGGCGACCACCGCCATAACTTTGTTTCCGAAGCGGATGTCGCTGCGTTTGCAGTGGCGGCGGTGGACAACCCCCGCGCCGCCAACCAGCGCATCGGCATTGGCGGGCCGGCCTCCTACAGCTGGACAGAGATTGTGCAAGCGGTGGGCCGGGTCATGGGCACGCAATTGCCCGTGCAATACCTGCCGCTGGGTTCGCCGGCGCCGCTGTTGCCGGACGAAATCGGCGGTTTACTGAATGGCATGGAGACCTTCGAGACCTTTGTGGACATGACTGAGACTGCGCCGGCATACGAGGTCAAGCTGACGACGTTAGACGACTACATCCGGCGCACGTTCGTTCGCTAAAGGCGCCAGACAACTCATTTCGTGGAGCTTTTGCGCCCTAACGGTTCAGTAGAGTGCGTTGGGCCAATGTGAAGAAGGGTCATAGGAGACGCTGAAAGAGAGCATTGTGTGAGCAAGTTTGAAACGCCAATAAAACCTGCAAAGGAGAGACCATGACTGCATTCGAAAACGCAACGAAGTTTTTTGCTGCCTGCGAAGCTCCAGAAGGCTGGGCAGGCTGCCAACCGTACGTGGCCGAGGGCGCCACCTTCACCGCACAGAGCGAGCCGCTGGCGGAGGTAAAGACGGTCGAAGCCTACTGCGACTGGATGTATGGCCTGGCGACGGTCACCGCGCCCGGCGCCACCTATGACCTCCATGCCGCCGCCTATGATGAAGAGACCAGGACGGCCATTTTCTTTGCCACCTATCATGCGAAGCACACTGGAGAAGGAGGTCCCGTGCCGCCGACCCACAAAGAAACGCATTCCCACTACGTCTATTTCTTGACCATGAATGACGAGAACAAAATCGAGCGCATGGTCAAGGTGTGGAATGCGCCCTGGGCTATGAGAGAACTGGGCTGGATTTAGTCCTCTTCACAGTGCTGTGTGAGTCGCTTGGCGTGGAGAAGGGGTAGAGCCGTCATGAAGGTTCGTGAAGCCAGGCAAGTTGATGAGATTCAAGGGGCTGAACTCGCCCCATTCTCGGCCAACTCGGCTCACAATTCCTCAACCAATTGTCGGGCGGCCTGCTGCCAATCGAGCTGCACCCCGTGAGCCTGAAATGGCTGGTTCGCTTCGGGGCGCAAATGGCCCGTCTGTTCGGCCAGGAATTGGCGGGCATGCTTGCGCGTCGCAAAGGTGCTGGCCTCATGCAGTGCGGCCAGGGTGAGGAGATCGATCGCCTGTTCTATCGCACCAGCCAGCGCGCGGAGCCGGGCTACACCGACAAAGATATCAAGCGCGATGGGCGCTAGTTGATGCTTGATCGCCAGTTCAAGGGCTTGCCGGAAGGTCTCCCTGGCCTCGGCGTAACGATGCTGTCCAGAGGCGAGCATCACCAGCGCCAAATGGCACAACACGTCCGCCACCCGCACCTCCAAACCCAGTTGCCGGTACTGCGCCAGGGCCTGCTGCAGATATTCTTCCGCCTCGTGCAGCCTATCCTGGTCATAGGCCAGGCAGCCAAGACCGAGCAGACAGTGGGCCAGTTCCCATTGATCATTTCGGGCTGCGAGCCTTTGCAACAACTGCCGGAATAGTTGTTCGGCCTGGTCATGATTCCCTTCCAGCCGGTGCGCCCGGGCAAGATTAATCTGAGTTGAGAGCACATTCTTTTCGGTCCGGACCTCATCGAAAATGGCGATAGCTTGCTGGCCGGCTTGGATAGCTTGTCGATACTCACCCAGAAAAACGGCAAGTTCGCCTCGTCTTTGTAGGCAATAGCCCAAACCGAGCAGATTGCCCACGACCTCGAAGGCCTTGAGTGCCTCGTCGATATATTGTTGGGCCTGAGCGTACCGTCCCAGACTGACATTCGCGATGCTGCGCATTTGGCTGGTGTAGCCGAGCATGTTCAAATCACCGCTTCGCCGGCACACGTCAAGACCGCGCTGATAGACTGCTTCGGCCTCTAGCGGATGTGCCTCGCTCAGGGCGTTAGCCCACAGAATTAAGAGCCATCCTTCGGCCCAGCAGTCGCCTGTTTCGGTCAGTGCCGCCAACGCTGGCTCAACCCACTCTAGAGCTTTCTCAGGTCTGCCTTGAAGAAGGAACATCCAGCCTAACCACAACAGGGCAAATCCTTCCTTACGTCGATCTACTGCTCCAGAATGGCGCAGCAGGGCTAAGGCCCGTTCCACCAAGGTCTGGCCCGCAACGGCATCATGCGTCCGCCCCAGAAAATAGCCTTGTCCGGCCAGTAGAAAAGCCGTCAAATTCTCCTGCTTATCCCAGACAACGGGTACGCCCGATGAGCCATCTTCTACCGATGGGTCTGTATCGACAAGAAAGACATGTGCCGCCTGTTGAAACGCGGTATATCCCTCATAGTGGCCGCTGCTGTACAGATAAAAGACGAAGAGGCACTCCGCCGCGCGTTCAATCGCCAGTGCATCCCATTTCGCCACCGCCCGTCGCCAGGCCAGCCGCACATTGTCTATATCGGCCTTGATCTCAGCCACTGTGTCCCTCTGTCTACCCCCTTTAACACCAGCGGTGCGTCTTTCTAGAAAGGTGATGAAGTATTCCTGATGGCGCTGCCGTGTTTGCTCGACTGAGTAGGGGATGATCTGCAACTGCGCCTCGGCGAATTGGCGAATCAACTCATGCAGTTCATAACGACCCAGGTTGGTGCGCCGCACCAGGGCTTTGTCCACCAGTGATGACAGCAGAGGCAGGGTGGCGCCCGCCACGGCTTCGGCCGCTTCCCGCGTACAGCCGCCGCGAAAGACCGACAAACGCATGAGGACAGCTTGTTCGGCCTGCGACAGCCGCCCCCACGCCTGCTCGAAGACGACCCGCAGGCTACGGTGGCGCTCCGGTGCGTTGCGCAGCGGTGTGGTCAGAAAATCGAGACTGCGTTCGATCTCGGCGGCGATCTCCCGGCAACTCAAGCTGCGAATCCAGGGCGCCGCCAATTCCAGCCCCAACGGCATCCCTTCCACCAGTTGGCAGATGCGCACGATCTCCACGAGCTCGTCACTCGCCGGGGCAAACGTGGCCCGGCTCTGGCGGGCGCGTTGCAGAAAGAGCCGGACAGCAGGATAGGCGTCAACGTTTGCCGCGGCCTCGCCGCCAGCTGCCGGAAAGGGCAAGCCCTGCACCTCATAGACCCACTCCTCCTGCAAGTGCAACCGTTCGCGCGAGGTGGTCAGCAAGGTCACGCCCGGCGCCTGGCTCACGATGTCGGAAAGCAGGTCAGCGCCGGCCAGCAGATGTTCCATGTTGTCAACGATGAGCAGCAACTGTTTCTGGCTCAGATAGGCGAGCAGTTGCGTTTTGGGGTCGCTCTGGCCGTAGAAGGTGAAGTGGAGCGCTTCGGCGATGGCGGGCACGATATACGCCACCTCACTCACCGGCGCCAGCGAGACGAAGAAAACGCCATCGGCAAAGGCGTCCAGGGATTGGGCGGCGAGGGTCAGGGCCAGGCGCGTCTTGCCGATCCCACCGGGGCCAAAGAGGTTGAGCAGCCGGCAATCGGGTTCCTCTCGCAGCAACCGCTGGATGTCGGCCAACTCCTGCTCCCGCCCGATAAACGGGCTTGTTTGGGTGGGTAAATTGTGGCGGGGTGAGCGTACAAAGCTCGGCGGTGGTGGTTGCGCCGCAGCGATAGCGACTGGCGCCATCTTTCGCTTGCGAATCTGTTCGTAAAGCAGCGTGGTTTCCGGCGCAGGCGGTACGCCCAATTCTTCGTTCAAAAGCTCGCAACAGCGTTCATACTGGCGTAAGGCGGCGGCCTGCTGACCGGCCTGGGCGTAAAGCTGCATCAATTGGCGATGGGCCGGTTCGTGCAGCGGGTCGAGGGTCAGCCGGCGACGGATATGGGCGATAGCCGCTTCGGCGTCGCCCTGGTCAGCGAGCAACTGGGCCAGCCGTTCGAGCACCGAACCGCAGGCTTGTCGCAGCGTCTCGGTTTGGAAAGACTGCCAGTCATCAAAGGCGGGGGCGTCTGAGAGGGTGAACCCGGTCAGAAAATCATCCCGATAGAGCGCTACCGCTTCCACCAGTTGGGTGGGACAGCTAGCTGGGGTGGAGGTGCATTCATCCAAATGGCGCTGAAACTGCGCTACATCCAGCCAGAAACCGGGACGCAGCCCCACGCTTTCACGGTTGGCATCGATCCAGCCGCCGCCCAGGGCCAGATTGAGGTCCGATAGGTGCCGGCGGAGCGCCTGGCGGGCCGAAGCTTGCGTGCTTTCCGGCCACAACAATGTTGCCACCGTGTCCCGGCGCTGAGGCTGACCGGCGACGGCCAGATAGGCCAGGAGGGCCAGGGCTTTGCGCCGTCTGATTGCCACCAGCGTGCCAGCACACTCGATGCGTGGAGAACCCAGCAAAAACACTTTTAAGCTGAGCATAGCCTCCCTCATGCTTCATGGTGAAGCAAAGTGACAATAGCAACAGCACATGAGTAGGTGACTCAAGGACTAGACAACCGTAAAAGGAGCGATGCCGAGAAGGGCGGCGGAGGTGGAGCGGCTGCCTCATCACTGTTGACCGGGGCTTTTGTCAGGCAAAAGTCGTCGGTCTATGGATTTAGGTCACGCGGTGTCGATCATCCAAGCAACGGAAGGCAGGTAACAAGTATGGCTATTGTAGCACTCAAAGAGTGAAACGGCAACCGCCTATTGAATGATGCCGTCTGCAGAGTGCAACCTTGTTTGCGGGTATCTCCTGGGAGCTCCCCGATGCGTCTGCGGCAGCAGATCCAAGCGTTGCAAAATACGCTATTACGACACGCTATGCGGCGTCATGCTCGACTGCTGCTGATGCCAACCGTTAGCCTGTCGTCTTTCAGTTGACTGCATGATTGGGCGCTGGGGAAACTTTGACTACGGGCCACCCAAGGAATCCCCTCGTATCAGTGCATAGGATCGTCCAAATACACTGTCTATGCGCAGAAAGCCACTTACACCAAATGTGACTTTACAATATGCTTTGGCAGACTCACCACTCGACGGTGCCATGTGCGCGATCGATTCTCGTCGGGTCCGCACTATAGGCCTAATTGAATACCTCATATAACAGGGTCAACAGGAGAAAACTGTTGGCCTTGTTGTTTTGTTATGGGCTTATGCACCAATGTGGTCGCGGGTTCAACCGGGAGATATGAGGGACCATAGACAAAAAGCAGGGCGCTGCCATTGGGTAGCGCCCTGCTGATCGCCAACCACTACACGTACGAAAAACACAACCCTTGCTGAAATCGCCTAGCACACCATCTACTTTTCCGTGTGCCAGGCGACTTGGCCCGCCACGATCTCAGGTGCGCCCTCTACATACTGGGCCAGATTTCGTTTGACCCAGCCCGCTGCTTGCCGCGTCGATTCTTCTTCGCCGGCTTGATCAGCAAAGATGCTGACGGTAACCACGGTATCGTTCTCGCCGATCACACCGTAGTAGGCCACAAATCCCGGCAAACTACTGATCAGTGGCACAAAGCCTTCTTGAGCACGCTGCGTGATCACATCAGTTGAACCTGGTTTTACCTTGTAAAAACGAACTGCTGCATACATGAGGTTGTTCCTTTCTGGAAATGGGAGCGGAAACAGCAAGTTGAACGAGGAAAAAGCCGATTTCATAAGCCGCCGCCAGCGGCACTGCTAGGACGGTATTCGCGAAACGAGCTGCGATAGAACCATCAACGAAGTACTAAATTTGCTTCTCTACTGCGGTTGCTTTGAAAACCGGACTTTACGAAGATGTTCACCCCTTCAAGTAACTCTGGTTTTCAAACAGAGCTTAGTATCGTTGCCCACCAATACATCGCCACCTTGTGAATTTGTTGATAGCGAGCTTCGATCCGTTGATGTTTGGGCCTTTGTCCGCCTGTTCTCAAGATAAGGATGGGGCGCTCCCAAAACGTTCCGCCCAAGGCTCCAAACGCGCTCCCCAAGCGCTCCCCAAGTTCTGAAAAACGCTTGGTCTTTTTGCCTGGTTGCATTACAATAAAGAAGCTCTTGATCTTCGACTTATCTCCCTACTCGCAGCACAGCGCTCTCTAGTGAGTACAGTGGGGAGATGATGCCGTCTTTTTGCCCAGCACGAGCCGACAGGACGTTTCATGCATGTCCACCTTGCATCTCTATTATCTGGGAGCGCCCCGGGTACTGTTGAACGGAACACCGGTTGACCTGGGCCGACGCACAACCCTGGCGCTGCTAGTCTACCTGGCCGTTACGAACCATCCCCAAAGCCGCGATGCCGTTGCCACGCTGCTCTGGCCTGATTCCGGTCAGAGTCAGGCGCGCAAGGCCTTGCGGCGTGACCTCACGTTGCTAACCAAAGCCATTGGTAAGCAATGGTTCGTCATTTATCGCGATACGATTGCTCTGAACCGGAATGCTGCACCGTGGGTGGATGTTCACGATTTTCAACAGTTGGTCGAGGTCAGGGCGGCAGACGCACAAGAAGCAACAAAAAAAGCGATTGCTCTCTATCGGGGCGACTTTCTCAGCGGCTTCTCCCTGTCTGATAGCCCGCAGTTTGACGAATGGCAATTCTTCCAGGCGGAGAACTATCGCCAAAAATACGCGCAGGCCCTGGAGAAGCTGGTCCAGCAGCATACAGAACAGGCGGACTATCCGACCGCCATTGACTACGCCCGCCGCCGGCTGGCGCTCGACCCGTTGCACGAACCGGCCCACCGCACGTTGATGCAGCTTTATGCCTGGTCGGGCCAACAGGCCGCAGCCCTGCGCCAATATGACGAATGTGTCCGCCTGTTAGAGGAAGAACTGGATGCTCCGCCCGAAGCGGAGACAGTACAGCTATATGGCACGATTAAAGCCAGACGATTGGCCCTCCCGCACAAGACCCATCCTGTATCCGAAGTCACGGGTCCACAGTCAGATTCAGCGCGCAAGCGTGCTGACACGGAACGCCAGACGCAGCACCTGGAACCACAAGCGCAGCCTGTCTCCCCTTTACCCACTCACAACCTGCCGCCGCAGACGACCTCCTTTGTTGGCCGTGTGGAAGAAGTGCTGGAGATCCGTCGCTTGCTCTGCAACGAGCCAGACTGTCGCCTGGTGACGTTGAGCGGACCGGGCGGTATCGGCAAAACCCGTCTGGCCCTGGCCGCCGCCCAGTCGCTGCTTGAAGCACCCGTGGCGGCAGGTAGCACGCCACCCTTTGTCGACGGTTTCTTCTTTGTTCCGCTCGCAGCGGTCACCACTGCCGAATTGGTGGTGTCGGCGATTGCCGAAGCCCTCTCCTTAACCTTTGGCGGCGCGGCCGACCGCCAGGTGCAGCTTTTGAACTATCTGCGCCCAAGAGGCCTGTTGTTGGTGCTGGACAACTTTGAACAGTTGCACGACGCGGCGGATCTGCTGAGTGAAATGCTGGCGGCTGCACCTGCCACGAAGCTGTTGGTCACCTCGCGTGAGCGGCTCAACTTGCAGGAAGAATGGGGGATGGATGTGGACGCGCTGGCCTTTCCGCAGAGTGCGGTAGGGCTCCAAGGCGTTGAACTGGAAACGCTGGCAGCCTATGGGGCGGTCCAACTCTTTATACAGCGGGCGCGGCGCGTCCAGACCACCTTTCAGCTTGATGACGCCGCAGGGGCGCACGTTGTGCGCATCTGCCAGTTGGTGGGCGGTATGCCATTGGCGCTTGAATTGGCCGCAACCTGGCTGCGCGTTCTCTCCTGCCGGGAAATCGCCCAGGAGATTGCCCAGAGCCTAGATTTTCTGGCCACTTCGCTGCGCAACATCCCCGAACGGCACCGCAGCCTGCGCGCGGTGTTTGAGCAGTCATGGCAGATGTTGAGCGAGCAAGAGCGGACGGTCTTCAGGCAGCTCGCCGTTTTTGAGGGCGGCTTTACGCGTGAGGCGGCGCAAGCGGTGGCCGGCGCCACCTTGCTGCAGTTATCAGCCCTGGTGGATAAGTCGTTGTTGCGCTATGGTCAGGATGCGGCTGGGCAGGGGCGCTATGAAATTCACGAATTACTGCGCCAGTTTGGGGCCGAGAAGCTGCAACAAGTGGCAGGCGAACAGCACGCAGTGCAGGAGCGCCACGCTGAGTTCTATACCGCGTGGCTGGGCGGCTTAGAAAAAGGCATTAAGTCTGGCCGGCAGTTCGAGGTCTTGGACGCCATTGCCGCCGACATCGCGAATGTGCGCGCCAGTTGGCTTTGGGCGGCGCAACAGGGCAAGGTGGCGACCATCAACCGGTCGCTGCTGACGTTTGAACGCTTCTGTCATCTGCGCGGGTATGCGCAGGAGGGGGCCACGCTCTGTCTCCGCACACTGGAAATGTTACAGGAGGGAGGCTATCCGCATGATCCCGTTGCGCTCCATCCACCGCTCCGCTATGAAACCCAGATACCTTACTTGCTCTGCGTGCGAGGATGGCTCTCTGCCCTGCTGGGGCAATTGGACCTGGCGAATGAACTGTTGGGGGCGGGAATTGCCCAACTGCGCCAGCTTGGCGCTGCAGCCAGGCCTCATCTGGCCACTTTCCTGCAACGTGCTGGATCCACCATGTATTTTGATGGTCAATATGTACGCGCCCACGACTACCTCCAAGAGAGCCTTACGCTTTTCACCGCGCTGGCAGACAACTGGGGGATAGCAATGAGTTTGCTCTTGCTGGGCTTGGTGGCCGAAGCGCAGTCAGCGTTCATGCGCGCACAGTCGTTGCTCGAAGAAGGCATTCAACGCTGTGACAAGGACGGTGAACAGGGAATGCGTGCGTATGGCGCCAATGCGCTGGGCCGAATTGCCACGGTGTTGGGCGACTATGCTCAGGCAGAACGGCTCGTACACGAGGCGCTGATCGTGCGGCGCAGAATGCGTGATCGCACGGGCACGGCCCTGTCGCTCAGCACGTTGGGGTACACGCTGCAGGCAATGGGGCGCTGGGCAGAGGCCGCGGCCTGCCATCAGGAAAGCATTGATCTCCACCTGGAGACCGGCAACGTTCTGTGGGCTGCTTTTTCGCGCAACGATCTGGCAAACGCACTGCTTGAGGCCGGACAAGTGACGCCAGCCAGACAGTTGAGTGCCGAGAGCCTGGCAATTTTCCAGCAACTGGAAGATTCCATCGGTGTGGCGAATTGCCTGCACAACCTGGGCAAAACTGGGCGGCAGAGCGAGGATTTTGCCACCGCCCAACGCCTGTTGCGCGAAAGCCTTGCGCTGCGCCGTACGCTCGGCAACCAGCATCATGTCGCGCTCTCACTGAGTGAGTTGGGGCAAGCCGCCCTGGGGATGGATGAGTTGCAGACGGCCCAGGATGAGTTACACGAGGCGCTGGCAATTGCCACCGAACTGCAGATCGCACCGCTGATGCTGGAAATCCTGGTCACTTGGGCTGCACTTCTACAGCGTCAAGGCGATGAGGTGCGTGCCATCGAACTCCTCACGTTGGCCGAACAGCACCCTGCAAGCACATCTACAACTAAAAAGAATGCCCGCCGCCTACTGGCGACGGCCACGGCGACACTGCCTGCCCAGATGGGTCAAGCAGCCACCGATCGCGCCGCCACCCTCCACTTGCAGGAATATGTAGCAGAGCTGTTGGCGCCCTCATCTGCGCCAGTCCAATAGCGAAAATTTAATTGCGGGTTGAAGTTATTCGGTAATTGCCGCCGTCACGCCATTGACGAACAGATCACTGTTTGCTCTGTGATCCTTGAAGGGGCTGGGTTGCAACTCAACTGAAAAATAGATCGAGGCCAGTTCATAGGTAGGATCGAGCCAGATGAACACCCCGCCGGCCCCACCGTGTCGTACAGTTTCGGGCGAGAGTAAGCTGCCATTGTTGATGTAATGCGTATTGCCCGTGATCGACCAACCATAGCCATAAGAGGCTTCGCTAGTCTCCTGTTGATTGCCGACCCATGACCCTACGCCGGGGATCGGATTGCGCCGCATGAGCGCGATGGCGGCCGGGCTGAGGATGCGCGTATCCCCGTACATTCCTCGATTTAGGAAAATCTGGCCGAAACGCAGCATATCCGGTGCGGTGGAGGTGACATTGCCACAGGCCCACACACTCTCCATAAATGTATTCGTATTGAATCCCCCAAGCGCCCTGCACAGCACTGGTGTGCCATCTAAGGGGATTGTCTCGGGTTGAGCATACGGTGCATCATCCGGTCGGCGGACTGTGCGTGGCCGCAAGACAGCGGGAACTCCATAGTGAGTATCGTTCATCCCTAGCGGGGCAAAGATGCGTTCCTGAGCAAAATCCGGCAGAGCCTGACCACTGACCCGTTCAATGATCTGGCCTACTAACTCAATGCCATATTGGCAGTAATAATGGCGCTGACCCGGTGGGCAAATCAGCGGCGCATCATAGCCAAGTTCAACGTAAAGATCATGTACGGTTGCTTTGTCGTCCACCAACTGGGCCAGATCGGTCGTTCCCGTTTTCTGGACGATATGCATGTCGACAGCGCTATCGTCGATGCCTGCTGTGTGTGTTAACAGATGGTGAACCGTAACCTGTTCCTTGCCGGGGCCGGTGAATTCGGGAATGTATTCCTGAACCCGCCGATTTAATCCCAGCAGGGCATCCTCGACTAGAATCATTGCGGCAGTGGCGACAATGGGTTTGCTGATCGAAGCCAGGGGGAAGATGCTGTCCAATTGCACCGGTGGCGAAGCAGGGTCAGGCGTGAGCTGGCCAACGGCCGCTTGTAGGACAATCACGCCGCGCCGCGCCGCTATCACCACCAGCGCACTGTGCAGCTTGCCATCCACCCAAGATTGGACGCGCCGTCGCACTCGCTCGATCCGTTCTGGGCACATGCCTACTTCTGCCGGGGCGCCTATTCGTAGTTGCATGGCAGATCCCCCCTTCTGTATCGCTATGGGTCTTGATCCTGCAGACCGGCAACACACCCAACCTGGTTTTGCTGAGGTTTGGGCCGGCGAAGGTAGGATACTTGAACTCCCACCGCGTGGCAAGCGGTGATCTTTATACACTGGCCTGCCGGCGACGCAGCACCGTGCGCAACACTGTTACAAGATGGTTGGAACCCAAACGCTGTGAACCTGTGGACATGCTGGGGTTGCCGATCAGCGTCAAGGCCAGCATTGCCACGGCCAGCAGCGGCAGGAGAGCACCCGCCAACAGCGTTGTCTGTAGACCTAAAATCTGGACCGCATACCCTGTCCCGGCAAAGCCGCAGATACCACCGGCCCACTTGGCAGCATCGAAGAACCCCATCCCGCGATCCAACGCATCCTGCCCCAGGACATCGGCGACCAACGCGGCGCCAATGGCGGCTCCCGCGCCTTGCACTGCAACGAGCAGCGCCACCACGGCGAAGTCGAAGAGGCTGCTGGCCAGGGCCACCGTGACGAGGGCCAGTGCGCTGCCAACGTAGGTGATACTCAAGAGGAGACCGCGATGGATGCGGTCAGACAGACGGCCCATCAAAGGGTTGAGACCCACGCCGACAATGCCACTGATCGCGCTGATGATGGTGATGGCAGAGGCGCTGAAGCCGAGTCCATTCATGGCAAGCGACTGGCCCATGAGGAGCACAAATACGGCCGTCCCAGCGAGCAAGTTCACCATGAGCAGTTGCAGAAACCTACGGCTGAGAACGATCGGCTGGTGTAGTCGTTGCTCGCTAACAAGCGTATGGTCAGATGGATGGTCAGACGGATGATCAGACGCTGTCTTGTCGCGCAGGAACAACCCGCTGACGATCTGCCCAAGCCACAGGAAAGACAGGACGCCAAAGAGGGTTGGGTATCCCCAGTGGTCGGCAATCGGGCCGGTGGTAAAGCCACCCAGCAGACCGCCCAATGCAGTCGTGAGGGCCAGGGCGCCAAAGAGCTTCCCGCGTTGGCCCGCTTCGGCTAGACGCCCGGTGAGGATGGCCAACAGGGTCAAGCCACCGCCTGCGGCAAACCAAACAATGGAGGTCAAGATCGTCAATTGCCAGATATTTGTGGCTTGACCCATGAGATAGGTAGCCGGCACGCAGACCACGCTGCTTAGGATGAACAGGCCCCGACGGCGTTGCAGTTTGCTCGCCAGCCAGCCGGCGCTGGCCGTCCCGCTGGCCAACATCAAATAGACGATCGAAAGGTAGTTCCCGACCAGGGCGGGACTGGCCCCCAGTTTGGTCGCATAGATAGGCAGCAGCGGCAGGAGACCGGACCCGATCCACCACGCAATCAAGCTGGAAATAAAGAGGGGAATGAAGTGTCGTTTGTTCATGGTTGGTGCTCCGTTTGAAAAGCGGCAGAAAGATTCGCCCTTCTAGAATAGCGATCTGCCGCTCCATCTGCGCGCCAACCAGCGCTCCAAGTGGCGCTCCACCAAACGAATTTGTAGCGAACCCAATCAGGCACTAGAGTGGTTACCGCAAAGTGGAAGAGCGGAGGTTACAACGAAACCTAAACTTTTGTTGCATAGATAGCGCGGCGGATCACGTGAATGGCCGAGAGCGTGTGAGTTTTCTGCTCTGTTGCCGAACCAACCCCTATCGCGTCTTTAACCAAAGCAGACGATCTGCGTGCAGAAAGCTACTTGCGCCAGATCCGACTCTACGATATGCTTTGGCAAGGCTAAAAATCGAAGTGGACTCGTGCGAATGCGACTCTCGTCGGGTCCGCTGATACTATAGGCCTAATTGAATCACCCTTATAACTGGGTCAACAGGAGAAACTGTTGGCCCAGTTTGTTTTGTTATGGGCTTAGGCGGGAATAGGGTCGCGGGTTCGACTGATCGAATCCAAACCATCGGTCTGTGAAATCGAGGGATGGTTATGCTTGAGGCAGAGCAGGCGCCGGTGCTATAATTCCGTCATCCGGCCTTCTCAAGCCTGTCCTGTGCGCTACAGTTGATGGCATGCTCCCTACCCACACTTTCGCCAGCCATGTTCGCTGTTTGGAATCGGACCCTAGAGGTTTTCACGGTGATCTATGAGCAAGCCCCAGCCCGAGGGCGGGCACGCCACCCCAACAACAGCCGATGCACCGGCGCCCCCTCGCCCTGATGGGACGGAAATCACGCTCCCCAGCCAAGACGAACCTGGACAGCTACACGCTGCCCAGCAGCCAGGTACCAACCTGCTCTTGCCCCGCAGCCCGCTCATCGGGCGTGACCACGACCTGGCGGCCATCCAGCACCTCTTGCTGCAAGACGAGATTGGGCTGCTCACCCTCACCGGGCCGGGTGGGATTGGCAAGACGCGGCTGGCGCTGCAAGCGGCTGCCAACCTGCTCGACCATTTTGTGGATGGGGTCTATTTTGTCTCGTTGGCCCCCATCAGCGATCCTGACCTGGTCTGCGCGGCGGTTGCCCAGACGCTGGGCGTGCGCGAGGTTGCGGGACGGCCGTTGCAGGAGAGTCTGCACGAGTACCTGCGCGACAAGCAACTCCTACTCGTGCTCGACAATTTCGAGCAGGTCTTGGCCGCTGCACTGCTAGTGAGTGGGCTGTTGAGTGAGTGCCGGCGCCTAAAAGTCTTGGTGACCAGCCGGGCCACGCTCCATCTCTATGGCGAACAGGAATTTCCCGTGCCGCCCCTGAGCTTACCGGACGCCGGGCAACTTGCCACGTTGGAAAAAGCGCCAACGCCGCTGAGCGACTATGCCGCCATGGAACTCTTCTGCCAGCGGGCCAGGGCAGTGAAGCCTGATTTTGCTCTCACTTCTGCCAATGCGGCTGATGTTGCCAAGATTTGTATCGGCCTGGATGGGCTGCCGCTCGCCATTGAACTGGCCGCCGCCCGCATCAAGTTGTTTGCCCCGGCTACCCTGCTGGCGCGGCTCAATGAGCGGCTGACGCTGCTCACCGGTGGCCCGCACGATCTGCCGGTGCGCCAGCGCACCCTGCGCGATGAGATCGCCTGGAGCTATGACCTGCTTTCGCCGGCTGAACAGATGCTCTTTCGGCGGTTGGCCGTCTTTGTCGGCGGCTTTACCCTCGAAGCGGCGAAAGCGATCAACGCCGATTTAGACGTGCTGGACCTGCTGGCCCAGCTCGTCAACCAATCGTTGGTGGCCGCAGACGAACAGGAAGACTCTGCACGCTACCACCTGTTGGAGACCATCCGGCAATATAGCCACGAAAAGTTGTTGGCCATGGATGAGGCGGCGGAGGTGCAGCACCGCCATCTGGACTACTATCTTCAACTGGCGGAGGCTGGGAAGCCGCACTTACGTGGTCCGCATCAGGTGCGCCAGTTGGAGCAATACGCCGTCGAGCATGATAACTTCCGGGCCGCCTTGCAGTGGGGAGCCGAACACAACGCCGATGCTGCGCTGCGCCTGGCCGGGATGTTGGCCGAGTTTTGGGCGCGGCGTGGCTATCCGACCGAAGGCCGCGCCTGGCTGCAAGCGCTCTTGGACCAGATCAGCGCCTTGCCCGCACTCGAAGGGGAAGCGGCCCAGAGTCGGCGTGCGGCGCAGGCCAAAGCCCTACTCGGCCTGGCCAATATGGCCTTTGTGACACACGACATTGCGGCCGCGCTGGCCGCCCGGGAAGCGAGCGTACGCTTGTACCGGCAGGTGGAGGACCACCAGGGGCTCGGCTGGGCGCTGGCGAACTTGGGATATGCCGCCATGCTGCGAGGGGATACAGCCGAGGCCGAATGTGCCTTGGCAGAGGCCATCGCATTGGGACGAGAGACCGGCGATACGCTCACCCTGTCCTTTGCGTTGGGCCTGCAGAGCCGCTTTCTCTTGGCCGCGCGCGGCGACCTAGCCGCCGCGCGCGTAAGCAGCGTAGAAAGTGCCCGACTGGCACGTGAGATCGGCATGCCTTGGGCGACAGCGCAGGCGGTGCTGGTGCTGGCGCGTGTGGCCGCCTACGCCGGCCAGTGGGAGGAGGCGCGGGCGCACATCGGGGAAGCCCTCGCGCTCTTTCGCCAGCTAGGTGACCGCTATCGATTCAACGAGACCTACAGCGACCTGGCACACGTTGAGCGGCGCTCGGGCAATCTGGAGGCGGCCCAACGTCTCTACCAAGAGACAATTGTGGTCTGGCAGGAATTCGGCCTACGGGCGGCGGTCGCGCACCAACTCGAATGTTTTGCCTTCCTTGCCCGCGCACAGGATCAGTTCAGCCGCGCTGCGCGGCTGTTGGGTGCGGCAGAGGCGCTGCGCGCAGTGATTGGCGCGTCCATGACCAATCTGGAACGACCCGAATATGATCGTGAAGTCACGGCGCTGCGCGCAGAGTTGGATGCCGAGACCGAGGCTACCCAGTGGGCCACAGGGCGCGCGCTGACGATGGACCAGGCTATCGCCTATGCATTGGCGGCGGGAGAAGTGCCGGAGCCTGGACCAACGCTAGTCGAGCCCAATCCTGTCATGTCGCCTCCCCCCACCTATCCCGCCGGCCTGACCGCACGCGAAGTTGAGGTGCTACGGCTCATGGTGCAGGGGCTGTCCTATGTTCAGATCGCTGACCAGTTGGTCATCAGCCGGCGCACCGTCAATGCGCATGTGACCTCGATCTTTGGTAAGTTAGGTGTTACTTCGCGCGCAGCAGCAACACGCATCGCCATCGACCACCACCTCGGATAAAGCCACAACATCAGCTACAACAACCAACAAGAGGAGGATGAGCAGTTGCTCACCTCTTTTTTCATTGCGGGCGATACATCACCAGGCAAAATGATGAGGATAGCCGGCAATTGATCCCCAATACCTAGTTCGCCGTAAGCATCCGGCAAAGCACAAATAGGGAACGAAATAAGCATCCGCACCGATGCGCTGTCGCCAGCCAGCCGGTACACTGACAACGCACGTAGTCGATGTTCAGTGACAAGCACGTAGGGTGGAACAAGTGGTGAGGCAGGACCAACCGGCGATCAGAAAGCAGCAGATGAGTGAGATCAGCAAGAACCTGAAATAGAACATGGCTGTGCGGAGTTTCAGGAGAAACAAGATGTCAGCTAATCACTTGATCAATACGCAACATCCCCCGGCGCGGCGCACTTTTTTACTATTGATGGCCGGCACGACACTAGTAGCTATGTTCGCCGCTTGCCGACCGATCACGCGGTCAGCTGAGCCACCAGCCGCTGACAATTTCATTTTGGGAGGGAAAATCATGCACGCCAGAGTGGTGACGAGCCAGCTTCAGCCTGGCAAGAAAGAGGGGTGGCGCACCGTCAATGCGCATACCACCGTCATCTATAGCAAATTGAACGTCACGTCACGGGCGATGGCCACACGCGTGGCTGCCGAACAGAACCTGGTGTGATTTTGCTTATGTTTCGACCCGCCGAGATTATAAAAGTGCCTGTGGTTGGGAAAGCCAACCGTCGTGGATAGTCGTGTCGCCACCTCATCCTTCACTCGTCCAGGGTGCCAACGTTCGGGCCGCACTCACAGCCGTTGTTGCGCCGGGAAGGCGAGTCTCCAATTTGCCACTGGACTGCAGACCTTTTGCCGTCTCATCGGAAGAAGGCGGAATTGGAGTTACGCATTTAGCCGAAGCTTTGCCGTATTGACCGCGCAGTGTGGTCTGAGCGGCATGATGCGTCGCCACTTGCCGTGACTCCATTGTTTTCTCTGCCGCTGTTCTCCGCACGAATTCACGAATTGGGTGCAGGATGGGAAGGCCAAGTGGCAACTGGGCCTGGGGTTAGAATCGTAGCGAATGCTTCCTCAAGTGACATCTGCTGTCCGGTGGCGAATGCCTCGGCAAAGACAGTCGGGTCTAGCGCCGTCTGCGCCATCGCCAGCGCAGCGTCAATCAGCGGACGCATGGGTGCATCTATCGCATGATGAAGCTCCGTCTGCAACCGACTCACCAGACCAAAGAAGGTCGCTGCGCGTGTGAAGTGTTGACGCAACGTAGCTAGGCGCGCCATGGTTAACCATCCTTCGATCAGCTCCGCTGTGAGCCAACGAGCTTTTGCAAACCCGGCAAGCGCTTCACCAATCATCTGCTCAGCTTGATTGAAATCGGCCCGGTGCAGGGCAATGATTGCCAGACCAGTAGCAATATTCGGTAGGATCGGGTAATACGAAATATCCAAACACATTTGTTGCGCTTGATTGAAGAGCTGCCAGGCCGCCTCGGTCTCGCCCAAATAGAATTTCGTCCTCGCTAGCCAGGGCAACCAATAGGCAAGGCCAAATTGATTCCCGATCACTTGTGCAATGCTCATCGCTTCTGCAATCCAGGCGTGCGCCTGTGCCACCTCGCCACGCATCAGCGCCAGCCGCCCGAGATTGCCCAAAGGATAGGCGATGGTATCGCAGTTCCCCATTGCCCGCAGAATTGCTAAGCTTTCGGTGCAGAGCCCGGTTGCTTGCTCGTAGTCCCCTTGCCCCAAGCGTAACTCGCTATACCAATGTAGCGCACTCGCCAGCAAATGCGGGGTATCGTTGCCAATAATGCAAAATCCGTCCGGTATCCTTTGTGGTTCCTCGATTTGGCGCGCCAACGCAATCGTCTGTTCAAAGGCAGCTGCTGCCTCGCTGAACTTCGGCGTCGAAATGGCCACGGCGAGCAGGGTGGCTGCGCGCAGATTCTGATTGTCACAAGCTTGCGCCAACTGGACGAGTTCTTGCCGATTGTGCTCGGCCTGCTGAAACTCTCCTAGCACGGCCCACGAGGTAAAGATAACATGCAGATATGCCAGCTGTAGATCAGGCGACAATGTATGGCGATAGGGCAGAACCGGCTCCATCCACAACATCGCTTCGCGCACATGGCCACGGCGCTGCCAGAACCAAAAGAGCGCGATGCCCATCCAAGCAAGATCGCTATAACGGCCACTCTCCAGCGCCCATTGGAGCGCTGCCCGCCAATTGCCTTGTTCTGCATCCAGACGATGAAACCAATGGATGGCCTGTGGCCCACGCAGATAGCTATCTCCCGTGCGGAAGAGGTGCAGATAGGCGGCATAGTGCCGCTGCCGTAGTAGCGCAGCCTCGCCATGGCTGTGCATTTGCTCCAGAGCAAATTCACGGATTGTCTCCAGCAGCAGAAAGCGCTGCTCGCCAGCCGACGTCGTTTCGGTGTGGACCAGGCTTTTGCTGACAAGGGAGCGGAGCAGCGAGACGAGCGACGGAGGGATGGCATCGTCATTCAAGCGCCAGTCCCTAGCTACCAATCTCTCCTCCATGACCGCTTCTACCTCAGGTAAAGCAAAGCCGCCCACAAAGACACCCAGGCCACGCAGAAGCGTACGCTCCCCTTCCGCCAGCGACTGGTAACTGCGCTGGATCGCAGCCCGCAAGGTGCGGTGCTGCGCTGGTAAATCTTGTGCGCCATCCACAAGCAGCTCGAGTGGGTGAGCCTGCAATTCGCGCAACAATTGGGTAGGCGAGAAGAGTTCAATCTGGGCGGCCCCCAACTCCAGCGCCAATGGCAGGCGATCTAACCGTTCACAAATTGCTTCCAGGGTCGGACGATTATGGGGCGTGAGGCTGAAATCGCTATCCACTGCCTGAGCACGCTGGACGAACAGTTCGACAGCCGAGGCGAGGGCCAGTGGCGGCACTCTGTAGCGTTGCTCGGCACGCAGGTGCAGCCGTTCGCGGCTAGTGACGAGGATACGGAGCGCGGGGCATTCCGCCAGCAATTCTGCTACGAGGGGTGCTGCGGCGATGATCTGCTCGAAATTGTCCAAGACCAGCAGCATCTCCTTGCGGCGCAGAACCTCGACCAACTGCGTTTGGGGTGGCTTGGACGAGCCATCCGGCAGCTTCAAGGCGCTCAGCAGGGTAGCAGCCAGTAGTGTTGGATCACTCACGGCTGCCAACGGCACAAAAAGAGCGCCGTCTTGATACATATATTGCAGTTGGGCGAGCACCGCCTGCGCTAACCGGGTCTTGCCCACGCCGGGCGGACCCACCAACGTCAACAAGCGGCCTTGGTAGCCTAGCAGGCGATGGCAAATGTGGCTGATCTCGTGGTCGCGTCCAATGAGTGCTGTAGGTGGGATGGGGAGCTGGGGGGGATCTGCGTTCGTTTGCTGTGTACTTGCCTCGCGGCGCTCACGAGTGAGGGTCAGGGCGGAAGGAGGTCGCTCGCCGCGCGCCAGTGCCGCCAGCTCGACCAGTTGGGCAGCCAGGTGCGGCTCCGTTTGCAAACCCAACGCTGGTAGATAGCTTTGGATGACCACTTCGATGTCGGGCAGACGCGTGTTCTGTTCCAACGCACTGATTAAGGCGCGACTATAACCGGTGGCAGCAGCCAGATCGTGCTGCGTCATGCCGGCGCGTTTGCGCAATTGCTTCAGGAGACCACCAAACGTTTGCGTCATCCGGTTACGTCTTTCCTCTATTCCACGCAGCAATCCACTAGACTTACTGATTGTAACCGAGAGGGCGGTCAATTTGAAACGAAAAGCTTTGGGCACTTTTCCGGGAAGAGCAACGCTTGATTTCAAGCGGAACGCATAGGAGAGTCCAGCACGCCCAAACTACAGCTGCCAAGTATCAAACTTTTGTAGCATTTTTGTGTCAAAATCGCTTCCATTGTCGACACGGCAGCGCTATCCTGGGGGTATGGCAGGATCATCCGGCGTATTGCCAGAATTATATCCGGCCCAACAAAAGAGGTCAACTGATACCAATACTTACTCTTGGTCGAGCAGCAGCTAGGCTCGTTTGTTTCATCTGTAAAGGAGGACAGACATGATGAGCATGAATACGGGGGGGTACATTGTATCCGCAGAGCAAGGACCGGTCTGGGAGATGGAGCCAGGTAGACCGACCACGTTTAAGTTACTAAGTGGGCAAACTGGCGGCAGTGTGGCTGTCTTCGAGGAAGTGGTGCCCATTGAGGCTGGAACCCCCTTGCATCTTCATCGCACGAGCGATGAGATCATCTACATTTTGACCGGAGAATTGATGGTTAAGATCGGCAACTCCACCACACACGTGAGTGCTGGTGCATGGATGTTCATCGCACGCGGCACGCCCCACGGCTGGAAGAATCGAGGCCCTGAGCCGGTACAAGCCGCGTTTATCTTCAGCCCGGCGGACGATGCGAAGTTTTTTGAAGAGCTACGGCTCCTCGCGAGGCCGATCCCAAGTATTGATTCGGCGACGCTAGAAGCGTTGTGCAAGCAACACGGCTACGAACTCATTGCGTTTGATTGGGACTGATAGACAGGCCATGGTCGTCGCGCCCGCTCGTTGTAACAACAGACCGATAAGTCCTCCGCATCGATGATGCCCGAAGTGGTGATCGAAGTCAACGACACCGAGGCCCCGTTTCCGGCGGATTCTCATGCACTTGCCACACCTAGCCGAGTTTGCGCAAGCGATCCACGAACGCCGCCAACCCGCCATCACAATGAGCGATGGCAGGCGATTGATCCCAATACCTGGCTCGCCATAGGTATCAGGCAAGGCACAAATAGGTATCGAAATAGGTATGCGTACCGATGCGCTGTTGCAACAAAGAGTGTAAGTTTGTTGGGGAATTTTGTCCATCCTAACCTATCCAAAAGACAACAACAAGGAGAGAGCAATGACTGCTTTCGGGAACGCAACCAAATTCTTCATCGCCTGTGAAGCGCCCGAAGGCTGGGCGGGCTGTCAACCCTACGTGGCCGAGGGCGCTACGTTCACCGCTCAGAGTGAGCCGCTAGCCGAGGTGAAGACGGTCCGAGCCTACTGCGACTGGATGTATGGTCTGGCGACGGTCACCGCGCCCGGCGCCACCTACGATCTTCATGCCTCGGCCTATGACGAGAAGACGCGCACGGCCATTTTCTTTGCCACCTATCACGCCCGGCACACGGGGGCTGGGGGTCCAGTGCCGCCCACCCACAAAGAGACGCATTCCCACTATGTCTATTTCTTGACCATGAATGAGGAGAACAAGGTCGAACGGATGGTCAAAGTGTGGAATGCGCCGTGGGCCATGCGCGAGCTGGGCTGGCTTTAGGCGGTGGCTGGCGGACCGTGTAGCGCAAGCCCTTGACAGGACTACACTGTACAGAACATTGCTTTGGGAGTTTCAGGAGGAACAAGCTGTCATCTAATCACTTGGTAAACGCGCAACATCCCCCGCCGCGGCGCACTTTTTTACAACTGATGGCCGGCACGACGCTGGTAGCTATATTCGCCGCCTGCCAACCGATCACGCGGCCGGCGACCGAGCCGGCAGCCAGTAACGCACAGGAGGAAAGTGGCTTGAAGCTGCAAAAAGTCGTCGCTAACGGGGTAGAGTTGCACTATGTCGAACAAGGCCAGGGCGACCCGGTTATTCGGGTGCATGGCGGGCTGGCGGACTATCGCTCGTGGATGCCACAAATGGAACAGTTTGCTCAGGATCACCGGGTGATCGCCTATAGCCAGCGGTACTACTATCCAAATCAGAAGCTGCCGATTGTAGATGGTTACACCACACTGGTCGATGCCAAAGATCTGGCTGCCTTTGTGCAAGTCTTGGGTCTCGAACAGAGCCATGTGGTTGGCTACTCGTCCGGTGCATTCATGGCGCTGGCCATGGCCCTGGAACACCCCGAGTTGGTGCGCAGTCTGGTGCTGGCCGAGCCGCCCATTCTCCACTGGCTCCCTAGTGTACCGGGCGGCGACGTAGTGTATACGGAATTTATGGCTACCTTTTGGGAACCAGTTGGAGCAGCCTTTCGCCAGGGCGACAAGGAGCGGGCGCTGCGCCTCAGCCTCGAATTCTTTGTAGGCGCGGACATTCTGGACGAGCTGCCCGCCGAGGTGCGGCAGGGATTGGAGGAAAATTTGCATGGTTGGGAGGCATTCACCACGTCACATGATTGTTTCCCCATGCTCGACAAGGCACAGGTGGCGGACCTCCCGATGCCAATCCTGTTGCTCACCGCCGAAAATACACTGGCCACCCATCAATTGATCAACGCTGAATTGGTGCGACTGTTGCCGCAAGCACAGCATGTGAGCATTCCCGACGCTACGCATGAGATGTGGGCGGAACAGCCAGGGGTGTGTAGCGAGGCGGTGATCCAGTTCCTGCAAGAAAATAAGACAGCCTGAAAAGTTTTTCTGCTGCGTCTCTGCACCCGATTCGCGCGCAGAGACGTAGAGGCGCAGGGCACAGCGACCTATATTCTAGTTGCTCTTTATGGCATAAGATGAAATTTGTCAGTCAATCAATGCAACTTGTTGTGAAGCATCCCTATTCATTTTGAGAGGGAAGGGTATACACGCCAGAGTGGTGACGAGCCAGCTTCAACCTGGCAAGAAGGATGAGTGGAGCACTATCATTCACGATTGCATTTTGCCGGCGTTCCTGCTCGCGCAGGCGTGAGGGCTGGAAGCCCTGTCAATCCAGGTGGCCGCATATCGTTTCCGGGAATCCCCGAGTTTCTCGGAAGCGACAGGCATTCGCTGGCAAAGCTCACTGGATGGCCTGGACTGCGAGCGGCGAAACTGGAGTCGTTGAACGGAGCTGCAGGAGGGTACGGCTTACGAAGTAGGGAAATACACACTTAAGGGGGACAGGGATAGCCTGCTCGACCAGGGCAAGTAATCGTTATCTGGAAACATGAGGGTGGAGACTGGAAGTGGCATCGTCATATGTTTAACAACAGTCAAGCTAGATGTGGTAAATTCGGGATACGTGTAACTCCGGTCACTTTGAGCAAGTGTTTTTCTTATCGACAAAAGGAAGGGATCATGAAACAACCACTAAGGTTGATGTTAGTGGTGCTAAGCTTGATAGTCGCGATTGGGCCGGTCGCACCGGTAAGTGCAAACTTGTTGCTGAACCCAGTTGTGTATGCACAAACGCAGCCGACTTGCGGAGGTGTCTTTCCCGTCGTCGCCGATACGAGTGTGTACCAAGGTTCTCCCGATCTTGCATACGGTGACACACGACAACTACACGTTGCCCGAGACGGGGGTGGCGCGTGGCATACGCTTTTACAATTCGACCTCGCAGACCGCATTCCACGAGGCGCAACGATTCACAAGGCTGAGTTGCAGCTGTCCCTAGATGGTGCTCCCCAACCATTACCGTATAGCCTGAGGGTCCGTAACGTATCTAGCACGTGGGACGCGTTGACGGTAACGTGGAGCACGCAGCCTACCAGCAGCGGGCGCTACAGTAACCTTAGCTCGTATGTTGCCACAGGCGTCCTTAAGCTGGACGTAACTGCCTTGGTGACGTACTGGGCCACCGATGACTCGCACCTCACCAGCCTAATACTACTGCCGGCGTTGGACGTGATGGATGTGATCTTCCATAGCCGAGAAGCAGCGGTCGTTGACCCGCCGCCTGCCCAACTTGTGATTTTTTGTGCCTTGCCGATCGAGACGCAGCCCCAAGACCCGAGTGCGGCAGATGAACAGCAGATGGTCGACCTCATTCGTCTTCGACAGCAATCGGCGCAACCGCTCCAATTACAACTGATGCGCGGCGTGCCGCGCTTTGCTATGTTTGATCTGGCCGTGCCGCCCAGTATCAGTACAGATGGGTTGAGCCGGGCGCAATGGTTTTTGAACGAATACCGTGGCTTGCTCCGGCTCACCGATCCAACCACCCAACTTCAACTCAAACGACGTTCGGGTGACGATCAACACCTGTTCTTCCGGCAGCGACACCAGGGGATCCCGGTCTGGCCTGCTGGGCTAGCGGTCCATTTGGAAGGCGGACGCGTCCTCGCCGTCAGCGGCAATTATCTGCCCGAGATTACACTCTCACCCATCCCCCAACTCTCAGCGATCCAGGCTGAAAGATTGGCGCTGGCGTTGGGCGACCTAGACACCGAGGTCATCGGTGATACTCAGTTGCGCTACGTAAATCTCGGCTTGCTGGGGGCGCATGACCAGCGCACCTATCTTGCATGGCAAGTGAATGTTGGGCAGATCATCGCCCGGGAGTCGCTTTTGATCGATGCCAACAGTGGGGCCTTGATCCTGCGGCGCACATACGAAGCGACCGATTTCGACCTTGACCTGGAGACCGCACACAATACCGGGCAAAGCGACACCTGTTGGATGTTCACCTATGACGACGAACAATGGTTTGACGAGGATGGGGTCTACGACGGTGCCAATCCCGACGCAGAGGGCTTTCAGAGCTTTAACAACATCAAGGCCGTTTACAACTTCTGGAAGAACACCTTCGGTCGCGACTCGTATGACGGCGATGGCGAAGATATCGCCATGTACATTCATGTCAACCCGCACCCTGGCTCGGCCAGCTATAATGGGGGCTGTGACATCTTCGAGTATGGCAACGGCAACACCGTTCTGGACGTCATGGGCCACGAGTTTTCACATGCCGTAGATGATAGCGCAGGTGAACTGGAATATGCGTTCGAATCGGGCGCGCTGGATGAGAGCTTCGCCGATATCTTCGGTCATGCTATGGACCTGGGCGACTGGTTGATCGGTGAAGAAACACCGCAGGGTACCTTCCGTAGCATGAGTAATCCACCCATGTTTGGCCAACCCGACAAGTACAGTGACTACCAGTTCCTTGGCGATGTGCATACTAACAGCGGCATTCACAACAAGGCCGCCTTTTTGCTCACCCACGGAGGCACCTTCAATGGCCGGACCGTGCAAGGGATCGGGCAGGCTAAGGCGCAGATGTTATTTTACCTCACACTGATTTCCTGGGTGGACAGCTACAGCTATTTTATCGATGCCCGCAACGGGATGGTCTTTTATGCCTTTATCCTCTACGGTCCCTTTTCAGACGAAGTTTGCGGAGTCCGCAATTCCTACGCTGCGGTTGAGATTGGTTCGGGTGATGCGGACTGCGACGGCATCGAGGACTACGATGAAACTGACAACGATGACGACGGCCTCCCTGACGGTAATGATAACTGCCCTAACAACGCTAACCCAGGGCAAGACGATATCGACAAGGATGGGATGGGCAATGCCTGTGATGACGACATTGACAACGACAGCATTCGGGACGATGCTGACAACTGCGACTATACACCTAATCCTAGCCAAGCAGATTTCAACAGTGACGGACAAGGCGATGCCTGCGACGACAGCGACGGCGACTACATCAAGGACGCTATCGATAATTGTCGTACCACAAGCAACTACGACCAAAAGAACAGCGATTTCGACAACCTGGGCGACGCTTGCGACCCCGACCGCGATGGCGATGGAGTTGTCAACAGTGTCGATAACTGCCCCGATACGCCGAACCCTGGTCAAAAAGATAGTGATGGCGACGGTTGGGGCGATGTTTGTGACCTGTGTCCCGGTGTCAAAAGCGATGACAACAGCGACACCGATGGCGACGGCTTAGGTAATCCTTGCGATTTAGACGACGACAATGATGGTTTCGCGGATACTACCGACAACTGCCCTTTAGCGGAGAACCCAGACCAGATAGATCTGAACCAAAATGGTCTTGGCTATGCCTGTGACGAGGATGAGCAGGCGATCTTCGCCATCGAAGACTCGTATCTTTTCAATTCGTTGTTACCGTTGTTGCTGCCGGTGCCCGACTGCATTCGCTGTGGCGATGAGTATCTTCCCTCTGACTACGAAGAAACCATTACCGTCGAACTGCCGGTAGGGTTTACCGCACGAGTGATCGACAGTACCGGACTCACCGTTGCTAAGAGTATGTTAGGCACGACGAAGCAGACACTCAGTTTTCAGCCGACAGCATACGCCAATCAGGTTGCCGGTACAGCAGGGTTGGTCTCCCAAGCCGATCCGCTGCAGGTTGATAGTATGCTCGCTGCCGACGACGTCAACTATCGGCTGTATATTCTGCCGACAGAAGGTGTTGACCCAACGCAGATGTACGAGGTGCGGGTCAACATTACCGACACTCTGTCGTCCAGTAATCAGCTAAGCGTATTTCTGCCATTAGTGGAGCGTTAGAAGCAAACGACGCACTCTTTGGTTTGGGCACCTTCTACTGGAGGTACATTCGGAGTACGTGTAATTTCCTGCTACATCTACAGGTCAAAATTATTATGTTGCGGCAATTTTGGTCGGTGCATACTTTGAAAATCAGCAGAAGTACGGATTTGAGCCACTGTTTTTAGCAAATTGGCTACACAATGGACCTTATCGCTATTTCTTCTTACGTTGCGTACGCTGCTCCAAGCTGAATCTGGAGCATCTTCCAAGGTTCAGGCCTTCAAAATGCAAGCTTTAGCCCTGACTGTCGAAGCAGGAGCGGCTGGCAACAATTCATTGGTCGCCAGCATCACGACTAACTTGACTGTCATCAATGAGTGGCATCAAGGGATGCAGAAGGATAGTGGGAATCATGCCGCCGTGCCAACTTACGCGTAGGATGCTGCCCTCTGGGGGCTGGCGCTGAGGCAACAGCAGGAGTTCAAAGGATTTGTGATGCTTGCCGACACGAATAGCGACCAGAGTATCGCCTACAGTATGTTGGAGACAGCAGCCGATCTGAGGGCCAGCGAGACCAGCGGCTTCAACTAGGAACAAGTCGCTAAACTTAAGGGTGTTCTGGCCGCGCCGCCTGTCCGAGAAACTTATGAACTGACCTCCCTGACCTAAGCGGACCCCGAGTGCGCCGGCAGGATGAAGGCTTCGGCTCGAAATCATCGTGAGTAAAGGCGGCGACATAGCCGCCACGCTCTTTGTTCGCTCACGTTCGTAACCCGTGCAGGAAAATGGCCCGTCCGCCGGTGCTAAACGCAACCGTAGCGTTGCGAACAGTGTATCTGTTGCCATCTGTTGGACTGCTCTGTGAAAGCAGACAGAAGATTGAAAGATGAACAACGCAAATATACACAAGCAACGAACTGTAAAGCGCGCAGTCAGAATGCTCTTGCGCGCCGCCCGGCTGCTGTACACACCAGCCTTAGAGGCTCCGGCCAATCTGTCGCCCTGGTCCCCACAGGATCGACGTGCGGTTAGATTAGCTTCCCTGTGGAGAACCCAAGCGGCGCTTTCTCTGGCGGCAGCGGCCATGAGCCGGTTGCGGACACAGACGCCTGTGGCGCGACTCAGGCTCGCCAGGGAAGATAGGCTGCTAGAACAGCCGGCGATCGCAACACTGACACGCTTTGTACGCCGCTATCTCAGCCCTGAGCCGGAGAGATTGTAAGCATGGCAGTTGGAATGACACCGAAGGCGATGCTCCGATCCTATGGCATCCGCACATGGCTCGAGGTTGAAGATATGCTCGCGACCAGAGCACGCGACTTGGAGAAGGTTGGCGTTCGCTTCATAGAGTTGGCCGGCAAGAGAAGCGACGATTCCTCTCGTTATCGTGCGCTCTCTACCTGGAAAGGAGACGTTTCCCACACCATCTGTACAGAAAATCATGCTACCGGCCAGACCGGCTACGAAGAGACCGACGAAAATATATTTTGGACTGTAGTGATAGTGGTCGTGATTGGCCGAATCATCACGTGGGTCGGCGATGATGCTAGTGACTGGTTCAATGAGATAGATGGTGATGAGGCCCGTGTCGAGATCAACAATTCGTCAGCTGAGGAACTTGTTGCTAAGCCTGACGCTCACTGGATGGAGCTTTTTGATGCGATGATGGATGGCCCCACCTTTGAGGATGACGAGGCAGCCATGCTCAAGGTGCTCAATTATCTGCCTTGCCATCGCGTCCAGACGCTCGTCAGCCACTATGGGACTCACAACCTGATGGACGAGTTTTACGGATCAGCGTGGAATTCACTGCTAGTTCGTCTTCAAGGATGCGGTTTGGTTGGCTTCTCTGATTGGAACGACGAAGTAACAAGGTGGTTCATCTCTCACACCCCTACGTCCAAGCTGGCGACTTTGCCAATCAATGACATTGTCATCTTGCGCAAGAACCTCCTTGACGGCGCTTGCGGAGACGACGATGAGGACGCACTCATTCGTCTGATCGGCTGCCAGCACCCTTGTAAGGTGGTCAAGATACTACTTGCCCATATCGGCTTGGACGACTTCGACAGCGGTGTCGAGGGTGATGGATGGGAAGAGCTGTGCTCGAACCTCATCAAACGCACTCAACTACGCAGGTAGCGGCCATCCAGAGTGCTCTCAGGCCCCGGTAATTTCATATCGTAGCGTTGGGATAACGAAAGCGGGTAGGCTCAATGGACAAGCAAGCGCCGGTCGTTGAATGGATAATCGCGGAAAACGATGCAGATTGGGAACGGCTGCGCGGCCGGTCGCCGGCGGAGCTCTCTCCACCTGTTAGCCGCCACTCCCTGCTACGCTACTGCTGGTGCGGAGCAGCCCTGCTCCTGATGCTGGCGACTGGTGGCTACTGGTGGCGTTCGGTCCGGGCCGGGTCGCACCAGGCCGAAGCAGAATCGGCTGCGAGAGCACAACCGGAACTTGGGGTGGTTACGCCAGTGCCTACCCCGATGTTCGCCAGCCACACCGGCAGCCTGACCGATGCATCCTGGTGGCTCCAGCATGTCCGGAAGGTAGCTGGTATGCCCACGGCCGTCCAAGCCACTGAGCCAGATGCTTACAGTGATGGTCCCTTGGCCACCGCCAGCCCTGCTGACCAGAATAGCATGGCTTGGTGGGCGCAGAATGGACGAATCGTCAGCGGTTTGCGAGCCGCCGTGCAAATCGCTGATCCCAAGGCTCATCAGGACATCGAGCTGCACACTGTCGAGTTTCAAGGTGAGCAGGCGGTCGCCCGCGTCGTCACCTACACCGATCACGGGGCGGCGCACCGGCAGACGCGCTTCTACCGGCGCACAGGTGCAGGCTGGCGGCAGACAGAACCCGATGCCGCTCTCTGGGGTCCGGAGCGCAGCCTGGAAACGCCATCGTTACTCTATCACTTTTGTCAGAACGATGCCCAGGCCGTCATTGCGGTGACGCCGCAGATCGAAGAGCTGTATGCCACCCTACGGCGCAATTTTGGCTTGCCCAGCACACAACTGGTTGGTCAGCCCTTTGCACGGATTGGAGAAAAGCTGGTGATCGAGGTCAGCGTGACCCAACCGCCGGGCGCTGCACTGCCCTGGTTTGGTGTCCACGACCCCATTCGCGTCCCTTCGCCGGCAGTCTACCTGGCGCCTGTTGAGCTGACCGATGCTGAGTTGCTGGCGCAGTCCATTGCGCTCCCCTTGATCAAGCAGATGTCGGCGCAAGCGAGCGAGCAGCATCGGATTGGCACAGCCTGGCAACCGCTGACGAGAGGTCTGCGCCTGTGGCAGGTGTGGGACACAAGTCTGCCGCTAGCCATGTGGCGCCAGGAGATCGTGCAATGGATTGATCGCGACCTGCCCAGTGCCGCATCTGAACAGCAGTTCGTGCTGCCGGAGCAGTATGAGGAGCTCTGCGCATCGCACGCCCTCTGGATGGAGGCGCCAACGATGCTGGGCATTCCCTTGTTGTGTATTGGATCGGATCGGGAAGCGCGGTACTTCGGGATCTGGCGGCCACGCCATCCCCCGGCCCGCCTCGACCAACTCGCCGTGCCGGTGCGCGATGACTACGCACCTGAAGGAACGCCTATTTGGGGCCAAACGGTGGCCCTGGCCACGCTCATCGACTATGCGGTGACCACGTACGGGCGTGAGCGTCTGCCCGCACTGGTAGCCGGCCTGGGCCAATACGACAGCTGGGAGACGCTCATCCCAGCGATCTTTGCCGTGTCACCTGCGGAATTCGAGCGGGGCTGGCAAGAGTACTTGGCCGCGCAGTACGGTCTATCCCTCGACACCGTACTCCGGTAACCGATCGACGGCTCAAAGCGGCGTTGGCTGCCGAGAGCGAGTTCGTCGGCAGTACCCAGTGTTGCATAAATAGGTATCGCAGTAGGTATCCATACCGATGCGCCGGTGCGCCAAAGACTGTAGGATTGATGTGTATACGGTGACTGGGGCGATGATAGGACGGCGTATGCGTTGTCATTCATCGGCAAATGCGTATTGGAATCGGTCACTGTCCGATGCTCAGTAGCTGCGGATCTCGTACACTCTGGTCAGCAACAGCGCTGCATCAACCAGCAGCAGACGGATGATTTCACACGGGGATGCCATGCTCTATCAATTCAGGCAATCGAAGGTCGGAACACTGTTCATCATCAGCGTACTTGCGCTTTCGGTGGTCACCCATGTCTTTGCCCAACAGACGGGGACTGATGCACCGAATAGTCCAATGCCAACAACCTTCAATCGCCTTTTCCTCCCAAATGTTCAGAGCGGTGCAGATGCTCCATTACTCGAAACGGCAACAGTGGAGAGCGTGGAATTATTCACGATTGGCGCTGGCCCTGTGCAGATCAACGCAGTGGTGCGCGGCAGTCTGCCCGATCCCTGTTTACAAATTGACGAGATTCAACAACAGTACACTGCCAATCAGATCCTGCTAAACATTTCCACCCGTCAAGGTGCGCCAGACCTTGTGTGCGCCGCTGTACTGACGGAATTTGCAGAGACGGTCTCACTCAATGTCGAGGGGCTGGCTGCAGGCAACTATACCGTCGTTGTCGACGCGTTCAAGCCAGCTTCACCTTGGTTGCTGACAATGTCACCCCTGGCAAGGTTTATCTGCCACTCGCCTCGCGTTGATTGGTCAGCCGTTGGCCCAGGCGTGATTGGGGAGGATCTCGCCTCAATGGTGATGAGGCACAGACGTTGCTCCAGCGGCTGCCGTAAGCCTCAAACCCTGGAAAATCTCGATTGACCGGCAAGTTCGCTTGTTCAAGAAACGCAGACTTTGAAGGAGCGGAGATTAAGATGAACACACACAAAAGGACATTTGTGATCTTGGGCATAGCAATCTTATTCGCCACCGGGCTGAGGGCCACAGGGCGGCAAGTCGATGCCGCGGCGCTTGACGCCTCTGCCATCATTACCGTGACGACGAATGACGAATTGAACAGCGACGGCGATTGCTCCTTGCGTGAAGCGATCCAGGCCGCCAATCTGAATGCGGCGGTGGACAACTGTGTTGCAGGTGTCGGAGATGATGAGATCAGCTTGCCTGCCGGGACCTATACTTTAACGCTGTCCGGTGATAACGAAGACAACAACGCCAGTGGCGACCTGGATATCCAGAGCAACCTGACAATCAACGGTGCCGGGGCGATTAGCACGACGATCGACGGTGGCGCCCTTGATCGGGTACTCGACATCCTACCAACCCAAGTACACGTTGTTGTTAACGATGTGACAATCACCAACGGTTTGGCGGAGTCCGGGGGCGGTATTCTCAACACTGGCATACTGACACTGACGAATAGCATCGTCAGCGATAACAAAGTTGATTATTCCGGCGGTGGCATTTTCAACCTCGGCACGATGGTCATAACCGACAGCGCGATTCGCAACAATCGTGCGCTTCACTTTAATGGTCAAGGGGGTGGGATCGCAAATGATGGCAGTTTGATCATAACGAATAGCACCATCGACGGTAACAGAGCGCTCAGATATTCGGGCGGTTTCGCTAATCGGAGTGGAACGGCGACCCTGATCGCCGTGACCATCAGCAACAATCGAGCAGCGGAACAAGGTGGCGGTCTTAGCAATTTTGGGGGTACAGAGCTGACGCTGATCAACAGCACCCTTAAGGATAACAGCGCAGCCTACGGAGGCGCAATTTCCACCTTTGGCCCGCTGACCTTAACCAACAGCACCATCAGTGGCAATCAAGCGGCTTACGGTGGTGGCATCTATTTGCAACTCAACACCGTGCGGCTGAATCACAGCACCGTCAGCGCCAATCGCGCTCGGGCAGCCACGGGTATTCTAAGCGGGTTTCAGGCGACGATCATCCTGGCGGACAGCATCATAGCCGATCAACTCGAGGGTGGCGATTGCCTCAATCCAGACGGCATGATCATCTCCGCCGGCAATAACTTGGACAGTGACAATAGTTGTAACCTGACCGGCACCGGTGATATTCCAGGCAGCAACGCTCAGTTGGGGCCCCTGCAAGATAACGGCGGCGCTACCTGGACTCATGCCTTGCTCCCAGGTAGCGCGGCAATTGACCACGGCGATTGTCTAGGCGGCACGCTCACAACGGATCAGCGGGGCGTAGGTCGTCCCCAGGGTTCACAGTGCGATATCGGCAGTTATGAAACGACTGGCGCCGCCATTGCTCTGAACCTGACCCCGAACATACAGACCATTGCCAGCGGCGACCCGGCGACCTTTACCGTAACTATCACCAACGCCGGCAGCATTACGTTGACCAATGTCACCACGGTCGATAAACTGACGCCGGCGTGTGAACGAGAGCTGGGCAATCTGGCACCTTTGTCAGCAACGGTCTATCACTGTGAGCGGCCAGCGGTTAAGACGCCATTCTCCAATGTGACAAAGGTCACTGCCTCGACTGTGTTGGGTGACCGTGTTCATGCTGAAGGCGCCGGCATTGTAAAATTGGTAGGATGGTCTGACGAATTTCTTCCTGTGGTGATCAACACGACGCAGACGCTCAACCAGAGATAAATATTTGTTCAATGTAAACTCACAATATGTTTGGGAAGGAACACAACTCGACGGGTAGATGAGCGAACCCAAATCTCGTCAGGTCCGCACGTACTATAGGTCTGATTCTGATATAACAGGGTCAACAGGAGAAAACTGTTGGCCCTGTTGTTTTGTGATGGGCTTAGGCACTGACCGGGCTGTGGGTGCGCTGATTGGTCGCCACCACTGGTCTGCCTCATCAAGCGATGCGTGTATTTGATCACGAGCAGGCGCCGGTGCTATAATTGCGTCATCCGGCCTTTCGAGCACGTCCTGTGTGCGACCCTTGATGACCTGCTCCCTACCCACATTTTCGCAAGTCATGTTCGCTGTTTGGAATCGGACCCGAGACGTTTTCACGGTGATCGATGAGCAAGCCCCAGCCCGAGGGCAGGCAGGCCGCCCCCACGACAGCCGCTGCACCGGCGTCCCCTCGGGGCGAGGGGACGAAAACCACGCTCCCCACCCCAAGTGGCCCTGGGCCAGAACACAGCGCCCACAACAACCTACTCCTGCCGCGCAGCCCGCTGATCGGGCGCGACCACGACCTGGCCACCGTTCAACGCCTCCTGCTGCAAGAACAGGTCGGGCTGCTCACCCTCACCGGGCCGGGTGGGATTGGCAAGACGCGGCTGGCGTTGCAAGTGGCTGCCAATCTGCTCGACCACTTTATCGATGGCGTCTACTTTGTCTCGCTGGCCCCCATCCGTGACGCCACCCTCGTAATACCAGAAATTGCCCAGACATTAGGAGTGCACGAAGTAAGTGGGCAGTCCTTACAGGAGAGTCTACAAGCCTCACTCCGTGATCGGCAACTGTTGCTCGCCCTAGACAACTTCGAGCAGGTGGTGACGGCGGCGCCCTTGGTAGGCGCCCTCTTGGCCGGATGCCCTCGGCTTAAGGTCTTAGTGACCAGCCGAGCGACGCTCCACCTCTATGGCGAGCACGAGTTCCCGGTGCCACCACTGGCCTTGCCCGACCTTAAGCGTCTAGCCGCGCTGGGCGAAGAACGCACGCCTCACCTCGCACAGGTTGCGGCGGTGGCACTCTTTGTCCAGCGGGCAGTGGCAGCGAAACCCGATTTTGCCCTTACGACCACGAACGCCACCGCCGTGGCCGAGATTTGTATTGGTTTGGATGGGCTACCGCTGGCCATCGAGCTGGCGGCCGCCCGGATCAAGTTGTTTCCACCGCCGGCTTTGTTGGCCCGGCTGCAACAGCGACTGACGCTGCTCACGCATGGCCCGCACGACCTGCCGGCGCGCCAGCGCACCCTGCGTGCCGAGATTGCGTGGAGCTATGACTTGCTGACCGCCAACGAACAGGCTCTCTTTCGACGGCTGGCCGTCTTTGTCGGCGGTTTTACGCTGGAAGCTGCCCAAGCGGTAGGCAATGCGGCTGGGGATCTCGGTGTCGATGTACTGGAGGGGGTTGCTTCCCTTACCGATAAGAACCTGTTGCGGCAAGTCGAAGGGCGAGACAGCGAACCACGGTTCGGCATGTTGGAGACCATTCGCGAGTATGGGCTGGAGCAATTAGAGGCCAGTGGCGAAGCTGAGTCGATCCGCCGTCAGCATGCCGCCGTCTTTTTGGCACTGGCCGAGGTCACTGAGCCGGACCTGCTGGGTCCGCGGCGGGAACAGGCGCTGGCGCGCTTGGAAGCAGAACTCGATAACCTACGCGCCGCCTTGCTCTGGAGCCAGCCTCTCTCGGCCCCTGATGACTTGAACCGGGCCAACGTTGGTTTGCGGCTAGCTGGGGCGCTGGCCTGGTTCTGGTTTTTTGGCAATCATGTGAGCGAAGCACGGAGCTGGTTTGCGTCGATCCTGAAAGGGGTGTCCGAGCGCACGGCGGCGCGGGCGAAAGCACTGTGGGGAGCGGGGTTGATGGCGATGGTCCAGAGCGACTATCAACTCGCACGCACCGAACTGGAGGAGAGTGTTGCCATCGGGCAGCAGATCGCAGACAAAGCAGGGCTCGCCGTCTCCTTACGTGAGTTAGGACTTGTGGCGCTGTTCCAAGGCGACTTGGCGGCCGCACACCGCCATTGCACAGAAAGTGTGGCGCTCGGCCGCGAGGCGAGCAGCCGGTGGGATCTCGCCCTGGCCATCCACAATCTGGCTCATGTAATCAATACCCAAGGTGATCAAAGAACAGCACGCGTCTTGTTCGAGGAGTGTCACTCCTTATTCCAGGAAGTGCAGGATAGTTGGGGCCTGGCCAATGCCCTAGGCGGCCTAGGACTGATCGCTGGCCAACAGGGCGACTACACGACCGCGCGTGTTCAACTCGAAGCCGCACTGGCGCTACGACGGGCCCACGCCGAGAAGTGGGATATTGGTGTTGGACTCAATCTGTTAGGCGAAGTGCTACAACGGCAAGGTGAGCTTGAGCAGGCCAGCAATCTGTATGCCGAATGCCTCGCCCTGGATCGTGAAGTGGGTGACAAAATGCGGATAGCGCTCGTGCTCCACCACCTAGGCACAGTGGCGCAGGTGCGTAACCGGTACGACGACGCGGCAAGACTATTTGCGGCAGCAGCAGCGCTACGCGCTGTGGCCAGCGGTGCAACCCTGGACACTCTGACCAATCCCGCTGATTATGAACGGGATATCGCTGCGGTGCGTGTCAGGTTAGGCGAGGAAACGTTCGCGGCCCGGTGGGCGGAAGGACAAGCGCTGACGTTAGAACAGGCCATCGAGTACGCATTAGCAGCATCCGACGCTCCGCAGGACACACTTTCCGCAAGCGACGAGAACCAGGTTGTCCTATCCCCACCTACCTACCCCGCCGGTCTGACTGCACGTGAAGTCGAGGTGCTGCGGCTGTTGGTACAGGGATTGACCTATGCCCAGATTGCCGACAAACTCGTGGTCAGTCGCCGTACGATCAACGCGCATGTCAGCTCGATCTATAGCAAGCTGGGCGTCAACTCCCGGGCGGCAGCCACGCGCTTCGCCGCCGACCATCACCTCATGTAATTTCAGCCAAGTTTCTGAACAAAGAGAAGCTGCGGAGGTCGGGCAACTGCCTGACCTCCGCTTTTTGGTGCTGCTGTTGGCGGCGATGCCCAGCACACTGACGGAGATGCTGACGCGAGATACCCACCGATGTACCTACTCATTTGGCTCCTGCCCAGCAGACCACGTCCACAAATAGGGAACGGAATCGGGAATTATACCGATGCGCAGCCGCCCATTGCCCTATACACTGCCAGCATCCACCAACAATAAAGGACATCAAGCTTCAATCCATTCATGCAAGACAGGAGACCACCGTATGAGAACCACACCGAGCATCGTGGGCACTTGGCAGATCACTGTCCCAAAATCGGAGGGCAATCCAGAAAGCTTTGAGGCATTTCATACCTTCTTCGCTGATGGCAACTGGGTCGAAGTAAACTCGTTCAAAGACTCGAATCACGGCGTCTGGATGGGTGCTGGCAACACCTATCTGCTTACGTTCGCAGGGTTCACCTCCGATGAGCAGGGCAAATACAATGGAAAAATCAAAGTGCGTGCCTCGATCAAAATGGATGGCGCCGATCATCTCACTGCTCAATGGGTGCTGGACATGATCGATCGAGAAGGCAAGGTGACTGAAAAGGCGTACTACGGCACTTTTGAAGGCACCCGTATGGAGGTGGAACTACCGTAGCCTGCCGGCATACTTTAGGCCGTAGTAACACAACCAATTCGTCCGCGAGTGGACGCAGGCGTTGCCTTCGGATATGGACTTGTTTGCCTGTAGTATACCGATGCGCCAGTCGACCACAAATAGGTATGGGAATCGGTAACTGTTACCGATGCGTTGGCGTCCGCCGTCCTTTACCATGCCTTTGCAGACTCACGG
>QEUW01000832.1 GCA_003577005.1 Chloroflexota bacterium | reverse complement strand
TGCTTCATTAACTTCATTGGCGAGATGGTACAATTCTCTGGCGTATTCTGTCAAGTTGCGTGATTGTGCTGCTGGTGCGCCTCTGGTGTTTTCCTCTCGTGTGCTTCGAACCTTTGTCCTATTCGCTTATTCTGAAAGATACAGCAGAAAGACGGTTTGCTAAACCAGTGTTGAGCGCCAGCAGCGCCAGACTGGTAACGGCGATTGGGAAGGAAGGGCTATTCTGGGAGTGAGGCGGAGCGATGTTAGCTGTGATTTGCCAGGCTGTGATGTGTGCGTGTGCCGGCGTCGCTCAGGCGACACCACCAGGTTTGACGGGTATTGCCCGGGCAGGATCGCCGTGGAGGGCGGTAGGATATCCGAAGCTATCGTCGGGCCTACGAGCCAGCAGGGTGAGTGTCAAAACGCGCCCACAGGGCACCCGGCGTGTCCGCTTTGACACAGACTATGAAGACGTCTTGGTTACCGTACGTGGCTGGCCATCACCCTTTGCGTGGGCTTCGCCATCACGAAGTGGGCGTTCTGCGGCATCTCCTGTTGAAAATAGCGGGTTGCGCAGGCGGCTGAGCAAAACACCTCATATTCGTTGGGGCCGCAAGCGTACTTACCTACGTGTAGCAGCATACCGCGTTGTGTACAGTCGCATTCCTCGATGTGGTGCTCGATGAGATAGCGGTTGACATCTGGTGGTGGCGGCTCTTGGCCGGCAGGCTCGAAAGGAGCGGATGACCTCCCCATCGAAGATGACCATGGCTTGGCGCTGTGGCTTGCCGTCGATCCATGTGATGTGCGCCAGTACAGCTGCGCCGCGGCGGTTCAACTCCTGAATGAGGTGGTGAGCCTCGGCATTGTGAACGGCGGTTCGGTGTGCGTTGCCGTAGTTGCTGGCGAGCGCATTGGCTAGCTGCTGGATGGTCATTGTTTGTTCCTCTGTACTCATCATTTCTCCCTCTCGTGAACCAAATTACCTCTGAGCTACTCTAATTCCTCGGGTTCCCAAACGCGCACGAAGGGATGTTGAGCGCTGGGCCGGGCCTTGATATGGCTGCGTTCATCCTTGAAGAAGTCTGCCTCTGCTTGCGGGCAGATATAGGCAGGCCCGCGTTTGGCTAGCGTTGCCCCTCGGCGCGCCTGTAGCACTGTTTCAGTCTACCAAACACAGAATAAATGTTCGTTTGGCGAGGTGGGGGGTGTGCTATCCTGGTGGCGAATCGGAGGCAACTTTGGCGGACAAGGTGGGGCTATGGCTGGGGATTCGGGTTGGTGGCTGGTGACGGTTGCCGTGGTGGTGACAGGGCTGGTCGATTATTTCATTCGACGCTGGCGATTCGGCATGGTTACCCCACGGGAGTTGGAGCTTGAGAAGCAGGTGGCGGCCTTGCGGCAAGAGATCGCCGGCATGCAGGAGCAACTGTATGAGAGCGCCCGGCGTGAAAGTGCGGCCTTGCTTCAGGTGAGCGAACTGCGGGAGACAGTGCAGAACCTGATGATCGAACTTGAATCCGT
>QEUW01000007.1 GCA_003577005.1 Chloroflexota bacterium | reverse complement strand
GACCTGCATCCGCACCTCGCGCTGGTCATCGCCATACCGTTCAACCCACAACCGCACTGTGAAGAGATGCGTGCGCGGGTGCGGCTGATCGGACGGCATAGTTCCTCGTTCTCACCAAACCGGCGCAAAACACAACCGTGGGCGAACAAATCGCTTGCGCGAGTGACGGTGCTGTGGACTAACTGCTTATGGTAGTAAGATAGACAGCGGGGCGTTCTAAAAACGTTCTATGTGGCGTTCTATGAGGAGATGTTTGGAGGTGAGTGAGAGGATAAGGACGTTCTATCCAGACTTCCGGAAAGGATTCAACTTATTGCTGCAAATCTTCGCCTCTTGCAGATCAGCGGTATCAAAACCTTCGGTGAACCAGCCATAGATTTCCGCCAGCAAACTGCGCGCCTCGTCATCTTTACCTTGCTGTTGCCACAGGCGCGCCAGGCTGATGGCCGCACGCAATTCCAACGATTTGGCGCCCTGCTGGCGGGCAATGGTCAGGGCTTCCTGAAAACATAGCTCGATCTCGTTGACGCGGCCGCCTTGCGCTTGTAAGAATTCGCCTTTGAGCCGGTGGAACTCTGCATTCCAGTACTGCTCACCTGTTTCTGCAACAAAGGCCAGCGTTTCTGTCACCAGGGACAACCCCTGGGCGTACTGTTTGGCGAGTCTGTAGGCATCAATGAGCAGTGTCAGCGCTTGCGGCCAAAAGAGGAAAATATTCATCTTGCGCAACATTTCAATGCCTTGGTTGAGCAGCGATAAGCCCTCAACCGTTTCTCCCTGTTCAGCAAGCGCCCACCCGCGAAAGACAAGCTCATACACCATACAGTAGGGATAGGGATATTTGGCTGTCAACGCGGTGTACTCTGCGGCTAATGCGCGTGCGGCTTGCGGCCTACGCAGGTGATGTTCCAAGTCCATGGCAAAATCTACGGAAATCAGCAGGTCGAAAGGGCGCGCAAGTTTGCGCGTCCTGGCCAGCATTTCCTTCATTCTGGCTTGGGCTTGATCTGGATAGCCAAGCAGCCAGAGCGTACATAAGCTGTAGCGCAGATTGGAGATCCCTTGGTCTTGCTCATGATCATGGGTATCGCTGAGCCGCTGATTGGCCTGATAGAGCGCAATCGCTCGCTCGAAATAGGTGTACGCCTCCCGCAGTTTTCCTTGATGAAAGGCGAGAGCGCCTGTGAGCCGCAAGGCAGCCTGCAGATGGACCGGGTTCTGGGTCTCTTGCGCCAGGTGGAGCAATTCTTGATTGAGTTCAGCGGCTACTTCCCAACAACAGCGTTTCCCCCAATAAACTCGCAGCCCACACAGCACTGCAAAGCGAGTTTCGCTATTGCCAACAGAGTAGCAAAGCTCCTTTGCTTTGGTCAGAACCTCCTCGGCTTCTGGGGCCGTAAACCCTTTGCTGATGAGAAAAATACCTCCCATGAGCGATAAAATCTCTAGTTTTTTCTCCAAATGCTCCGGCGTAGCTGGCAGCAAATCCAACAAAGCCAGACTCTTGTTGAGGTGTGCTTCCATCTCTGGATAAGCCACGAGATGATGAGCGGCTGTCGCGGCGCGTCGATGATACGTGATGGCTTGTTGCGTCAAACCAGCCTGCTCATAGTGAACGGCAAGCTGACCACAAATGGCATCAAGGTTGTCACTGTAGAGCTTTTCCAAGGCTTGGGCCGCACGGCGGTGCAACATTCGCCGGCGCGCCGGTCTCATGTCGCCGTAGGCAACGTCACGGATGCGGTCATGGCTAAAGTCGTAGGTGTTGGCGCCCTGCTCACGCACAATGCGCCGCTGCCAAAGCTCATCCAAACTGCGCACCAATGCTTCTTCCTCACAGCCACTGGCCGCAGCCAGCACATCAACCGTGAACGCCCGCCCAATGGTGGCTGCCACCTGCGCCAACGCACGGGCAGCCGGGGAAAGTTGTGTCAGACGAGCGTGGATGACGGCGTGAATTTTGGGTGACAGCGAGGGGAGAGGAGCAAGGGAAGCTGCTGTCTCCCGATCCCCAATCGCCACTGGCTGATGGCTCAGGCTTGCCCGTATGGTCTCGACGACGAACAGCGGATTACCTTCAGTCTCCTGATACAGTTTTGCCAGCACGCTAGGATCAAGCACCTGGTTGGTCACTTGCCGGGCCAGGGCTACCGTGTCAGTTTCATCTAACGGGCTCAGGTCAAGCTCAGTCAGTTGTTCAGCGTTGCGGAGATGCATCAAGAGCGGCAGCAAGGGATGATCGATGTCCAGTTCTTCGGGGCGCGCCGTGCCGATGATCAACAGCCGTGCCCGAGGGTCAAACCGCAGCAGATATGCCAGCCACTCCAACGTCTCGGGGTCACACCACTGCAAATCATCGATCAGCAACAATAAGGGTTGACTACCGGATAAAATCATGCGGGCCAGCGCTTCGAAGAACGGTTGGCGCTGCCAGCGCTCGGTCAGCGGATCGGGACGGGGCAGATCCGGTCGTTCGACCAGAATCTCAGGCAGCAAGCGGGCCACTTCGCTGAGCCAGACATCGGACAACTGCTTTCTGGCCGGCTGAAACACCTCCGCTCGCAACCACTCGGTGACCGGGGCATAGGCCAAGCTTCCTTCGGCGGCATAGGCGCGGGTGCGCGCCTGAGCGATACCTTGACGTTGAGCCCAATGGAGCAGTTCTTCGGCCATCCGGGTCTTGCCGATACCTGCTTCCCCCCGAATGCACACAAAGCGGGCGCGCCCGTGCATAGCCATCTGCCATGCCGCTTGAAGCGTTTCCCACGCTGGTTGGCGTCCGATCAGACGTTCCCCAGCGGCAGTTCGTGCCGCCGTCGCCGTGCCAAGCACCAGCGGTATCTCCATCCTGAGCAAACGCGCATAAGCGTCCTGGGTCTCTTGGTTTGGTTCCACGTCCAGTTCACGCTCAAGGTTCGTGGCACAGACATGATAGGTCCGCAGGGCACTAGCGCGGTCGCCATTGAGGGCATACAGACGCATCAACCGCCGATAGGTCGTCTCGTGCAGCGGGTCGGTGCGCAGGAGACGCTGGGCGTAGTGGATCGCAGTTAGGTAGTCCCGCTGGCGTTCGTAGAGCACCACCAGTTGCTCCAAAGCATCGAGAAAGCGTTGGCGGAGCCGCTCCCGCTCCGTCAGGAGCCACTCTTCATAGCAACCGGGCAACAGGTCACCGCCATACAGGTCAATCGCTTGGGTGAGCGCCGTGCGTGCCGCCTCCAATTGCGCAGCGTGCATCGCTGCCGCCGCCCGCGCCAGAGCCTGCTCGAATGTCATGATGTCAAGGGTGAAGGCGGCCTCTGGCTTCCACTGTAAGGTCCTGGCATCGATCTGCAAAAAATCGCTCACAGTAGGCCAGGCGCGGCGCAAGTGATGCAGCAACTGACGGAGATTAGTATGAGCCTGAGGTTCAGAGGTGTCGGGCCAGAAGAGGAAGGCCAAGTGCTGGCGGAGCTGCGGGGCGTAGCAGTGCAGGAGCAGATAGGCCAGCAAAGCTTGCTGGCGCGTCTGGTTGATGGTCGTCACGGGTGCATCGTCAAGGTGGAGTTGGAAGCCGCCGAGCAGCTGGATCTGAAGCGTTGACATAGTGGACCGACGTACCCACGTAGATGACAGACCGCTTGCCACATTACCGCCATCACAGCCCATCCCTTGCAAGAAAAGCGAGCAATGTTGCGAACTATTTTCGGCATTATCGCGTCCCCTGTCAAGTAATCCATTCGAAAAACCAGCAATCGCCCACCGGGATGTCCGGTCGCGAGCAAGGGCTACTACGCGCAGACCATCGGCTTTGCTCGTGTTGTGGATGTGAGGACGGACGAGGCGGTCCAGGCAGGGTCATGGGTTAGTCCAGTATCGTCTGGCCTTGCTGGCTTCAGCGCGAGGTTATTGGCCTTGGTTTCCAATATGATGTCGCGTGAACACAATTGGCCGTTCGACCGTCACGCCACGACCCAGTGAAGATAGAGGCATCGATTCAACCAACCAACAAGCATCCCGCCGCTATTCCCAATTCCCTTCTCTGCGACTCTCTATGGCCTCAAAACCGGTCGCGACTGGTCGACTCAACTAAGACAGCCATGGCCGCGATGTGACCACGATTTCAGTACGGATCGCTGGCATCTCACAGGGAAAGAGAAAAGAAGGTCATACCGAGTCGAACCCGCGACCATGCTCGTGCATCAGCCTATAACAAAAACAACAGGGCCAACAGTTTTCTCCTGTTGGCCCTGTCATTTGAGTGATTCAATTAGGCCTATAAAGGCGGACCCGACGAGAGTCGACCGTGCATACGGCACCGTCGAGTTGTGTTCCTAGCAAAGCACCTCGCAGGGTCACAGCTCAATTTGTCACGCGCAAGCGATCCGTCCACAGGGTATGCACTCCCACGTCGTTCACGATTTGGGTGATGCGCAGATCCACCGTCAGGCTGGCCAGCGCCAGGGCTTGTGCGCGGTCAATCTTCAGTCGGCTCATCATTACATCCAACATGCCGTTGAGGGCAATCAGCATCGCCTCGGTCAGGTCCTGATGCAGGCCAAAGGTCAGCCAGCCGGCCGGTGTGTCAGCTTGCGGCCAACTCATTTGTAGATCCTCGCGCACGCGTATCGTCAGCGCCACGCGCGCCATGCCACATTCGATGGCCGTGCCTCCCACTTCGCCGTCGCCCTGCACGGCATGGCCATCCCCAAAGGAGAGCAGCGCACCCGACACTTCAATCGGGAGATAGAGGGTACTACCGGCAACCAACTCTTTGCAGTCCAGGTTGCCGCCGGTGGTGCGTGGGGGCATGGTGCTGTGGATGCCGGGTGCAGCCGGCGCAACGCCAATGATGCCCAGAAACGGGCGCAGCCGTAGCTGATGGCTCCACGGGCTGGTGGCAACGCCCTGCAGCGCATCGAGCTGCCAGGGAATGAACGCATAGCCGTCAATCCCCAGCTGCGGCAGCCAGTCGCGCACCTCGCCTACCTAGGTGGCGCCGACGGGGCCGGGTTGTACCTCGTGGATTGCGATCTCCAACACCATGCCCAGTTCTGCGCCGCGCACGGCAATCGGGCCGACCAGACAGTGCCCGTCGTCGTGCTGCGGGTCATGGCGTTGCTCCAGTGGAATGCGTTTGGCGGTGACATCGCCCTCGTCGAGCGCGGCAAAGGGGTCCAACCCCCAGCCACAATCGAGCGTGCGGCAGACCACGGTGTCACCTGAATCAATCGTGAGAATCGGCGGGCGTTCGCGCGAAAAACAGCCTTGAAAATTGCTCACATTTGGGTCAAGGTGGTGGATCATATGATCACTTCCTCAACGCACTCGCCAACAGATCGATCTGCCCGATGTGGTGGGTGGCATGGAGCAGGTTGCGCAGGATGGCTTTGACCACGCTGTGCGCCTCGCCGCGGATGTAGACGGTTTTGGCAAAATCTGCTTCCTGGAGCGATTCAAGGCTGGTGAAGAGGAGGCGCCAGCCTTCTTCCCAGCGTTGCATGATCTGGGCGCGGTTATCGCTCACTTCGTGCAGAAATTCGCGCGGTCGCTGGCGAGTCGGTTTTTCGCCATCGGTCATCAAAAAGTCAGTCCAGCGTGAGATAAAATTGCCGCTGATGTGTTTGACTAACACAGCAAGGCTATTGGTATGGTCATCCCCGTTTTCCCGTAGATGCGCAAAGAAGAGCGCATCATCGACCCTCCCTAACGCTGCATCGGCCATCTGCTTCTGTTCCTGATACTGGGCAATCACCTCTGCCTTGAACGCTATCCATGCACTGTTCATTTCTTCGACTCCTCGTTGTGTTGGCGCAGCCCACGCCAGACGATCTGTTCGTCTATTTTACTATGGGGGCGAGGAAATACCATAGTGGGCTACCAAATACTTCTGCCAGCCCTGCTCGAACTCGCTGGCAGAGACACCATACACGGCGGGGATGAGGGTGTCCCATCTGTCGTATTGGCCCAAGCCCGCCACCAGCGCAGGCAGGCGCTCCCGCCCGTAGGTGGCCACGGCATAGTCGATAAGCGTCGCCAGCGCCACTGTTTGACCCGGGTGGGATACATAGCTTGAGGCTGCTTGACCGATGTACTCATTGGGTGACGTCGACATGGCGAGCTGGTTCAGGCGCATAGGTGGGTCATGCGGGCCCCACGCAGCGAAGTACCGGTTTTTCCAATCCACTTCAGTGCACAACAGGGGGATGCCGAGCTGCACTGGAGCCGACATCCAGCGGGTGTGCGCAGCGCAAAGCTCCTCGTAGTGAACTGGCAGGGCGAGCGGCTGTCCCGGCGGGATGGCCGGCTCGGCGGCATAGACCCACCGCACCACCTCTGTCCGCCAGGTCGCCAAGGGCAGATCGAGGTCCCAGAGTTGCCATAAGCGAAGACCAGCTAGCAGGGGCCACCAGGATGGTCCAATCGCATGGCGCTCCTGTGCTTGCGCCAACACATCATCGAGCAATGGCAGCGCAATCGACTGCGCCAACAGGTCGGCATCAGTCAACTCGACCGGCGCCAGGTAGACGGCCGGCGAAGCTACCATGAGCCTATCACTCCCAGGTAGCTGTGACGCTGCGTGGGCAGGGGACTGGGTCACACGTATGTTGATCACCAGCTTCTCTTCCCAGGCTTTGAGGGGTAGGCCAAGATTGCGCCGCAGGGTGGTGTACAGATTGTTCACCTGGGCCGCCACCGCAGAGACGGCAGGCGCATCCTGCTGGCGAAAGTAAAAGGTTACGAACAGGGATTCCAGGCTGCGCTCCTGCCCCCAGAGTGCAGCATCTGGCTCGGTCTGCTGCCAACCTTCCTCCGTACGCCGGTAGAAGCGCGTCTGCCGGTAGGCCGGCTCTCCGTGCTCGGTATACATAACGACGCGGGCGACCGCCTGATCACGCTGAACATCAACCGTATCCAATGCTAGGTCAAGGTGACCATCTGGATCGCTGGTTTGGATGGCGGCGCGTAAACCGAGCACCTCCCGCCCATGCTGGAGCCACCAATCCGCGTCTGATTGGTTACTAACAGCACTGGTGACGAACTGGTCGGGCCGCTGGGCAACTCCCGAGACTACCGGTTGTGCCGTCGTCACTTCGGCTGCGGTCTGCTGCGTCCTAGTGGGGAAGATGCGCCACCACCGGGGGCCACCAGTGGTCAGCAGCAGGAGCAAGGCTGCCACGCCCCAAAAGCAGTACTTCAGGCGCCGACAGCGGCTGGTGTCTGGGGTAATGTCCGGCACCACCGGGGCGTACAGCTGCTCCCAGTCTGCATCACTTTCCGCAATCTGCCAGTCGAGGTTCGGTGCTTGCTTGCGCATTGGACTTACCTCCCCAGGCTGCTGTTCAAGATGTCACGGTGCCACTTCCATGCGTCGCCTTCGTGTTTCCAGATGACGATGTACTTGCCCTGGTCGAGCACGCTGTCCGCATCCCCTTTGAGCGTGTATTTCCCGACTTCGTAGGCGGTCTCTCCATGTTGCTCCAACTCAACCGTTTCCAGCTCTGCGGCTTTGAGGCCCAAGCCATCTAACGTGCTTTGCCAGAACATCTGAATCGCCGGTTTCCCAACGACCATCTCGCTGTAGGTGGGGGGCAGCGCACCGTTTGCGGTATAGGTAGCCGCCATCCCGGCTGCATCGCCGCGCAACACAGCAGCGCAAAAGGCCGCATTGGTGGCCTGGATGCCATCCGGTACATTTATGGTTGTCATACTCTTTTTTCCTCATGTCTGCGCCTGCAGGAATTGGAGCACCGCCTCGCCACAGGCATCGGGCTGTTCCGCCCACATCTCATGCGTAGCGTCAGAGATGGTCACATGCGTGGCCTGTGACAACAAGCGTTCGAGTTCACCGTTGATCAGCTGGTGGATGGGCAGTGTATTGGCCGCGGTGAGCAACAGGATCGGCATCGGCAGTTGAGCGACACGCTGCTTGTCGAGCATGGGAAAACAATCGCGGGAAGTCGTAAACGCCTCCCAGCCCGATAGATTCTCCTCTAACATCTGGCGCACCTCAGCGGGCAGTTCGTCCAGCACATCCTCACCGATGAAGAATTTGACACTCGTGCGAAGCGCCAGCTCCTTGTCGCCTTGGCGGAATGCTTCGCCCACCGGCTGCCAAAACGAGGTCATAAAGTCAGAAAGCACTGCATCTCCGCCTGGCAGGCCAGTCGCCCAGTGCAGGATGGGCGGCTCGGCGAGCGTCAGCGTGCGCACCAAGTTGGGGTGGTCCAAGGCCATCGCCAGCGCCATGAACGCCCCCGATGAGTAGCCCACGATGTGGCTGAAGTCAAGCTCAAGTGCTTGCACAAAAGCAGCCAGGTCTTGGGCATCGACCAGGGTCGTGTAATCGGGCACGATGGGCAGATTCTGATTCGGGTAATAGTAGCGCTGGCTATAGGCGATCACCCGGTAGTGTGGCGCAAAGCGCGCCATTTGCGGCCCCCACTCTCGATAGTCGGACAAGCCCCCATGCACCAGAATAACCGGGTCGCCCTGCCCCTGTTCGACATAGTGCAACTCCACCCCGTTAGCGACGACTTTTTGCAGCTTCAAGCCACTTTCCTCCTGTGCGTTACTGGCAACCGGCTCGGTCGCCGGTCTCGTGATCGGTTGGCAGGCGGCGAGCGTAGCCGCCACAGCTGTGCCTGCCACCAGCCGCAGAAAAGTGCGCCGCGCCAGCGTGTGCTGCGCGTTGTCTCCAATACGATGAAACATGGTTTTCCTCCTTCGTTGAGATAAGGTCGACTTCCGCACAAGCCAGCGAGCCTGACTTGACTCTCGTTATAACACCGCCCGCTTATAGCAGTGATTAAAAACTGTATATAAACAAAAAACAGGGGCGACTCCGGTCGCCCCTGTTGAAGCTGGTGATATGGAAACAAATTATGCGCTCTAAATCTCTTCTCCTCGGCGCAGGCGTTCTACCAACACAGTGGTTTCCGTGGCTGGCGGCAGGCCCAATTCGTCGCGCATGAACTCGATCAGATGTTCGTAGTGGCGCAGCGCCTGGCCGCGTTCGCCCTGACGCGCATAGCAGCGGATCAATTCATAATGGGCTGCCTCCAGATAACTGTCGCAGGCGATGGCCTGTTGATAAACGTGGGCAGCGCGGTCGTAGTGACCCATACTGAACAACAGTTGTCCAAGCGTAAGGTGTGCCTCCATGTACTGTTGATGCACTTGCTCGCGGCGCGGCACACACCAGTCGGCCGCAGTGAAGTCCTCGAGAAAATCGCCCCGGTTGAGGGCAATGGCTTGTTCGAGATGTGCAATGGCGTTGGCAGGTGCCTGCTCCAGACCCTGGCGCGCCTGGAGCAGATGGTCTTCAAAGGCTTCCAGGTCAAACCAGTAAGGCAATGTCCGATTAAACGCGTAGCGATCATCATCAAAGACAATCCATTCGGTGCGGCCCAGCGCCCGGCGTAAGTGATAGAGCGCGACGCCAAAGCTATTGCGGAGTTGCGCAGGCGAAGCATCCGGCCAGAAGACCAGCCCGATCTGCTCGCGGGTGCGAGAGGGATGGCAAAGGAGATAGAAGAGCAGTTCTCTGGCTTTGGCATAGGTCCACTCCGAGGCTGTGATCAGATGCTCACCGCGGTGGACACGAGCTGCGCCCAGGGCGCAGAGCCGTAGTTCTGGCCCAGACTCGACCTGGACGGCGGTTGGCTTTGGTGCAGCAGGCTGCACCGGCGCTGGCGCTAAGGCAAAGGCGATGGCTTCGTCAAGCGACATTGCTTGCCCTTGTGCCCATGCGGCCGACACACTCGGTTCATGACGCCGGGCGCGCACAGCCGCGGTAACATGATCATAGTCGGCTTGCTGCAAAGGTCTGAAGCGACGATCCAGACTGGCATATAACGCTTCGACCGCTCCGCATAGCCTAGCCGCCCGTTCCAACTGCCCCTGCTTGGCCGCCACACCGACGCAGCCACTCAAGGACATGAGATTCTCCCTTTTACCGAGCGCCGCGGAACGTTCCAAACTGGTGCGAAAATGGGCCATTGCCCCGGCATCATCGCCGCGCTGCAAGGCAAGAAAGCCGAGATCCTGGTAGGCCAGCGCAACGAACCATTGCAGGCCGGCGTCGCGTGCCACGCTCAGACATTGGGCAAAGAATGCCGCGGCTGCTTGCTCATCCCCTTGATGGCGTGCAATGATGCCTCGGGTGCGCAACATATCCGTGCGGAAAAACTTGTCATCGACGAGCGACTGGGCGGCCAGCAACTGTTCGACTTCCTCAACCCAGACGAGCGCCGTCTGATAATCGCCCTGGTCGAAGGCAATACCGCCTAACTGCGCCAGGGTATCGGCGATATGGTAGGTATCGCCCAGTGCGCGCGCCAGGCCAAGACACTCTTCGAGTAGAACACGTCCAGTGGCATAGTCGCCCAGATTATTCAATACTGGCCCCAGCGCATTGAGGGCAAACATAATGCCCCAGTTGTCCCCCAGTTCGCGGAAGAGCGCCAGGCTTGCTTCGGCATATGGTCGCCCGGCCACCGGGTCGCCAGCCACGATTTCGACCCATGCCAGCCACCCCAGGCAGTAGCCAGCGCCCCAGCGTTCGCCCAGCGCCCGCCACAGGGCCAGACCTTCCTCCAGCCGCCTGCGCGCATAGGCAAAGTCACCCTGCATCTGGGCCGCGACGCCCGCACCATGTAGCAGCCGCGCCTGCACTGCTCCTGGTTCTGCGGCGTTACTCAGCGCCAGCGCGCGGTCGCACCAACTGCGGGCTTCGTTGTAGCGCGTGCGCAGGTGCCAGAACCAGCACAAGGCGCCAACTAGCCGCGCTCCTTGCTCACGGTCGAGATCGTCCACCTGAGCCTCATCGCGCAGCAACCACGCCAAGGCAGCGCGCAGGTTGGCAGTGTCCGCCTCCAACCGTTCAAGCCAACGCGACTGCTCCGGTGTGCGCAGTTTAGGGTCGGCCCTCTCGGCCAACGCCAGGAAGAAGCTTGCGTGCTGGTTGCGGATCACCTCGGCTTCGCCACTTGCCGCCAGCCGCTCCAGCCCATACTCACGAATCGTCTCTAACATGCCGAAGCGTGGCTCACTACCACCTGGCTCCACCCGCTTTAGTAAGTTCTGGTCTACCAGTGCGGAAACACCATCAAGGATCGCAAGTCCTACATCACCCTTCGCATTGCCTACGGCCTGTGCCGCCTCGAGCGTAAAGCCGCCGACAAAAACCGCCAGCCGCCGAAAGAGTGCCTGTTCTGTCGGCGAAAGCAGGTCGTAGCTCCAGGCGATCTCGTCACGCAGGGTGCGCTGGCGCGCCGGTGCGTCGTGAGGGCCGCCGGTAAGCAGCGCCAACCGTTGTTCCAGCCGTGCCAACAAGGCAACTGGGGAGAACAACTTGAGCTTGGCCGCCGCCAGTTCGATGGCGAGCGGCAATCCATCCAGCGCGATACAGATCGTAGCCACCGTCGCGGCATTCACTTCGTTGAGCGCAAAATCCCGCTCGACGGCCAGCGCTCGTTGGATGAACAAGGCCACCGCCGGCACTGCTGCTAGGGTCTCCACTGCTATTTTGGATGTTCGATGTTGGATGTTGGATGGTTCGCTGGCGGGCGGTGAATCCAAAATCGGCAACGCCAAGGGTGAGACGGGAAATTCATGCTCGCCATAGAGATGGAGTGTCGTCCGGCTGGTCAGCAACACCTTGAGCCGGTGACAGTTCGCCAACAGGTCGCTCACCAGCGGAGCAGCGGTCACGACTTGCTCAAAGTTATCCAGCACCAGCAGGAGTTGCTTCTCACGTAGATAGTCTTGCAGACTCTCCTGCAATGCGAGTCCAGGCGATTCGCGTACGTCAAGCACCTGGGCAATCGCCGCACTGACCAGTTCCGCATCTCGAATTGGCGCCAGCGAGACAAAATAGGCGCCATCTACAAAATGGTCGAGCAGATTGGCCGCCGCCTGCATCGCCAGCCGTGTCTTGCCGATGCCACCCGGCCCGGTGAGGGTGAGCAGCGCAATCTCGTCTTGCAGCAGGAAGTGTTGGATAGCCGCCAGGTCGTGGTCGCGCCCGATTAGCGGGCTGCGCGGCAGGAGCAGGTTGTTGCCTGGCTGCCGGGCGCTGTGTCCTGGTCCAGGGTCACTTGGGCTGGGGCGCGTGGTTTCCGTCCCATCAAGCCGAGGTGACGCCGGTGCATCGGCTGTCGTGGGGGTGGCGTGCCCGCCCTCGGGCTGGGGCTTGCTCATAGATCACCGTGAAAACCTCTAGGGTCCGATTCCAAACAGCGAACATGGCTGGCGAAAATGGGGGTAGGGAGCATGCCATCCACTGTAGCGCACAGGACAGGCTTGAGAAGGCCGGATGACGGAATTATAGCACCAGCGCCTGCTCGTACTCAAACACACGCATCGCTCGATGAGGCAGCGGTGGTTGGGACCCGATCAGTCGAATCCGCGCCTTTGTCGTGCCTAAGCCCATAACAAAGCAACAGGGCCAACAGTTTTCTCCTGTTGACCCTGTTATTTGAATGCTTCAATTAGGCCTATAGTGCGGACCCGACGAGATTTGAACTCGCGACCTCGGCCTTGACAGGGCCGCATGCTAACCGCTACACCACGGGTCCTTGCGTATGACAGGATTTAATAGTACCATGTGCAAAGGAACTTGTCAAATCAAACCGATTGCAAAACTGCGAAACTATGACTAACCCATTTGTCATCATCGGCGGTGACGCCGCCGGTATGAGCGCCGCCAGCAAGATCAAACGAGAACAGCCCGACGCTCATGTCATTGTCTTTGAACGTGGGGAGCATATCAGCTATTCGGCGTGCGGCATGCCCTACTGGATCGCCGGGATTGTCGAATCCGACCGCCACCTGGTCGTCTTGACGCCAGAAGAGGCGCGTACGGAGCGAGGCATCGATGTGCGCACCGGCCATACTGTCACCGCCATCGAGCCGCAGAGCAAAAGCGTGACCGTCCAACGGGCAGTGACGGGCGAAACCTTTACCCAAAGCTATGATCGGCTTCTCATCGCGACCGGGGCCTCAGCCGTCAGACCCCCTATCCCCGGCATTGATTCCCCTGGCGTCTTCACTCTCCACAGCCTGGCTGATGCGCAGCGCATCGAGCGTTTTATCGTCGAACAGCCCCCCCAGCGCGCCGTGGTCATCGGCGGCGGCTATATCGGGCTGCAAATGGTCGAGGCGCTCCACGACCGCGGCCTGGCCGTCAACGTGGTCGAACGGTTGCCAGAGCTGATGCCCATCTTCGATAGTGACATGGTGGACAACGTAACCGCTCACATGGCCGGGAAAGGGGTCGCGATCCACACCGGTACCAGCGTGCTGAACATCGCAACGGGCGGGGAGGGTCTGGTCGTTACCGTGGAGCGGCCAGCCACAGCATCCGGTACAACAGAGCAGTGCCAAGTGCCTGCCGACCTGGTCCTGGTCTCGACCGGCGTGCGCCCCAATCGGGAACTGGCGGCCAAGGCCGGGCTGCGCATCGGCGAGACGGGCGCTATCTGGGTCGATGACTACATGCGCACCAGTGACCCGGCGATCTACGCCGCTGGCGATTGTGTCGAGCACCATCACCTGGTCTTGGGCCGCAACGCCTGGATTCCACTGGCCACTTCGGCCAACAAGGGCGGGCGTATTGCCGGCGATAACATGGTGGGCGGCGCCGCCCGCTTCCCCGGCATCGTGGGTACGGCCGTGGTCAAAGTTTTTGATTACACGATGGCGCTGACTGGGTTGACCGAAGGGGCAGCTCGCGAGAGTGGGCTATATGGCGCAGATGGCGCGTGGGTTGGGGCTACGGTGATCACCGAGAACGACCGCGCCGGCTACTGGCCCGGCGTGGAGACGATCCAGGTCAAAGTGGTCTTCGACCGCCGCGACGGGCGATTGTTGGGTGGGCAACTGGTGGGCAAGGACGGCGTCAACAAACGCATCGACATCCTCGCTACCGCCCTCCACGCCCGCATGACGGTGATGGAGGTCGCCTGGTTGGACCTTTCGTATGCGCCGCCCTACTCACCCGTATGGGACCCGGTGCAGGTGGCAGCAGGCGTTGCGGTCAATGAGGTGGGACAAAGATAGGGCAAGATGCCATCTTGTCCTACACCTCGGTGGATAGAATCCGGCTCGCCAACCCCTTGACCCGCTTGGCCCCATTCTGCATGATGGGCGGGCCGTGGCCAAAGACGACGACCTCAAAATCGTCGCCGTACTTTTTGGCCAGCTTCCAGATGCTGCGCCGGGCGTTGACTTTGTCGGGTGTAAAGAGAAAAATGGGGTCGCGCAACCGCCCTTTACGGTTGGAAAGCGCATCGCCGGTGATAAGCAGGCGCCGCTCCTTGTGGAGCAATGAGATGTGGCCGGGGCTATGACCTGGTGTGTGGACGACGGTGAATCCTTCGGGCAATTCCTGCCCATCGACGAGCAGTTCGTCGGGTGTGACCGGTCGCTGGTAAAAGGCGGGGGTCAACCCGGCCAGCGCCACCAACGGGCGCAAAAACCAGGCCGCAGGCTGGCGGCGCCACGGCTGTTCCATAAATTGCTTCTCGGCAGCGTGACAGGCTACTTTGGCGCCCGTCGCCTTTTTCAATTGCGCCAGCCCGCCCGTATGGTCCATATCTACATGGGTGACAAGGATGCGGCGCAGATTGTGCAGCGCATACCCGCGCTTGCGTAGCGCCCCCAAGATGACCGGCGCATCCTTAGGATGGCCGGCGTCGATCAGGGTTAACCCGCCGCTCCATTCCCACAAGTAACAGTGGACCGTCTCGCCGATCTCATCAAAAACCCATAACCCAGGAATAATCTGCTGCATACAAATGATCGTGAGGAGCCGGTACGGGAGCCGTTCTTACCGGCGAAAGGTGCGAAAATCGTAGCGCTGGCCGTCCAGGTGGCGTAGCCGGGCGCGCGGGTGATCAATGGCCTCGTACAGTTCACCCACCGACAGACCGCTTGCCTCAGACAGACGCATGACCGTGTGAAAGGAGTCATCATCTAGCTTGAGGATGCACTCGCGCTGAGTCTGGTCGAGTTTGTACCCGACAGAACAGAGTTCGGGTTGGGCCAGCAACGCCTCGCGGCACTGGGTGCAACGCCAGACATGGCCGAGCAACATGGCAAAATCGGGGATTCTCCCGTTCCTGTACATCAATAGGCGTCCCCCATCTTCGCTTCTGCCCCAGCCGGTGCATCACCGGCGCCAAACTCTTCGACAATGGCGATACCGGCGCTGGCGCCGATGCGCGTTGCCCCGGCGGCCACCAGCGCCAGCGCGGTTTCAGCCGTGCGGACTCCGCCTGATGCCTTTATGCCCAGTTCTGGACCGACCACCAGGCGGAGCAATCGTATATCTTCAACTGTGGCGCCGCCGCCGCTAAAACCGGTAGAGGTCTTGACAAAATCGGCGCCTGCCTCCTTTGCCAATAGTGCGGCTGCCACCTTTTCCTGCTCGTTCAGGAGCGCAGTTTCGATGATCACTTTGACCAGAACAGCAGAACGTTGCGCCGCTTCAACGACTGCCGCAATATCGTCATAGACACCGGTCAGGTCTCCGCTTTTGAGCCGCCCAACGTTGATCACCATATCCACTTCTGTGGCGCCTGCCTTGATCGCTGCCGCGGCTTCGAACGCTTTGACCGAGGAGAGCGTAGCACCCAATGGAAAGCCAATCACCGTGCAAACTTTGACATCGCTGCCGGCCAGCAAGCCAGCACAGAGCGGGACCCAGCTTGCATTGACGCAAACGCTGGCAAAACGGTGTTCCAGCGCCTCGGTGCACAGGTGGCGGATCTGCGTCTCGTTCGCTTCGGGTTTGAGCAAGGTGTGGTCGATCAAGCGCGCCAGGCCACTCGCGCTCAGCGCAGGCGGCGGGTCTAGCGGACGGGCGAGCCGATCCGGCAGCCCTTCCATTGTATTGGTGATAAGACGAGTAAGCTCTGCTTGCGTAGGCATCGTCACTCTTGGCTACAACATGCTGCTTCCAGCCCTGTGGAGTCCGGCGCCGCGGATAGCGCCGCATCGCCTGGTTCCAGATGATAGTGTGCCACCAGACCAAATTCGGCAAAAGGCCAGACGCGTAGCCACGCCTTGCCAACGATCAGATCCTCGGCAATCGGCCCGACCGAGGCAAAACGGCTGTCCTGCGAATTGGGCCGGTTATCGCCCATAACAAAGATGTGATCAGGCGGCACCTCTTGCGGCTCAAAGACATAGCCTGGCGGCAAGGGATTGGTGGCGTAGGGCTGCGGCAACGGTTCGTCGTTGATGTAGACCGTCTGCCCATAGATTGCAACCGTATCGCCGGGCAGACCGATGACCCGTTTGATATAGTCCTCATCGGGGTTGCGTGGGTTGTGGAAGACGACTACTTCGCCGCGCGCCGGCTCGCCCAGCTTATAGGCCAGCTTGTTGACCAGGATAAACTGCCCTTCATGAAAATTGGGCAACATCGAATGGCTCTCGATACGATAGTTCTGCACCACCATGCGGATCAGCAAAAAGATGACCAGCGAGAGCACCACGGTTTCAACCAGTTCGCGCAACAGCATCCACGCCATGGGGGGGTGGGTACTCTCGGCGTTTTCCTCAGCTGGGGTGGTTTCGGTAGGCGCGAGGGCAAAATCGTTGGGCGGGGTTGACTCCGCTTTTAACGCAAACGGATCATTGGCGTTGCGCGTCGAATCACTCATAGTCACACTATCCTGACATCTCAAACCCTGTGTGCAGGCAGACAACCCGTCCGCACCAGACCCGACCCATTATAGCACCGCCGCGAACGGCTCACAAGAATTGTAGAGCAAAATGCCAGCTTCCCTACCTGCCTGGCACATCCATCATTTGCAACGTTGCTGGCCAGAGGTGCATTGCACCGGCGCAACTGCGTATTTTTATCCCAATTGGGATAATTTGGGATAATGGATCGGCGACGTGGACTCCGCGTTTTCGAGAGCGCCGGGAACAGATTTTCGTTCGTTATCCCAAATTATTCCAATTGGGAAACAGGGTAGACTGACCACTTATTACTTCAAAATATACCGTGTGCCCCGCTTATCCCCAATCTTCAAGATGACCCCCTTATCTACCAGGTCAGCCAGGTCGAGGCGGAGCGATTCGGCGCCCACATGGGGGCAGAGGTCGCGGTACTCGCGGTTGGTAATGGCGCCGTTGCGCTGGAGATATTCGATGGCCTTCATCTGCCGCTCATTCATGTGTCCAGGTTGGGCCGCAGCAGCGCGCAGCGGGTCCTTTTTGTTGTAGAGCGTGACGCTAAAGCGATAGGTCGTGGCATCAAATTTGGGCGCCTCATGGCCGGCGTTGAGCATGTCTTCGATCATGCGGTCCACGCCCAGCCCCAGCTCTTCAATATAGCCCCACTGGTAGAGGCCGTTGACGATGCGCGGGTTGCGGCTGTAATGCTCCTCGACAATGTTGTCAAGCGTGATATGGGCAGGAAGACCGCCGGGGCTGGTCACTTCCAACCGGTCGGTGTACATGCGGATCTCGATGCCGCGCCCGGTGATGCGATAATCACGATGCGCCACGGCGTTGACCAGCGCCTCGCGCACGGGCGCCGTCGGGTACTCTGTCTCCTCTTGGCGTTGCAGACCGCGCACCACGGCGCGCTTGTCCATCTCTTCCCAGATCACACGCCAGGCGCGGTCGATGATAGTGGGCAGCGGGCCGACAAACTCTTCGCGGCGGCCATAGCCAAAGCTGCCTTCGGGGCCGCGTGGGGTCGTGTCGGCAAACTTGACAAAAGTGGCGCGGCTCTGCGGCATAAAGAACTGCGGCTCTTTGCCAAAGAGCAGCAGCCCGCTGACCGTTGGCATGCGATCCTCGGTCAGCGCACCGATCTGTTGCAGTAGCCGATCTTTGGGCAAGACACTCGAACGAGGGCTGCGCGCCTGGCGGCGCTCCATATAATCCTCGATGACGCTTTCATCCAGGTCTTCCCGCGTGGCGCCGGGGACGGGTTGTGTCTCGAAATCATCATCGGCGCGGGCGAAGGCCAGTTGGCTGGCCTCGGCGCTTTCGGCAGGCCGGTTCTCGGCTCCTTTGCGCACAAGGATGCGCCCGTCCCACAGCTTGTGGAGCGTATTGCTACGTTCGACCCTCAGCAGCACGACAACCCCCTCGGCCAGTTGTTCCATCTCTTGCCAGTGGGTGGGCACCGGCGGCTTGCAGAGCCGGGCGGCGGCCTGCAACGCTTCCTGCGCCTCATCGGCAACATAGAGGTCGCCCAGCCGCCCATCGGCCGCCATGCCCAAAACAACGGTGCCGCCCTCGGCATTGGCCAGGGCGGCAAGCGTTTCGACAATGGCTTCGGGTCGCGGGTCAGGCACAAATGCCAGATGCTGGCCCGGACGCTGGCTTAAGAGAGTCTTGGTTAGGGACATAGTTGAATGCAGAATGCGGAGTGCGGAATGAGGAGTGCGGAATCTCTCGATTTCCCATTCCACACTCCGCACTAAAGAACGTCTTCCTTCGTCACAAGTTCGCTGGCTTCGGCTTCGGTGGCGGCAGCCGTTTGTTGTGAGGCCCCGTTGGTTGAGCCATTGAGGGCGCCGTTGAGACCACCGTCGGCTTCGCCACCATCCACCCCGCGAGTCAGATCGGCGTGGCTGATGACGGCAACCGCGGCGACTGTGTCACCTTCGGCCAGGTTGACGACGCGGACGCCGCGGGTCATACGACCGTAGCGGCTGACCCCGCTCACCTGGGTGCGCAGGGCAATCCCGTTGCTGGTCATCACAGTGATATGGTCGTCGGGATAGACGACGCGAGCTGCAACGATCGGGCCGATCTCATCCAGGCGTTCGTGGGCGGTTGTCCACATGCCCTGGGTATAGCGCCCTTTGGCGTTGTACTCATCGAGCGAGACCCGTTTGCCCCAGCCCAACTTGTGGAGCACAAAGAGGTCGGCGTCCGGCTTGACCACATCAAGGCTGACGACCTCATCATCGTCGATCAGACGCATCGCCCGGACCCCGGCCGCAGTGCGACCCATAGGCCGCACGTTGCTCTCGTGGAAGCGCAGCGCCTTGCCGTTGCGGGTGACGACCAGGAATTCCTCGTCGCCGCTAGTGAGGCGGGCCCAATCGAGCGAGTCGTTGGGGTCGAGCGACATGGCAATCAGCCCGACCGAACGCACATTGCTAAAGGCGTTCAACTCCATGCGCTTGATGCGCGCCTGGCGGGTGATCAGGGTGATGTATTTGGCCTGCTCGAAGTCGGCCACCACCAGCATGGTGCTGACTGTCTCATCCGGCTGGAGGTTGAGCACGTTGGCAATGTGGGCGCCGCGCGACGTACGGTTGCCCTCGGGCAATTCGTAGACGCGGCTGCTGTAGACCCGCCCCTTGTTGGTGAAGAAGAGGATATAGTCCAGCGTGCGCGCAAAGAGGAGGTCGATCACCTCGTCCTCATTGCGGGTTGTCATCCCCTTGATGCCGCGCCCGCCGCGGCCCTGGGCGCGGAAATTTTCGGCGCTCATCCGCTTGATATAGGAGCCGGCGCTGTAGCTGATGAGCACATTGTCCTGGGCGATAAGGTCTTCTTCGCTAAAGTCGCCGTTGGCCTCCTCGATAATGAGCGTGCGCCGTTCATCGCCAAACCGCTCTTTTAGCGCGAGGATATCGTCACGGATCAGCGCCCGGATCTTCTCTGGGTGTTCCAACAAGTCCAGCAGATAGGCGATGCGTGCCATAACCTCCTGGTATTCATCCTCGATCCGCTGCCGTTCGAGGGCGGCCAGACGACGCAACTGCATGTCGAGGATCGCCTGCGCCTGCACCTGGCTGAGGCCAAACCGTTCCATGAGCGCCCCGCGCGCGGCCTCGGCGCTTTCGCTCTGGCGGATCGTCTGGATCACCTCGTCGAGATGTTGCAGGGCGATGCGCAGCCCTTCGAGGATGTGAGCGCGCTCGCGCGCCTTGGCGAGTTGAAACTCACTGCGGCGGCGCAAAACCTCGTAGCGATGGTCGACGTAGACGATCAGCGCCCGGCGCAGCCCCAGCGTAGCTGGTTCGCCATCCACCAGCGCCAGCGTGTTGACACCATAGGAAGTTTGTAAGGCAGTATGTTTGAAGAGCTGGTTACAGACCTTTTTGGGGGCGGCGCCCTTCTTTAGCTCGATGACGATGCGCATCCCGGTGCGGTCACTCTCGTCGCGCAGGTCGCTGATATTGTCGAGCCGACCAGCGCGCACTAGTTCGGCGATGCGCTCGATGAGTTGCGACTTGTTGACCTGATAGGGGATCTCCGTGACGATGATGCGGAAACGGTCGTTGCGCGTCTCTTCGATGAGCGTTTTAGCGCGGATGATGATCTTGCCGCGCCCGGTGGCAAAGGCCTGTTTGATGCCATCCGCCCCCAGGATCATGCCACCGGTGGGGAAATCGGGCCCCTTGACAAAGGTCATCAACTCCTCAAGCAGAACCTCGTCGCGGCGCTCCCAGTTGTCGATGACATAGACGACGGCGTTGGCGATCTCGCTCAGGTTGTGCGGCGGGATATTGGTGGCCATACCCACGGCAATACCGCTGGTGCCGTTGACCAGCAGATTGGGCAACATGCCCGGCAGCACTCGTGGCTCTTGCAGGCTGTCGTCAAAATTTGGCATCCAGTCCACCGTTTCCATGTCGATGTCCTGGAGCATAAATTCGGCGATACGGGCCAGCCGCGCCTCGGTATAACGCATGGCCGCCGGGCTGTCGCCATCGACCGAGCCAAAGTTGCCCTGACCATCTACCAGCGGGTAGCGGAGGCTAAAATCCTGCGCCATGCGCGCCATGGCGTCATAGACAGCGCCGTCGCCGTGCGGGTGGTATTTACCCAATACTTCACCGACGATACGGGCGCTCTTTTTGTAGGGGCTGTTGGGCGCCAGACCCATGTCGTGCATGGCGTAGAGGATGCGCCGGTGGACGGGCTTCAACCCGTCGCGCGCATCGGGCAGGGCGCGGGCCACGATCACGCTCATGGCATAATCGAGATAGCTGCTGCGCATTTCCTGCTCGATAGAGACAGGGCGGATCAGGCCGGCGTGGATGCCGTTGCCGCTACTGCCGTTGGCGCCGTTGCCATCGCCGCCCACGGTGGGGAGGTCGCTGGCGATGGGGCCATCTCCAGCCGCCAGACCCCTCGGCTGGAGATCATCAGGTTCAAATAAGTTCTGGTCACTCATTCAAGCACTCCAAGATCAAATTGGACGCGGGTGCACGCCGCTCACCGCGGATACCCAATTAGTGCGGCCTGACAAGCGTCTGCAAGCCGCGTTTAATCACTCTATTATACCCGATCTAGACCGTTTTTCCTAAGCGGAGGGGAGACGATTGTGCGGGAGTGATGCCAGGGGGTGGTAGACAGGGAGACAGGTAGACAAGCGTTCGTCACCTGCCTACCTGTCTCCCTATCTCCCTGCCTACAATAGCGCGCGTTCGATGTCGTCAAGATGCTCTTTCCGGTGGCTGGCGCGCGAGAGGTTGAACGGCGGACCGATGGCCACGATGTCGCCGCACGCAGTCTTTATGAGACGCGCAATTGGACACGGTACTTCGATTATTTCGGCATCACACCGACGCAGTACGAGGCCTTCCTCGCCGCCGTGCCCCAGGTCCTTGGCCGTGAACCGGTGACCCGCGAACAGCTCGCGACGGCCCTGGCAGAACAGACCGGTATTCCTGCATTGCACAGCCTGGTGCTAGCGAAAGGCTGGGGTACGCCGTTGAAACCCTCAGCTTGGCGAGGCGACCTCTGTTTTGGACCAAACCAGGGTAGGAAGGTCACCTTTGTGAACCCCAGCCAGTGGATCGGCCAGTGGCGGCCCGTCGAGCCATACGCTGCGCTGCAAGAGATCGCCCGCCGTTACCTGCGCACATACGGCCCCGCCCGGCCGGAAGACTTCGCCCTGTGGTGGGAGCTTAGAAAAGTGCCCGCCCGCAAGCTCTTTCAGTCGCTAGCGGACGAGCTCGAAAAGGTTCACCTGTTCTCCTCGCCCACGGCCGCGGTCCGACAAGGGATTGAAGCTGAAGCGGAGCGGCTAAGCGCCTTCTTGAACACGCAGGCCGTGCTAGAGTACGAGGATCATTGAGCTTGTGAACGTCCTCCCAAATGCTATGTGGCCGAATGCTATGTGGCGGGTGTTGCCAAAACACCCCTTCATGGCTGAGGACCCCAGCCAGATGGGCGGGGGATGTTATCCGCCTTCGCCCATCGATACAGGCAAACGGTTTGGTTGTGCGGGTGCATAGCCGGCCATCGACTGCACCGGCGGACAAAGCTGGGCAAAGTATTGGCCCCAGCCTGCCGGCACCTGGCTGCGCCAATCGCTGGCGGCAGCGCGCAGGAATTCGGCGAAGAGGCTGCCGCTCAACTGGTCGATCATGGCAAGTTCTTCCGGGTGCCACTGGACGCCGACGGCAAAGGGCAGGGCCGGCAACTCCACCGCCTCGGCCAACCCATCTTCGGCGCGGGCGACAATGCGTAGACCCCGGCCGAGCAGGTCGATTCCCTGGTGGTGCATGGAGTTGACCTTATGCACCGTGCCCAAGGCGCGAGCGAGGCGGCTATCTGGTTCGATGGCCACCTGGTGGCTGATGCGGAAACGCTCAAAGGCGGGCGGGAAGTAGTCGTGTTTGGTTAGGTCGGCCCGCTGGCTGGGCAGGTCTTGGTAGAGGGTCCCGCCACAGACCACGTTGATCACCTGGATGCCGCGACAGACGCCGAGTAGCGGCATACCCTCCTCCAGCGCCCAGCGCGTCAGGATCAGTTCGGTGCGGTCGCGCTCTTTGTCGGGCGCACCCAGTTGCGGGTGTCGCTCGTGGCCGTAGGCGCTGGGGTCCAGATCTTCGCCGCCGGGCAGAAAGAGGCCATCCAGCCGGTCAAAAATGCCGCGCAAGGTCGCCTCGCTCATCTGCAATGGGATCATGATCGGCAGCGCACCCAGGTTTTCGAGCACGCGAATATACGTCTGGTTCATGATGTAAAGCGGCAGCCCAAAAAAGCGTTGTGACTTTTCGCGGCCAGTGGGGACGCCGATCAGCGGTCGCCTGGAGGTTGGTCCACCAGGGGTTACGGTGAGGTGGGTACGATTACGGGGTTCGAGATCCATTCGGGGTACTCCAAGTATCGAATACAGGTGAATTGAAACAGAGATTGCGCAATTATACCGCAGCCATCTACTTTCTAAGAATTGGTGGACTCGATCACGGTTTGCTGGACAGTCATGCCGCCCGAAATGGTGATTGAGTCAGCGGATCTACAGACATAAAATCCTCTAAATCCGCCTGATCCGTCAAATCCCCGGTCTAGCCAGGCTATTCTACCTGGTTCAAGTTGAGACGGCTTTGACAGACCGTCCGCTCAATGGTATAGATCAGCCGATGCGACGACCTCTTCGGCTGTTGAACTGGGGACGGCCACAACACTATGCTGCGTTGACGCTGCTCGGTTGCGCCCTACTACTCTATCTTTCCACGCTGGACAATGGTCTCCAACCGGAGGAGTTGGTCGGGGGCGACCTGATCACCCACCAGTATGCGCAGGTGCAGGCGCGCCCCAGCAACGCACCCGGCTATCCTCTCTATACGATGGGGGGGTGGCTCTGGTTTCACACGGTGCGCGGGCTGCTCCAGGCGGCCGGCAACCCACAGCCCAATCCGATTCCGATTCTCAGCAGTTACAGCATCCTCTGGGCGCTGATCGCCCTGTGGTTGCTCTATCGCATCTTGTGCCGGCTCACGCGTACAAAGGCGTGGCCACAGGGCAACTGGCCGCTGGCCTGGTTGCTTACGGCCTTCTTTGCCGTGACCTACTTTTTCTGGTACTACGCCACCACCACTGAACAGTACAGCAGCGCCGTCGCCCAGACATTGGCAATCGTCTATGTCTATCTGCTCTGGCGCGACGGAATAGGGAATGGGGAATGGGGGGTGGGGAGTGGGAAATCTTATCCCGCCCCACCTCTTACTTCCCACTCCCCATTCCTCATTTTTCTGCTCGCCTTTCTCTGCGGGCTGTCGCTGGCGCATATGTTAACAGTGGCGTTTATTGTCCCGCCGCTGGTTCTGGTGGTGTTGTGGGAGACGCCGTGGTTGCTCCGCTCTGGCAAGCTGCTAGCTGGCGTGATTGTGGCAGCGTTTCTGCCGCTGGTGAGCTATCTCTATATCTATCTGCGCGGCGCGGCGCATCCTGAGTGGTGGGGTGTGGGCGAGTGGGAGAGTGCTCGAGCCTGGTTCTGGAATTTTGTCAGCACGGCGCAGGGGCGGGAAGAATTGGGCTGGGGTTTTGAGCCGGGGCGCTCTTTTTTGGGTAACCAGTTCCCCGAATTGATCTGGCATGAACTGAGCCTGCCCATCTTGCTTCTTGGCCTTGTTGGGATCGCCCTGCTGGGACGCCAGATGGCGACGCTACTCTATGGCACATTGGGGATTTATCTGCTCTTTTGTTGGGCCTACCGTTACGGCAACTGGTACCAGGTGATTCTGCCCGCCTATCCGCTGATCCTCATCGGTGCGGCGGCAACGGTGCAGCGCTTGCTCCAGTATCAACAGGAGAAGCCTCGACATCGGGTGCTTGCCGGTCCATTTCTTCACTGGCTTTTTTTACTTGGCCTGATTGGGCTGGTGATCTGGCGTTTTCTTCTTTCGCTGCCAGGCGCGGACAGCCGCAACCGGGCGGAAGATACGGCGCTCGAACGGGCAGCACAATTGATCGCCTATCCGCTGCCGGTGGGCGCCAGCCTCTTTGCAGAGGTGCAGGACGCGCTGGCGCTCGACTACCTGATCCATATCTGGCAAGTGCGGCCTGATCTGCGAGTGGTGAGCAGCCCAGTGGCGGGTGAGGTATTGCGCCAGGGTGAGCCGGTCTTTAGCACCTGGCAGGCAGCCACGACGCTGCGTATGGAGTTGCCCAATGACCTCCACCTTGCGATGCAAAGCGCCGGCCCTGATTGGGTCCGTTTCGCAGTGGGGGCCGATGAACAAATGGCTGTGCCGGCGGTGATACGGAACGACCCGGTGACACCAGAGGTGAGCCTAGTTGGGTACACGCTGGTGGCCACACCCGCGCCCATCCCCAGCCAGGATGCTCTGCCGCCTACACTCGACATCACTCTCTTTTGGCGTATTGTCAGTGATTGGCCGGAAGAGCTTGGCATCAGCCTGCGCCCATCCGCCGGGGGGGCTTTTTTGCCCGACCCCAGTGCGGGCGACGCTATCCTCCAGCAAGATCGAGCACGACCGGTGCACGGATTGTTGGAGCCAAACGGCGGGGGAGGCGAAAGAACCGTTGCCGACGCTTACCGGCTGCCGCTCGTTGGCAGCATGGATACGGTTACTGTGCTGCTATACCGGCGCACCGAAGGCGGGTTCGAGGATGTAGCGCGGATCGAGATTCCGCTGCATCAGAAGAGCGAGTGACGAGTGAACAGTTATCACTCATCACTCATCCCTTATCATTCAGCTTCCTCTTCGGTTGCTTCTTCTTCTACCTGTCTGGTCTTGGCGGCCTGGCGCGCCTCGGCCTCGGCCCAGCCTTCGCCTTCGCGCACAACGCCGACGGTGAAGGTCGCCACCACGTCGGCCATCAGGCGTAACTGGATCGGAAAGATCCCCAATTCGCGGATCGGGTGCTCCAGCAGGATGCGGCGGCGATCCACCTCGAAGCCGACGGCAGCGGTGAGTTGCTCGGCAATATCCTGCGTCGTGACCGAACCGTAGAGGCGGTCATTGTCACCGGCGTTCGCCGTGAAGAGCAGCCGTTGCTGCGAGATGACCTGGGCCTGGGCCTCGGCGTTCGCCCGTTCCTGTGCCCGGCGGCGGAGTGCGGCCTCTTTGATCATAACGGCCTGCTTGAGCGCGCCCTTCGTCGCCAGTACAGCCAGACTGCGCGGCAACAGATAGTTGCGCGCATATCCGGCCGCGACGGTGAAGACGTTGCCGGCCTGCCCCAGATTGGGTACATCCTGCGTCAATAAGACTTTGGTGCGAGCCATTCTGAATATCCTTTCTTGTTCAAGCGTACCACAAGGTACGTGTTGGGCAACCGGCTGTAGGCGCTTGGACTGTGCCGCCCGGTTACCAAAGGGTGTGCTCTTGGTGTAGCGTCAATGATAATAAAATCTCAACGGTGAGCACAAAGATTATATGATACGCCGGGCGCCTTGATTTACCAAATTGAGTTCATGGTAAGTGTAGCACAAGGGACTATTTTGCGCTACACTTGTCATAACGAATTCCGAACATACCCGTTGGCCGCCGGTTGTGGTATCATAACCACGAGCGCAATGGATTCGACCAGGGGCAAAGCCAAACGAGGGAGGGCACTTATGATCCTGATTATCGACGATGAAGTTCACGTTCGCGAAGTCATTCAAGACAGCCTGACCTTTGCGGACATCCAGGCGCTGTGCGCTGAAAGTGGCCCTGCCGGCCTTGCTCTATTTGAAGAGAGACAGCCCGACATCGAGGCGATCATCCTTGACTTGACGATGCCGGGTATGGATGGCCGTGCGACGTTGAGCCGAATTCGTGCGTTGGCTCCTGCGGTGCCAGTCATCTTGACCTCTGGTATGGGCGAAGCAGACCTTGCCAGCGCCGGCGAACAAGATGAGGCGGTTATTCATCTTGCCAAACCGTTTACGCTTGACTCGCTGCTTGCCGCAGTGAACCATGCACGCTCGCTTGGACAGGCGCTCACCTAAAGAGTATGTGCTTACCCATTCGAGTAGGTGCTGGACCCTGCACCACTTGCGTGTGTGCTTGGTTATTCCCCTGGTTACGTGCTATACTCCCCGCTCGATAGGCAGAACTGCCAGAACATCCCGATCATCGCTGCTTTGAACAATCAATGTACAAGCGATCCATAGATCCGTCAGAAGGGCCTTAAGACACTTGTTGTCTATGAACCTTGAGGAAACGGTGGCCCAGCCCGTGACAACGCCGGATGACACGGCCCCAAAGCCAATCCAGATAAAGACCGGCAGCCCTCAAACAGTGGCGGGGCGGCAGCGCCGGTTCTGGCTGGCTCTCTTGTTGATGTTGGGCGTTACCCTGGGGTGCTCGGCGGCAGACTTTTTTGAGCGCGAGGCCCCTACGCCAGCGCCAACGCGCACGCTGTTCCCTACCTTTACACCAACGCCGGAAAGCCTGGGCGGGATTATCATTGTGACACCACCGTTGATGGGGACACCAGGCGTGATCGTCGTACCTGAAGGCACCGACCCGCAATCGATATTGCCGACGCTGTTGCCACCCCCTATCCCGACGGCAGCGCCTCCGGCAACTGGAGAAGCGCCGGTAGAAACCACGTCGCCGGATATCCTACCTACAGTCACCGAGACCGAGCTGCCGACCGCCACCATCACCGAAACTGAAACCCCTTCACCAACTCCTTCCGTGACACCCACCCCCTTTGTTGTGGTGGAGAGTGGGTTGGTGGCGTTGCGCAGCGGACCGGGCGTGGAATTTCCTCTGGTGGCGCAACTGGGCCCCAATATTCCCATCGCCATTACCGGCCAGAACCCGGAAGGATCCTGGTACCAACTCTGCTGTGTCAATGGGGGTGAAGTCTGGGTGGCCGGCTCGCACGTGCTGGTCAACAACGACCCGCGCGCCGTGGCGTTGTTTGTACCCGGTACACCCCCCAGCCCTACACCGACTTTTCCGCCTACGCCAACCGGCACACCCACCTTTACGCCCACGGCCACACCGTATCCTTTTCAACGCTCCATTGGGCCACAGTTTTTCCCCACCAACAACAACTTTATCACTATCTGGGTGAAACTGCACGTGGGGACGTTGCGTTTATTTACTGGCTGTGATCCCGAAGGGGTAACCGAGGCCAAAGAAGCGCCCGCCCAAGGCTATTTTTTGCAGGTGCTCTTTGAAGGCTTCGAGCGACCCTCCAGCACTGGGACACAAGCCAGCGCCGGGGAGTTCGCCTGCAGCGCGGCGGTCGGAGCCGGCAACCGCTTCGAGTACAATCTGAAATACGAATACCATCCGCCTGACCCACGGTCGATCGTCGTTGGGCCGCTGACGCCAACCCCCCAGGCCGCACAGCTGATCGGCACCGGCGAATGGACGATCTATGTGATGGATGGCGCCGGCAACCAGTTATCCGAACCGGTCACCTTTACGACCCAACCTGCCAATAACAACCGTGAAATCTACGTGGGTTGGGAACGGGTGCGCTAAATTTACCGGGACATTGACGCATGGTTTTGTTCACTGTTACACACCGATGCCAAACGGGGTACCTGATGGTGCCTGCACTGCTGCTCCTTTTGTCGATTACCTTGGCTGCATGTGGCCCTGCTTCCTCCGCACCCGCCGATCCCGCGGCCGAGCCGCTCCAGATTCGTCCGGCTCACCCGACCTTTACCCCAACGCCACGCGGCCAGGAACCGCCTACTCCTGTCGCAGAGGCGCCAGAAGCGGCCGTCGCCCAGGACCCGCCCGTGGTGGCAGCAGACACCGAGCCCCCACAACCGCCACCGCCAGAGGTAAAGGCCAGACTGACGATCAACACCGATCTGGTCAATTTGCGCGAAGGGCCTGGATTGAATTCCACCATCATTACCATCTTGCAGAAAGACGCCACCTTTGACATCATCGGCAAAAATACCACTGGCGAGTGGTGGTTTGTCTGCTGTTTTGAAGATAAAGCCGGCTGGGTTACGGCTGAGTTCGCCGATGTGGAGGGGGCGGTTGACCAGGTGCCTGTGGTGGATGAGGGCGCCCTGGCGCCTATGCCTACTACACCACCGGTAGCGGTCGCTAACCCGCCGACGGCTACATCTGCTCCGGTGGCAGCCGCCGTCGTGCCAACCGAAGCACCTACCGCCACGCCCGAGGCGCTGGGTGGGCTAGTGAACAGCGACGATTCCGTCTTTGAGTTTGAACTTGCCGCCCATGAACAATTCCCCGAAACCAATGTGGTGCGTATCTTTCTTTATGTCTTTGATGACAAGGGCGCGCTCGCCGGCTATTCGCTGAGTGTCCGTAAAGATGGCGCCGAGCTGCCGGTCAACGATAGTTCATTTGGCCCCAATCCCGCCTATACCTGGCCTGTGGCCGACCCTCGCCAGCGAGCACAAAACCTCAAAGTCGAATTTCCCGGTGTGGACCCAGCAGGTGTTTGGGAGGTGCAACTGACCCTGGAGAGCACACCCGTTGGGCCGCCTGCCACCTTCACCCTGGTCCCCGGTGATACGAACCGGGAACTCTATGTGCGTTATAAACGCCCCTGACCTCGTGGAGAGCGCACCCGTGGCACAGCATACCTTCCGGCGCCAGGGTAGCCGCTGGTGGTGGATCGGTCTGCTCGGCCTGGCGCTTCTGCTGCGCTTGCCACGGCTCGACTGGCAGCCGCTCTGGTGGGATGAGGGATATAGTGTCTACTTCGCCACCGAACCTACGGTGCGCCTGTTGGCGCTGACCGCAGCGGATATCCATCCCCCACTCTACTATACACTTCTTGCAAGCTGGGTGGCGCTTATCCAGGGAGTGCAACCGGTTAGCCTCCGCCTTTTTTCTGTGCTGACCGGTGTTGCGGCGGTGGCTCTGCTGCTCTATCTGGCTCACCTGCTCTATCCACAACGGTCGCGGGTCGTCTGGTTGGCGGGATTCTTGCTGGCAGCCAACCCAATGCACCTTTACTATAGCCAGGAAGTGCGGATGTACGGGCTTGGGTTGTTGTTGGGCCTCGCCAGTACGGTTCTCTTTTGGCAACTGTGGCGGCGCATTGAAGAGAATCTCCCAACAACGCTGGCTGCTCTCAGCTATGGACTGGCCGTCGCTGCCGCACTCTTTACGCTCTATTATCTTGCGCTTTTGCCGTTGGCGCACGCTGTATGGGCGCTGTGGCAGTGGCGGCATCGCCTCCGCCGTGCGCTGCCCCTCCTGAGTTCATATGTGCTGGCGCTTGTGCTCTACACACCCTGGCTGCTCTACGCCCTGCCTAAATTGCTTGTCTATGTCGCCGACAAAGTCCCCGCCGATGCCGATGAGCCGCTTGGCCCGCTGACCTATCTTGCACGCCATCTGCTTGCTTTTGTTGCAGGCCATCTCCAACCGGCTCTGCCTGCTGTGGATGGATTGCGCTGGCTGGCTCTGATCGCCGCCTTCGCCCTCTTGTTGGCGCTGTGGCGGAGAAAAGCGCCGGTTCGCAGCGCCGGTTCTGCGCCCACTGGGCTCCTCGCCAGCTGTGTGGCTGTGCCCGCTGTCGTGGCCTTTGTGCTCAATCTGCATCTTCCATTTTTTCCTATCGGCGGTGAACGGTTGTTGCTCTTTGTACTACCCTACTTTTTGCTTTTGCTGGCCGAGGGGTTCGGCCGGCTCTGGCCCCGAAGCTGGTTTGCCCCCCTGGCTTTGGCAGGGTTGCTCTCTGGTGCAGTCGCCGGTCTCTGGACTTTTTTCACTCTCCCGCGCTATGTCGAGGATGATTACCGGCCCCTCATCCGCCAGATCGTCCAACAGTCGGCCACCGATGACACGGTGCTTGCCATCTTTCCCTGGGAAGTAGGGTACTGGCGCACCTACAGCGCCTTCTTCGCCTGCCAGAGCGAGCGGGCCGCCTGCACACTGCAACGCGGGATCGACGATCTGAGCGGGCCGCGCATCGTTTTGCTGGATGACCGCACGGTCTCCTGGGGTGCGGGTGTGGCCCGAGCAATCGACCAGTCGTTGAGTCAAGGTACGCTTTGGTTTCCGGCTCCGCTTTCGTTTGGCAGTACGCTACCCGGCGAAATCGAAGAGTACCTGAGGCAACAGGCAGTGAACGTAGAAAATCGCTGGTTCACTGCTACCACCCGGCTCAGCGCCTGGCGCCGTCTGGCCGACCCGCCGATGCAGATGCTCGCTATCGACTTTGGCCCTGTGCGTCTGGCCGCGGCCGGTGTCAGCACCCGTAGCGCCGCCAGCGCCAACGAACCGGTGGCCGTTGCGCTGGCCTGGGACGGCGACGCAACAGCCGACCTCGGCGCAACCATCCGGCTGGTCGACGACCAGGGCTACACCTGGGCCGGGCGCACCTACTTTCCGCTTGGCTCACTCAAGCGCGGCGAACCAGACAGCTCCATACTGGACCAGGCCGGCCTCATCATTCCAGCGGGGGTGCCCCCAGGGGTCTATACGATCACGGTAGGCGTGGTGTTGAGCGCAACCCGGCAACTCCTGCCGCCGGTGATGCATGAGGCGCCTGCCCAACTCCTACCCATTGAGCACGTACGTGTAACGCTGCCAGCGGATAAGCAGCCGCCATACCGCCTGCCCATCCAACGTACCCTTACGCCGCCGCCAGAGCATAATGGCCTGACCTTGCTCGGCCATGCCGGCGCCACCGGACAACAGCTGTTGGCTGGGGAGCCGCTTCAGGTCATCCTGTTTATACAGGCGCAACAGCCCGATCTTGCGGAACGCCGGCTCTTTGTCCATCTGCGTGACCGGAACGGTGCAACGGTTGCCGGGTGGGAGGGATGGTCACCGGATGGGTGGCCGCTCTCTACCTGGCCAGAGGGGGCGCTGGCGCAGGCGCCCGTTGGCTTTGATACGCCTGCTACCCTGGCGCCGGGCGAGTATGAACTGGTGACCGGCTTTGTTCCAACAGGCGGTGGCGAGCCAAGCTTGCCGGTAGTGCTGGGGCAGGTCCATGTCTTGCGCCGGCCGGTTACGGTTGAGCCGCCGGCCATCCCCCAGCCTCTGGCCGACCCGGTGCAGTTCGGCGCTCATGTTCTCCTGTTAGGCTATGACCAGGCATACCAGGGTGGTGAAGTTGTGCTTACGCTCTACTGGCAGGTGCTCCAGACACTGCTGCCGCCACACCATATCTTTGTCCACCTCGACGGGCTCGACGGTGACACAATCGCGCAGGATGATGGGCCACCCACGACGACAGCCGGGCCGGCGCCCACGGGGAGCTGGCTGCCCGGCGAGTATCTTGTCACTGAACACCGGCTTTCTCTACTGCCTGGTAATAGTGGCGGTGTGGCACGCGTGGGCCTCTACGTGCCAGCCACAGGTATCCGCCTGCCGGCAAGCGTTGCCGGTGAGCCGGGCGGTGACGCCGCGCTGATCCCGCTTGCGCTTGGCCCATAGACCATCGTCTGATGCTTCCCATCCATCCCCCTTTTTTCTGGTCGCACCTCGCCTGTATCGGCAACTTTGTAGCTGGCGCTTCGTACTGTAGAATGAGCATGGCAGAGGCGTTGGCTTGATTCGCAGGAGAAAAACATGACAGAAGAGACAAAGGCGCAGAGCCAGGAACCGCAGGGCCAATCTGAAGAGACAACCACAGGTGCAGGCCGCGATCCACAACTGGAACGAAATCTGAGTGAGGAATTAAACCGGCTTGGTCAGAGCTTTGTCGAAGTAGTAAAGGTGGCGTGGAACAGCGACCAACGCCGCCAACTGGAACAGGACCTGGCGAAAGGGATCAACTCGTTGGCCGCCAATCTTGAAGAGGGGCTCAAGAAAGTGGGCGAGAGCCAGCAGGCCAAAGAGTTGATGACGCGAGCCGAGGGCGTCGCCGAGTCCGTAGCCGAACGGATGCGGACCAGTGAGGTTTCGCAAGAAGTTGGCGAGGGCTTGCTCAAGGGGCTGCGCTCGCTAAGTACACAACTCGAAAAACTGACCAACGAACTCCAGACGAAGCAGGCAGCAAAATCTGGCTCTACCCCCCCGGGCGAGCAGGCCCAAGATATTCCTATCGAGAAGGAGTAGATGGTTTTCCGCAGGTGACCTGACTATCTTCCCCAATGCCAAGAAGCGAGGTCGTTGCAGCTAGTTGCAACGACCTCGCTTCTTTTGGACTGCGCCAGGACCCCACTGTTTGTAATCAGGCTGAAGCCTGCGGTCACCCCAGGTTCTGTTGATGGTTCGCAGCGTTACACGACAGCCCTGCGGGTGGCGTCCAGCGCTGTTACTGAAATGCGAATAGTTTCTAAACACGTCCCGAAGGGCGGCTTGCAACTGTCGACAGCACCTTGAGCGCTTTAGCTTCTTGTAGAATGTATATCTGGATCTAGATATATCTGGATAAGCTGTACCTCATTGAGGTATAGCTGGATATAGCGTTGATGCGGCTTTGCGGATCTTATCCAGTTCAAGTATACTGGGGCCACCTTACGGGTGAAGTCTGCCTTTAAGTCGCTTGCTCATCATTTTTTAAGGAAAGTGTTATGCTTGAAGCTAGTCTCGTTTTGCAGGAAGCAGAAGTGTTGTTGGATAGCCACTACACAGCATGGCAGCAGCGGATGGTGGGGCGTGTGCGTGTGTATGAGAAGCCTCAGAAACAACACGACATCCGGCAGGGTTCTCCTGCAGCGACAAAGATGAACGGTGCCGGTCAGCAGACCGCTGGCGCCAAAGCGCACAATGGGACGCCAAGCTCCCCGACTTCAGCCAAGCCCGTGGATATCGGTGAGGCTGTGGCAAATGTTTTTGTGTTTTTGCTCCTCAGTGTGTTAAGCGATCGGTTGGCGCGTAGGCAGTCCCGCTAAGAGTTAATGCGCTAGAAAAACCACTTGGCCAATGCCAGTGCGCCCTGCTTCCACGGTACCCGGTGCGAGACGCCAGTCTGGCCACTAAACTCGTGCAGGTGGTCGATATACCACTGGTAGTTACGGGTCAAGGCTTCTTTGTTCGAATACTTTGGTATAAAACCAAGGACTCGCTCCGCTTTGTCAATGGCGACAAATGAGTCTTCGGTGATGGTGCCGTAGGCCCACTTGTAAACCGGCGACAACTTGAGCGCCTCGAGCAGCCGCAACCCCCAGACCATGGGCGCCACCGGCAGCGTCACGATCCGTTTGCCGTGGCCGGCATAGTCTAAAACTGCCTGGAAATCTTCCTTGAGCGTTGTAAACTCTTTGGCGCCGATGTTGAAGACATCGTTGACCTGCGCCGGGTCGCCGGTTGCAACCAGGTAGATCGCGGTGCAAAGGTCCTCTACATCGAGCAGTTGGTAACGGTTGTTGCCGCTGCCTGGCACCGGGAAGTTCTTGCCATCTTTGGCCCAGTCGTAGAGCAAGGCAAAAATACCCAACCGTTCTGGCCCGACAAAGGATTTGGGACGGATGATGGGAATGCACATTCCTTTGGCGCGGTATTCGTGGCAGATCTGTTCGGCGATCACTTTGGCCTCACCGTAGGGTCCAACACCGCTCAGCGGATCATCTTCGTATAGTGGGTGGTGGTCGGGGATGCCATAGACCGCGGTCGAGGAGATATGCACCACGCGTTCGATCCCATGCTCGTGCGCCACATCGAGCACATTCCGGATGCCGTCGATGTCGGTCGTGCGGATTTCGTCAGGCGGGTAGAGCGGGAGCGCCGCCGCGGTGTGGATCACTACATCCACCCCCTTTACGGCCTCTGCCAGGTCGGCCCGGTTGCGGATGTCGCCGCGGATAGCTTTCACCTGCTCGCGCTCCGGGTAGCTAAAGTCCGCAATATCGAGCGAGACAACTTTGTGGCCGCGTGCGAGGAGGTAGCGCGCTAGGTTGATGCCCAAAAAGCCGGCGCCCCCCGTTAATAAAAAGGTTATGGTGCCGCTCTTTGTCTCTACCGGCGTGGCGGTTGTTGATTCATGCAAGGTCATGTCGTTACTCCAGCACTTTGGTTTGATCAAGCTGTTGTCGCCAGGCGCAGGCATCAACCCGGGGACCGGCCGTCGGGTCGCCAACCCGCTTGCCAGCGCTCCAACAGTGTCTGCGTTGATTCAAAGGCCAGGTTGGCCGGCACTTCATGCGGCAGAAACCAGCGGGCATCACACGCATCATCCTGGCAACGGAGGGTCACTTTTTGTTCGTCGGCTGGTCTTGCATGGAAGGCCAGCACGATCCCCTGGCTGCGCCCATTTGGGACAACCATCGGAAAGATGTCGAGCAACGCTTCTACCCGGACGGCCAGGGTGACCTCCTCTAACAGTTCACGTTGGAGCGCCTCGTCCGGGAGCTCTCCTGCGTCCATATAGCCGCCCGGCAATGACCATTGGCCTTTTGCTGGATCGATGGCGCGTTGCACCAGCAACACGCGTTCTCCGTGGGTAACAAGGGCAATGACGGCTACCTTTGGGTCAGGGTACTGGACAAAGCCGCACGCCGGGCAGATGGGGCGCGCTCGCCCGTAGATGTCGCGGTGGGCCAGAGGCGTGGCACAGAAGGGGCAGTACTTGAAGAGTGGCTGGCTCACGTTTGCTTGCTACCCTCAACCAGCTTGTTGACCATGTGGTACATGCCGCCATTATACCCAGCGTACACTCATGCCACCAAACTCGCCGAGGCGAGAGAGACGCTCACCCTTCCGCATTCCCCGTGTGTGATTTGTAATTTTTACTTTGAAACATCTATACTGATAGCGGTCTAATTTCTTACTATCCACCTGTGACGCCAGGCCACATCCGTCACGACAGAGCAACGAATGATACACGCAACATAACTGCCAGCCAACAGGCAAGGAGGTAATAGCTTGAATCTTCACGAGTATCAATCGAAGCGGATCTTCGCCAGGCACGGCATCCCAATTCCGCAGGGTGAGGTGGCGAGCACGCCTGAAGAGGCGCGTGAGATTGCGGTCCGCCTTGGCGGGCGGGTGGTCGTCAAGAGCCAGGTGCTCGTTGGCGGTCGCGGGAAAGCTGGTGGCATCAAGCTGGCTCAAAATGCCGATGAGGCGGAGATACTGGCCGATAAGATCCTGGGAATGAACATCAAAGGGCTAACCGTCAAAAAGGTGTTGGTGGATGAGGCCGCCGACATCACCCAGGAGATCTATCTCGGCGCGGTGTTGGACCGCAGTCGCCGCCGGGTGGTGCTGATGGCCAGCAGCGAAGGCGGCGTCGAGATCGAGCAGGTAGCAGCCGAAACGCCCGACAAGATTGTCACCGTGGCCATCCACCCCTTCCTGGGGTTGCGCGATTACCAGGCCCGCCAGATCGCCGACGGCATCGGTCTGCCCCGCCAACATCATAACGACTTTATCAAGATCGCCCACGCGCTCTACCGCGCTTATACAGAGAGTGACGCCAGTCTGGCGGAAATCAACCCGCTGGTCATCACTGGCGCTGGCCGGCTCATGGCGTTGGATGGCAAGATTGCGTTGGACGATTCGGCCCTCTTCCGCCACCCTGACCTCGCTGAGCTGCGCGACCCCGATGAGGAGGACGAATCCGAACGCGAGGCGCGGCGCTATGGGCTCAGCTATATCCATCTGGACGGCGAGATCGGCTGTATGGTCAACGGCGCCGGGCTGGCCATGGCTACCATGGATATTGTCAAGCTCTATGGCGGCAATCCGGCCAACTTCCTTGATGTGGGCGGCGGCGCCACTGCTGAGAAAGTTGCAGCAGCGTTGCGCGTTATTCTGCATGACGAGCGCGTCAAGGTCGTGCTCATCAATATCTTTGGTGGCATCACCCGCTGCGACGAAGTGGCCCGCGGCGTGCTCGAAGCGCGCAGCAGCGAAAATGTGCAGATCCCCTTTGTCGTTCGCCTCGTTGGCACTAACGAAGAGGAAGGGCGCCGCATTCTCGCCGAGGCCAATCTGACCACCGCCACCAGCCTGGCCGACGCCGCTCAAAAGGCAGTCGCCGCCGCGAAAGGATAACCCCATGAGCATTCTGGTCAACAACGAGACCCGCCTGGTTGTCCAGGGCATCACCGGCCGGCAAGGCACCTTTCACGCTCAACAGATGAAAGAGTACGGCACCAAGGTGGTGGCCGGCGTTACTCCCGGTCGCGGTGGAGAATGGGCGCTGGGCGATGTGCCTGTCTTTGATACAGTCAAAGAGGCCGTGGAGAGCACCGGCGCCAACACCAGCATCATTTTCGTACCGGCTCCGGCCTCCCCCGATGCCATCATCGAAGCGGCGGACGCCGGCATCAGCCTGGTGGTCTGTATCACCGAGAATATCCCGGCGCTGGATATGGTGCAGGTGCGCGCCTATCTGGACATTGTAGGTGTCCGGCTGGTCGGCCCCAACTGTCCTGGTCTGATTACACCGGGCGAGGCCAAGGTGGGGATCATGGCTGGCCACATCCATACGCCTGGCAGCGTGGGGATTGTCAGCCGTTCCGGTACGCTCACCTACGAAGTCGTCTACGCACTTACGGCGCGGGGGATTGGCCAGAGCACGGCCATCGGTATCGGTGGCGACCCGATTATCGGCACGACATTTCTCGATGTACTGCAGATGTTCGAAGATGACCCTGGCACCGAACAGGTGGTGCTTATCGGCGAAATTGGCGGCACCGAGGAGCAGAAGGCCGCCCGCTTTGTCGCCGACCACATGTCTAAACCGGTGACGGCCTTTATTGCCGGACAGACCGCCCCCCCTGGTCGCCGCATGGGTCACGCCGGCGCCATCATTTCCGGTGGTGAGGGCACTGCCGCCGAAAAGATCGCCGCCCTCACCGCGGCCGGCGCCAAAGTTGCCCGTCACCCCGACGAGATTGCCGAGATAGTGGCGGCGAATGTGAGCAAGTAAAAAAGGAGAAAGGAATAAGGGATTAAGCAGTTTCGCTCGCCTAATCCCTTATTCCTAATGGTTCAACAACCACCCATCGCGCATGGCGGCCAACACCGCCTCGGTGCGGCTGGTGACATTCATTTTGGCAAAGATGTTGCTCAGGTGCGTCTGGACAGTGCGCTCCGAGATAACCAGGCGGCGGGCGATCTCCTTGTTGCTGTAGCCTTCAAGCAATATCTGCATTACATCCCTTTCGCGCTGTGTTAGGCTTGGCGGGGATGACGAACGGCGATAGCTGTTGTGAAGTGAGTGGGAGCGGCTAACCATCGAGTGCAGCCGGCGTTGGATCGAGGTCGGCACCCACGGCTCCTGGTTGTGAGCGGTGCGGATGGCGTGGACGATTTCATGGGCGGTCATCGACTTGACCAGATAACTGCAGGCGCCTGCCTGCAACATTTTCAGAATCGTCTCGTCTTCGTCGCTGGCTGTCAAGCCGATTACCTGCACATTGGGCAGATGTTGCTTGAGCCGTCTGGTGGCTTCGATCCCCGACATGCCGTGCATCGCAATATCCATTAGCACGACATCGGGTTTCGCCCCACGCTGGATCTCTTGCAACAACTGTTCGCCGCTGCTTGCCTCCCCGATGATGCGGATATTCTCCTCCATCCGCAGCAAGGCGCTTAAACCCTGGCGTAAAATATCATGATCATCGGCCAGCATCACGTGGATGGTTGCCATTCTGGTCTCCTTTCTCGATCCCTGATGTTTCGGGGGATCGTGCGTTGATTGGGTATACTATCCCGTATAAATCGCTGAATTGCAATAGTACAAAAGAACTATTGATGCCCGCTATCTGTCGTATCACCTTACCTTATGCCGAATCCTTCTGTTCAGTTAAGGAATGCACCGCCGTTTCACGTTGGCGCACTCCTTAACTGAACAACTGGATTTCGTATTAGCAGAGCAACAACACCTTGACTCGTATGGACACTGCAAGCGCCTATCTGCCGTGGGACCGTCGCCTGGCGCTTGCGCATGGGCTGAGCCTTCCCACGGCGGCTCAGGGCGCCGTGCTCTTTGTCGATATATCGGGCTTTACACCGCTCACCAACCTGCTGGTGCAGCACTATGGGCCGCGGCGTGGGGTGGATGAACTGACGCGCCGGTTGAACGCCGTCTACGCTGCGCTGATCGCCGAAGTCGAACGTTATGGTGGCAGCGTCATTGGCTTTAGTGGTGACGCCATCACCTGCTGGTATGCCGGAGAGTCACCTTTTCTTGCCCTTCATATCCAAGGCGAGGGTCTGGTTGGGGCAACCTGCCGCGCCGTTGCCAGCGCCTTTGCCGTCCATACGGCCGTGACCCCCTTTCAAACACAAGATGTTGGGCGCGGTCACCCTCTTGTGCTGGCTGTCAAAACTGCAATTGCGGCCGGAATGACACACCGTTTCTGCGTAGGCGACCCTAACGTCCAGTTGATAGACGTGTTGGCCGGCGCCACCCTCGACCGTATGGCCGCTGCCGAACAGATGGCACAAAAGGGGGAATTGTTGCTCGACGAGGCCACCGCACAGCGGTTGGGTAGTGCTATCACCGTCGCGGCCTGGCGCACCGATACCAGCGGCGCCCGCTTTGCGCTGGTGGCTGCTCTCAATCAGCCGGTCGCACCGGTGGAGCCGGTGGTTTCAGCATCCGATCTGCCTGCGTCCGAAGTGCGCCACTGGGTGTTGCCCTCCATCTATCGTCGCCTCCAGGATGAACAGAGCCGTTTTCTGGCCGAATTGCGCCCGGCGACTGCGCTCTTTCTCCGCTTTACCGGGCTCGACTATGACCGGGACCACTATGCCGGCGCCCGGCTGAACGCCTACGTCTGTTGGGTGCAGAAGGTGGTCAACCGCTATGAAGGTGCGCTGATCCAGTTGACTACCGGCGACAAGGGCAGTTATCTCTATGCTGCTTTTGGGGCACCCATCGCCCACGATGACGACAACCAGCGTGCGATCGCCGCCGCACTCGAACTCCGCACACCGCCACCCGCCCTCTCTTTTGTTACGGCCACGCAGATTGGTGTCAGCCAGGGCCTGATGCGTACGGGAGCGTATGGCAGCCCCACCCGCCGCACCTATGGTGTCTTGAGCGATGAGACGATCCTTGCTGCCCGGTTGATGAGCCAGGCACAACCGGGGCAGATCCTAGTCAGCGCTGCTGTAGCCGAAACCGTCGCCGGACCCTTTGTACTGTCCGAAGCCGGGATGCTCAAGCTCAAGGGATGGGAGGAGCCACAATTGGCGTATGCGGTACAGGGACGCCGACCGCTTGTCGCCGATCCACTACCCGGTCGCATTTCTGCGCCTCTCGTCGGCCGTGCGGCAGAACTGGCCGCGCTCACACCAGCGCTAGAGCAGGTGATAGCGGGAAAAGGCTCGCTCGTGCGGCTCGAAGGCGGTGCCGGCGTCGGCAAGAGCCATCTTGCCGACGTGTTTGTCAACCAGGCAGCAAGTCGCGGCTTGAGCGTCGTGCGCGCTGTGTGCCAGAGCACAAGCCAGGATGTAGCTTACAGCGCGGCAGGACAGATGCTCCGCGCTCTCTTCCACCTGGCGGTAGAGGCACCGGCGGAGGAGCAGATCGCACAGGTTGAGGCGACGTTACAGGATCTCAATCCGGCCTGGCTGGTGCGAATGCCGCTGCTGGGCGACCTGCTGAACCTGACCGTTCCCGATAACCCCACCACGGCGGCTTTCGAGCCACGGCTGCGCCAGGAGGCGCTGGTTACGCTTGCCGTGGAGATCGTGCTGGCCTTGGCCCGGCGCAAACCGCTGCTCATTCTCTTTGAAGATATCCACTGGATGGATGAAGCTTCTCAAGGTCTGTTGTTGGCGCTGGCGCGCATGATCACAGAGGCGCCGGTGCTGCTCCTGTTGGTGCAGCGCCCCCCCTTGCGCGAAGAGGACCGTTTTCTAGCCGAAGTGGCGGCGCTGCCAGGGCAACTCCACCTGGCGCTCAACGAACTGGCGCCGGAGGGGCTGGCCGAACTGGTCCGTCACCGGCTGCAAGGCGAGGTAGACCCACTGGCGCTGGCGCTCATCCAGGCGCAGACGCAGGGCAACCCCTTCTTTGCCGAGGAGCTGGTCGATGCGCTGCGCGATGCCGGACAGTTGCTGCCCGGCCCGGCAGGCTGGCATCTCTCCCCTGCCCTGATGGAGGGGCTGCGCAACGCCGACTGCCTGGAGGAACGGGCAGGTGTGCGGCATCTGGCCGCCGATGCCCCCCTCTCGGCGGTGGAGATGGGTTTGCCCAATACCGTGCAGGGCATCGTCCTCGCTCGCCTGGACCGGCTGCCAGAACAAGCCAAGCTGACGCTCAAAGTGGCGAGTGTGATCGGCGGCATTTTTGAATACGATCTATTGGCTCAGGCTCACCCGTTGCAGATGGCCGAAACACAGTTAGCCGAAGAGCTGACACTGTTGCTGGCGCGTGATTTCGCCCGGGTGGAGACACCCGCCCCGCGCCTGAGCTACACCTTCAAACACAACATCACCCAGGAGGTGGCCTACCAGACACTGTTGGAAGACCAACGGCAGGAGCTTCACCTGAGTGTCGCCCAGGTGTTGGAACAGCTTCACGCCGACCGCATCGACGATCTGGCTTTTCATTATGCCCGCGGCGATCTCCAGCGCCGGCCCGTGCGCGACAAGGCGCTCCACTATCTGGATGTGGCGGGCCAGCGCGCCAAGCGCGAATACGCCAACGAGACCGCACTCAGCTATTTCAACCGTGCCCTGGCGCTTGAGGCGAGATGGCCGTGGCTCAAGGCCAAGATCGAAATTTTGCACATCCTCGGTCGCCGCGAGGAACAGCGGGAGATGCTGGCGCTGCTCCAGGCGGCGCCCAATGCACCGGCCTTTGACACGGCGCTGCTCTGGGGCGAATACTACGAAGCTATCAGCGAATACGAAGCCGCGCAACAGGCAGTCCAACAGGCACTCGACCTGGCGCGCGCTCGCCGCGACACCGAAGGCGTGGCCCGCTGTCTGGCGCGGTTGGGGCTGATCGCCTGGTCGCAGGGCGATTATGATACGGCGGAGCAGGTCTACACCGAGGCGCTGGCAAGTATCAGACAAGAAGAACGTTTTCGCGATGAAGAGGCGGAAATCCGCCGCGGGTTGGGTCTGGTCTATCGCCAACAAGGGAAGTATGAGGAAGCAGAGGATCAATTTCAGCGCAATCTTGCCCTCAACCGGCTGCTGAGCAACCGGCCCGGTGAGGCAAGAGCCCTCAATATGCTCGGCATTCTCGAATTCTATCGTCGCAACATGGATGCAGCGCTCACTTATTATCGTCAAGCCCAACAGATTTATGAGGCTGTCGGCGATTTGGCAGGCGTTGCATCGTGCCTGTTCAGCATTGGTCAGGGAGCAAGCACTATCGGTGATTACGCCGAGGCTGAGATACTGCTGCAGCAAGCATTACAAATTTACGAGCGGATCAACGACCGTTGGTGGCAGCTTTTTACGTGGAACGAACTCGGTGTACTCTACCTTGTTGTTGGAGAGTACACCAAAGCACAGCAGTGCCTGGTGCAAGGATTGGAGCTCAGCCGCGCCCGTGGTGTTGATTCTGGTGAGGCATATCTTTTGTGCAACCTGGGGCAGGTGCAACGAGAACTGGGCAACCTGAGTCAGGCTGAAGCGAGCCTACAGGCAGCGCTGCAGTTGGCTCAGGCCCAAAGCGATGTGCAGCTCGAGGCGATTTGTTATAGCGATCTGGCACTGGTGAGTCTCTCCACCGCTAACTATTCGGACGCCATCGAGCGTGCGCTGGCATCCCTGGCCAAATTTCGGGCATGTGATCTTGAACTGTCCACGACAGCGGTTCTGGCAACGCTAGCGATCACTCATCTGGCGCTTGGCGATGAGCGAATGGCACGCACATACGCCCATCAGGCTGTCGCGCTGCTAGACGCATGTGGTGGGGATGGCCCCGATTATCCGCAGCGCGATTACTGGGTCTGTCATCAGGTTTTTCAGACCCTGCGTGAGCCGGCCCTCGCCCAACATGCATTGCAGGCTGCCAGGCGTCTGCTCATGACCAATGCAGACAAGATTACCGATCCCCACATGCGAGAATCGTTTCTGCACAATATTTCGCACAACCATACGATCCTGACGGCGTTGGGTGAGACAATAGGGGTGCCCTAGGGGTGAAGCCTGCAACCACCCCCAGGGCTACTGCGCTTACCGGTAGATGAGAGGCAGGAGAAGCCGTGACTGGCCCTGGTCTACCATGACTGCATAAACGCCAATGCCGCGGCTGCGTGCAGAGGCAAGCTGCTCACCGTCCGCTGCATGGATCGGTTTGGTGAGTGAGGTGTCCAGCCGTTCCCAGCGGATACCATCCCAGAAATAAAGAGCCGGACCCAGCTGGCCTTGCTGAACCGTGCTGGCAGCGTTGACCAATGCCGGCGGCTCGGCAAAGCGAATACTCACGGTGCCGCTCACGACGAGGGATGGCGGAAAGGCGTCAAGCCGGTAGGATTGGCCAAGAATCGAAAGTCCTGGCGGCAACGGCGGTGTACCCGGCATACTCTGCCAGGCAATGGACTCCCCTGGACCCAGCGTAAGGGGATCATCGCTTTCATAAGATGCGTTGCCATCGGATGAGATGATCAGCACTTTGCCACCCATTCTCGCCGGCCCAAAGGCGCCGGAACCGCCGGTGCCCCGGTCCACGATCACCTCGCGGCGGGTGGTCGGCGCCGGCACCGTCTCGCTGACAAAGAGCTGCACATAGAGCGGCGGCACGCTCTCTGCCAGGTTGAATTCGCCTGTATGCACGCTGCCGTCGCCAGCCAGGGTCAGTTCCAGCAACTTCTCGCCATGTTCAGGATAGAGCGCGGCGTGGATCGGTACATCCACGGGCGAGGTGACGGGCTGGGTGACAGCGATGGTGAGCTGGCTTAGCCCGGTCTGGCGTAGGTCGACCAGCGGCGCCCAGGCCACGTTTTTGGTCATCTCCAGCGTAGCGTCGCCGGCCACGATGGTCTCGCAGCCAAACTGGTGGCGCGGCGTCTCGTCGCCTTCGGCGTGGTCGTTGATGTCGTAGACACAGAGGCGGTCGCCTATCTGGGCGTCGATCAGGTGAATCTGGTTGGCGCCCTTGGGGGGCTTGCCCTGTTCCAAGACCCGGTTGTTGCGCAAAAGGAAACCACGTGCTTCAGCCGAGTTCGTCTCGTTATCCTGGTAGACCAGGTCGAACACCTGGCTCGTCGCCGGTGGGCCGGGAGGGATGGTGGGTGTCACAAAGGTCACGGACGTCACGCCCGCCGGCAGCACGGGGCCGGTGATAAAGTCCGTGGGCGTGATCGTCCACGGGTACCAGAGGTGGATGGTCTGCCACTCGGTGCGGCCACCCAGCGTCGTGTAGGCCTCGGTCTCGCTGCAATTGGCGTCCCAGTGGTCGCGGTCGTAGATAAAGGCGTGGTTAGAGGGCTTGTAGGCGTCGCCCATAGCGCTGAGCGTGCATTGCTCTGCCAATTCCTCGCTGGCGTTGCCGTCGATGTCGGTGTAGACATCGAAGAGGTAGAGCAGGTAGTGCCCCAGTTCATGCGCCAGCGCGATGGCCCAATCCGAGGCGAGACTGGCGAGCGGAACCTGTTCGCCGCCGTCGAAGATCGGCTCGCCGGGTGGCTTACCATAACGGTTCCAGTCTGAACCGATGTACATGTGGCCGGGAGCATACGTAATGGGGATCGTCGGGTCGAGGTCCATTGTGTCGGTGACCACGATGCCGCCGATGTCGGCGCGCGGCTGGAAGATATTGTTGGCGTGCAATTGCAGATCGGCGTTGTCCCAACCGTCGTAACTCTGCTGTACGGTCACCCGGCCCAGGGCGAACTGGCCGTCGGTAAAGCTGTAGAGAAAATCCGATGTACGGACCAGGTTGTCACGCAGCCAGTTGGCGCGGTCGATATCGCCCTCTACGTACCACTGAGCAGAGACATCCAGATTCTGGACAAGCAGCGGATTCTGTTGTGAAACAACCAGTGTCATAATGCCGGCGTTGGGGCCGCGGAAGTCAGCCTCGTCCACCGTCTGTTCGGGGCCGCTGGTGTAATAGAGGGTCGAACGGGCTGTGCTGCTCACCGGCAGGAGCGCCCAAAGCGGGTCGCCGTTAGCGACCTGGTCGCGGTTGACGACATAGCCCTCAGCATCCAGCGTGTAGATGGCGCCGTCATCAGTGTTGCGCACCGTTGCCCCTGGCGCGGGTCCACACGGGGTGGCCGTCTCGGAGCAGACGCGGATACAGCCTGGGTTCTCCAGTGTGGCCTCCAGCCACTGGTCGGGAAAGTCCCAAAGGGCGCCGGCAGGTAGCCCGTAATCATCCCCCTGGTCGCGCACGTGGCGGTGGTAGAGGGCCAGGCCAAAGGGGCTGGTACAGGTGCGATTGAAGAGCGTGCGGCTGATGACGTATTCGGCGGTGTCGGCGTTGCCGCTGCTGGCGATCGCTTTCCAATCTCCCAGGTCGGTGGGCTCATAGACCTGGTTGGGATCGCCCGTGCCACGCAGGCTGCTCGTATCGCCGGTTGTCACGTCGACGTGGAGGGCGTAGTCGTCGTCGGTAGCATACTTCTCGCGCCCAAGATCGGTATCGAGATAGACGCCAAAGAAGCTGAGACCCGGCCGGCCGGCCGGTGCGACAAAACAGACGTAGATGGCGTCGGCATCATGTTTGAGATGGACCGTGCCGACGGTGGCTTGTACATCCACATAGGAGAGGGCCGTTGCCCCTGCATACTCGCCCCTCTCGCAGCGGCCGTCGAGCGTCACCGGCACCCTATCTTCGGGGATCATGATGTTGGTGGGCGGCGGTGTGTAGTCGATAAAGAGTTCGGGCGGTGTGTCGCCTTCGCGGCTGCTGAAAGCGCGCAAAAAGGACTGGTTTGGACTGCTAGAGCCAACCAATTCCAGCCCAAAGTTGAGTTGTACACCGTAAGCCCAAGTGCGGACAAGTTCAGTCACATCCCAGACAACATTCGGATCATTTGCGCCGGGGTCGGGTACGGGCAGGCCCGTGTAGAAGCTGGTGCTGAAAGGGCGTGTATTCCACGTGACCGTATCTTCCGTCCAGGCGGTGGTGAGGCGGTTGAGGTTGAGCGTCCAGTTGATTCCATTGGCCGAGGTCTGGCGCAAGCGCAGTTCGGCGCGGTTGATGATCGCACCGGCGGGCAAGACACTCAGGTCAAAGCGGAGGAGCGACACACGCGTGATCAACGCCAGCGTGGCGATATTGGCAACCTGGATCTGGTCGGCCTGGCCAAAATTGGTGCTCGGGTTGCCGCTGTCGATGGCGGCATCGGCCACAGGCTCAAGTGTAATAGTGGCGGACGGTGCTGCGGCAAGCGCGGGTGTCGCACGGCGGTGTTGAGCAGCCCGAGCCTGCTGGACAGAAGCTGCTGGCAGTACGACTGACAGCAGGGCCAGCAGGGCGAACCATTTTCGATACAAATAGACAGCACGCATGGTTGGGTTTCTCCTTGTGGGTAGGGTCACTGTACCGGTCACACAGAGAACAGCGCCTTTTCTCCGCACTCTCTGTTCCGAACAGTGGGCGTGCCGGCAGCGGGGCGCTGATCCCGCCACTGGCAACTGGTCTACCACGCCGCGCTGTGCTGGTTGGCTTCGATGCGGCTGTCGCGTTCAGCTTCCACACGCGGCAGGTCGAGGATGGTGATGACGCCATTGTCGAATTCGAGCAGGCCGCGCTTGCGCCAGTCGCTCAGCAGCCGGTTGACCCACTCGCGCCGCGCTCCGACCATCGAAGCCAGATCGCTCTGGTTGAGCGCCAGGTCCAACACATAGCGTTTGCCCGGTTCGATGGCCTGGCCGTGGCGAGCATTGTGGTTGAGCAAGATGTGCAGCAAACGACCGGCTGCGTCAAACTGCGCAATCGATTCCGCGTAGGCTGATGTCCACTGCGCCTTCTTCGCCAGGATGCGCGCAAGGTTGAGACCCAGCAACGGCTGTGTGCGCAGGTGGTGCAGAAAGCGATCCTGGCTCATGAGCAGCAGCGAGACTGGGCCAACAGCCTGAGCAGTGGCGTTACGTGGCTCACCGGTCAGCGGGGCAAACTCACCAAAGATATCGTGGGCGGCGAGAATATCGATCGATGTCTCATGGCCCGACGGGCTGATCTTGTAGATACGTACCCGGCCCTGCAACACCAGATAGACCTCGCGGCTCTCATCCCCTTGTCGAAAGACGACCTCATCCCGTCCGTACTCTTTTAGACGGAAATCGTCCACAAGAGTAACGAGTTCTTTTTCGGTCAGACCGTCGAACAGTGTAAATTCTTTGAGCGCAGCCACACGGCGCGCAAGCGTTTTCTCGTCCATATCTATCTCCGAGAGTGTAGAGGCGGCAAGGACCGCTGTCTGTGCAGGGGGAAACGGATCCGGTGTGCGGTCGATCACAGTAGCAATGTAGAGGGTCGCACAGATACGGGCGCGCGTTAGCGCTAGACTTGATTATCCGCCATTTTTTCAGGCGGCGCAAGGAGCACTCATCGCAAGCGCCATGAGCACATTTGATTGCCTGTTGATCGGCCACCTGGTCGCCGACTGGATGTTGCAAAACGATTGGATGGCGCGCAACAAACAGCGCCACTGGCTCGCCCCCGCAATTCTCGTCCACTGTGGGATCTATACGCTCATCTTGGTAACCAGCCTCTGGTTTACCCACCCACTCACGCTCGCTCCACCCCCTTACGCGCTCTTTGCTGCGGGAATCTTCTTCTCTCATTGGTTTATTGATGCTGCGAACCTCGCTGCGGGGTGGATGCGTCTGCTCGGCCAGACGCGCCTCCACTTTGTCCAGGTAATGGTAGACCAGACCATGCATATCGTGGTGATCGCGGTTCTGGTGGCGGTACTGTTATAGATCGAAATCACTCGGCGACAACGTTGCCTTGTAAATCGATGTCATAGGCTGACTTTAACCTCGCACAAGTCCGCTTTACCACTTTTCCTACATACACTTCCTCCTGGTTATGCGTATGATTTGATCAAGTTGTGCCCGTGAGCCTCACGTTCATCTCTTCCCGGGTGTAGAATCAAGCATGGGTGACCGCCAGGAGTCCGTAAAAGTACTTTCACCGTATGGTAATCGCTTTGGGACGGCGCAGTTGCTACGCAGATGGTACAAGCCGCCTAGCTTGGTCACCCCACGTTTCTCTACCTTCAGCGCAAGCTGCCAGGCTTGTCCAACCCACTGTGACCGTCCTACAGTTCTTCAAGCAAGGAGGCTGAGGAATGAATGCCACACTGAAACGGTTGTGGAGAGTTACCGGATGGGTGCTTGTGGCCGCGTTGGTCGTCGCCTGTGGCGCCGTCGCCCCAGCGCCGGGCACGCAGCCTGGCGCTGATAGCAGCGCCCCTGTGGCAGAGGGTGAGGCGGTGACGCTCACCTTTGTGGGTTGGGGTGGTCCCGATGAGATCGAAGTCTTCCAGACCCTCGTCGATTCGTTCAACCAAAATAACCCCGACATTGTGATCCAGTACAATCCGATCCCTGAAGATTACGTCACCAAGCTAACCACCATGATCGCCGGCGGCACCCCGCCCGATATCGCCTATATCCCTGATGGCGATTTCTCCGCCTTTGCCCCCCGCGGGCAGCTGGTGAGCATCGAACAGTTTGTCCAGGCCAGCGACGTGATCGACCTCGACAACATTTGGGAGAGCGCACTCGAACGCTACCGCTATGACCCGGCCAGCAGAGCTTTTGGCGTGGGCGATCTCTATGCGTTGCCCAAAGATATTGGCCCGACGGTGCTCTACATCAACAAGGATCTCTTCAACCAGGCCGGTGTGCCGCTCCCCGACCCCACACAGCCCTTGACCTGGGACGAAATCGTGGAGATCGGCCGCCAGATCACTGTAGATGCCAATGGCCTGCATCCAGGTGAGGAGGGTTTTGACATCAATACGGTCGAGGTCTTTGGGGTAGGTGACATCTGGTTTGAGAACGCCGTCTATGGCAATGGGGGGCGTATCATCTCGGACGACGGCAGAACGTTTGTGGCCGACGATCCTGAAACGATTGCCGCCGTACAGTGGCTCTCCGATCTGACCCACGTATATCAGGTCCACCCCACTTCGCAGCAGGTGGAGTCGATGAGTCTGGGGCAGATGTTCGAGACCGGGCGCGTGGCCATGACCAATAACGGTCGTTGGGCCGTCACCACCTACCGTAATATCCTGCCCTTTGACTGGGATGTGATCCCCAACCCGGTAGGCCCGAGCGGACAGCTCACGGCGCGCGCCGATGACTGCACCTTCAGCGGCTGGTCCGGCTCGGTGGGCATCGCCATCATCGCCGGCTCGAACGGCGAGCGGTATGCCGAGCAGGCGTACCGCTTTATCGAATTCATCGCCGGCTCGCAGGGGCAGACCGAGCAGGCGGCGCTCGGTTTCCAGATTCCCAATCAGAAGGACCTGGCCAACAGCAATGTCTTCTTGCAGCCGGATCAAAAGCCGGAGAACGCAGAGGTTTTTCTGGAGGCAGCCCGCTGCGAACTGGCCGGTCCCTGGACCCGAACGCCCCTTTATGGCCAATGGTTCAACGACAACTGGTGGCAGGGCGTCTGGCCCGAAGTCGTCGTGAACGGCGAAAAGACCGCCGAGGCGGCCATCCAGGAGCGTAAGGAGGCGTTCCAATCGGCCCTGGATGATGCGTGGGAATCGTTGGAGGAGTAGTAGAGATTGAGAGATTGGGGAGATTAGGAGATTGGGAGATTGCCGCTATCACAATCTCCTAGTCTCTCAATATCCAATCTCTCGGCACGAGGACCTGTCGCATGAACGCTCCCACTGTTGAACCTGTTGTTCGTTCATCGAACGAGTCGCGCCTGAGCCGTATCGACACGTTCTGGGGCTATCTCTTTATCGCCGCGCCGTTGCTCGGCTTTATCATCTTCGCCGCCGGTCCCCTGGTCGCCTCGCTCGTGCTGGGCTTTATGCGCTGGGACGCCCTCCGCAGCCCCCGCTGGACTGGCCTGGACAACTGGCGCGAAATGCTGTTTGGCGACCCACTCGTCTGGACGGCAATGTACAACACCGCCTTTTTGCTGCTCGGCGTGCCGATCTCGCTGGCCCTGGCGCTCGTAGTCAGCTTGCTGATGAATCAGTCGGTCTTTGGCGCCCGCGCCTTTCGCGTCATCTACTATCTCCCCAATATTTTGCCGCTGGCGGCGTTGGCGCTGATCTGGCTGTGGATCTTCAACCCGGACTTTGGACTGCTCAACTACAGCCTGCGCACGCTGGGCCTGCCGGTGGAATGGACGCGCATCAACTGGTTGCAGGATCGCCAGACAGTGAAGCCGGCACTGATCATCATGGGCGTGTGGGCCGGGCTGGGCTTTCAAGCGCTCATCTATCTGGCCGCCTTGCAGGGCGTACGCCGCGACCTCTACGAAGCTGCCGAGGTTGATGGCGCCGGGCTATGGGCAAAGTTCTGGGGAGTGACCTGGCCGGCGTTGACCCCGACGACCTTTTTCCTGCTGGTCACCTCGCTGATCGGTGGGTTTCAGACCTTTGTGCAGCCCTATATCATGACCAGGGGCGGCCCGCAGTATGCTTCGACCACACTGGTGATGCTGATCTGGCAGAACGCCTTCCGCGACCTGCAGATGGGGTACGCCTCGGCGCAGGCGTGGCTGGTGGGGGTCGTGATCATTGCAATCACGGCGCTGAACTTTGCCCTTGCCCGCCGGTGGGTCTTCTACGAGGCATAGGAGGCTCTGATGGCAACGCTCGCAAAAGCCAGCACCTCCACCGTGCGCACATCGAGCGGCGCTCGCGCCCGGCGCACGGGTGTCAAGCTTCTCGTCTTCGTGTTGCTGCTCCTGGGCGCATTCATCCAATTGCTGCCGCTCGTCTACATGCTCTCGACCTCACTCAAGCAACCGAGCGACGTCTTTCGCATGCCACCCGAGTGGATCCCCGACCCCATCGTCTTTGCCAATTATGTGCAGGTGTGGAATCGTGTCGATCTGGCGCGCGGCTTTGTCAATTCGATGACCGTGGCTGTGATCAGCACCGCGGGCGAGGTATTGGTCAGCGCGCTGGCCGGCTTTGCCTTTGCGCGTATGCGTTTCCCTGGGCGCAACGCCTTCTTTGGCCTGTTGCTGGTGACGATGATGATCCCCGGCGTGGTGACGATGATCCCCTCCTTTATTTTGTTTCGCATCCTGGGCTGGATCGACACCTACCGGCCGCTGATCGTGCCGTTGCTCTTTGGTTCAGCCTTTGCCGTCTTTCTCGCCCGCCAGTTCTTCCGCACGCTGCCGCCAGAGTTGGAAGACGCGGCCCGCGTCGACGGCGCAAATCCGTTCCAGACCTTTCTCTTTATCTTTCTCCCACTGGCGGCCCCGATCCTGGCGACGTTGGGCGGGCTGGGGTTTATTGCCCGCTGGAACGATTTTCTCGGCCCGCTGATCTACCTGAACACGGCGGACAAGTTTACGCTGCCGCTCATGCTGGTCCGCCTCAACAGCCTCTATGAGCGCCAGTGGCATCTGCTCATGGCCGGCTCGCTTATTGCGATTCTGCCCATCGTCTTCATTCTGATCTTTATGCAGAAGTACTTTATCGAAAGTGTCGCCGTGACCGGGCTGAAAGGGTAGTCGCCGGACGATGAAAGCATCCCGACAGCCCTTCCTGCTCTGGCTTATTGCCCTCCTGCTGGCCGCCTGTACCCCCATTGCACCGCTGGACTCACCGGCAGGGACGGTCCCGCCGACACCACAACCCACAACCGCTGCAACCTACGACAACCCCATCTACCCCGGAGATTTTCCCGATCCTTTTGTCTTGCCCGTGGGTGATCATTACTATGTATACGCTACGAATGTCGGCGCCACCAACGTGCCGGTGCTGCGTCTGAGCCAGGACTTTGCCGAAACCGAGTGGCTTGGCGATGCCCTGCCGCGGCTGCCGGAGTGGGCTGCCTGGCATCAAAGCCTCACCTGGGCGCCGGCGGTTCTGCTGCGGGGAGAGCGGCTTGTCCTCTATTACACAGCGCGCTACCGCGCCGCAGAAAGACAATGCATCGGCCGCGCCATAGCAGACCAACCCGCCGGCCCATTTGTCGATGATTCGACCGTACCCTTCGTCTGCCAGCTTGACCTGGGCGGCTCGATTGACCCCAGCCCCTTTGTGGATCAAGATGGCCGGGCCTATCTGCTGTGGAAGAATGACGGCAACTGCTGTGGCCTGCCGGTCGGTCTGTGGGTGCAGCCGTTGCGCGACGATGGTCTGGCGCTGGAGGGCGAGCCGGTACAACTGATCCGCCGTGACCAGATCTGGGAATACCCGCTCGTGGAAGCCCCGGCTATGGTCGAGCATGAGGGTGTCTATTATCTCTTCTATTCGGGCAACTGGTGGGAAAGCCACGCCTATGCCGTCGGCTATGCGGTGTGCGAGACGGTCACCGGCCCCTGCGAAAAGCCGCAGAAGGAACCGCTCTTTACCTTCATCCCCGAAGCGATGGGCCCCGGCGGTCAGGAGTTTTTCCGCGACCCAGCAGGCAACCTATGGATGGTCTACCACGCCTGGACTGCGCCCAATGTGGGCTATCCCGAAGGCTCGCGCAGCCTGCGCATCGAGCCGGTAGACTTTGTGAATGGCGCGCCCCAAATTCCAGGCCCGACGGTCGATCCGCAGCCGCTGCCGTAAGCAGCAACACTTCACAATCTCCCCAGCCCTCTCCTCTGTGATCTTCGTCACATACTCGCTGTGTCAGACATCATCGCTCCAATCTTGGCAAACGGATAGACTGCGCTCAATCGCAATTTCCATCGCCCCCGCTCGACCACAAAAATATTTCCATTTGAATCAGAAAGGATAGGAGCGATGAATGTACACCAACCACGGCGCACACTGCTGCAGCGCGTCAGCTTTTTGACCCTTGTCTTTGCGCTGCTGTTATCACACCTGGTGACGCCCCAGCCCGTGGCCGCGGCGCCCAAAGCCGCGCCGGGGGCGGCGCTCACTCTTGTGGATGTCAGCGCCCCGGACATCAACTGCCTGTTCGACACCGATTGCACCATCACCGTCAGCGACCTCGCCGACTACTTTACGCCCCCCGGAGCCTCGGGTTCCGCCTTTTTGCAGTCGCGCACGTGGCCCGTGGGCGAAGCCGGTACACCCGGCGAGGGGCGTTACGCCTATCTCTACCGCGCCGATCTGCGCAATGCCGTGGGCGTGACCGCCGCCTCGTGTGTGACGACCATGCGCATCGACTTTGGGCCGATTGTTCCACTGGACTACAACGGCGACCAGAAACCCGACGATGTCTTTGTCATCGTCAAGGGTGGGTTGGGCAACATCCGCCCCGCCGCCGCCGACCTTACCGGCGACACGCTCACCTTCATGTTCGACCCGCC